>JAICIL010000188.1 GCA_025924435.1 Chloroflexia bacterium | reverse complement strand
GCGGGGAAACGGAGACAGGAGGGGTTGATCGGGGCAATCGGGGCGGCGTTGGGTACCGTGACGACCGGAGATGCGGCGGGGTGGTTCGCCCACTGCGGCTACCCACCCCACCAGGATCAGTCTCTAGGAAGTCCGCTCTAGCCGCGAAGCAAATGCTTTCAATTCCGCCTTCACCGTACCGGATAGCCGGTGATGCCGAATATACGGCGGGTTGCCAACTATTGCCTGATAAAGAACGGATGGCGTGTAGTGCAGAAAATCGCTGCTTTGAACGCCTCGAAGATCGTCCGCCGACAACCCTTTCAGCAACGCCGATTGGAGCACCTCGGGATCGATCTCGGTCCCCAAAAGCGCCAGGTCGTGCCCGGCCTCTTTCTCTATTGACTTCGCGGCACGGAAAAATGCGCCGTCGCCCACCGCCGGATCGAAAAGCGACCGGCTGCCACCCCCGATAGCGTACCGCACCATCGCCTCAGCTACCCATGCAGGCGTCCAGAACTGCCCCTTTTCCCGCAGCAGTTCGCGTTCAATACCAGCACGAGGGAGTTTCTGGTGAAGCGTATTCAATATGGGCGTGCCCGATACGACTCCAACTCCGCAGCCGTCACAGCGTCCGGCGACACAAGGCGGTAGTGCTTCTCCGAGGAGAGTACGATACCTGTTTCATCCATCTCGAATTCGAAAAGTGCGATGAGATCATCTGCCATGAACGGAGCCGCAAATGGCCTACATATCAAAGCCGGAAACTTTTCTGCGCACAGTTTGAAATCCTGCTCGATTTGCACAACGCTTAGTTTATCGCTTCCACCTTTTGCCTGAACGGGGAACGCGTAGTGAGCTCCCCGGCGATCAACACCAATATAGACTTCGTCTGTTTCGATTTGCCCTAACTCTTTGACGGTCGTCCGCAAGTGATTTTGTAACGAATAGCACGTAACACCGGAGTAAATGTCAACGAGACGGTTGTAGCGAAGTTTCGCTAACAAGGCTTGCTCATCACTGAGGCGATATTTCGCGACAATCCCAGGTGTCGAATCCGGGACTTTGGTGACACTCAATCCCGGCGTCGGGACGAGGAACGATAGCGGAGAGATCGCGAATTGGTAACGGGAACGTCCCGCCAAACGAATGATCCAGAACTTATCGCTTGATATAGTTTCTTGTATCCGTTCGGGCATATCAGCACGGAAGCGGAAGTGATTGATTATATCGCCAAGGTTCTTTGGCACGGGCAGTTCCAAGTCTCCGGCTGCCTGCGCCAATTCCTCCCGCCCGAAATGAAACTCGGTGACGTTCCCATCGTAATGGTTGTGGAAAACACGCTCGATGATCTGATCGTATTTCGCCGCAGTCGCCACGTTAGCAGCCATAGAATCAACTCTCTTCATTCTTTCTAGATAGTCGCGGCTGCTGACCCGGCCACCGCAAGAGAACGACTTCCTCGCGCAGTTGCTCTTTCGTCGCGGTCGCCATGCGCGTGCGGAACAGATCGATGCCGACGACTTCGTAGCCGAGCGATTCGCCGATCGCCGCGAGCAACTGGCCCGTACGGATCATCACCCGCAAATACGAGGCTTGATCGCCGACGACATACGCGAGCAGCGCGCCCGGTCGGAGGACGGTGCGGAGGTCGGCAAGGTGCCGCGCCATGCCGCCGAAATAGAGTTTCGTCACGCGCGCATACAATCGCTCGAAGCCGGATGTCTTGCCCAGTTCGATGCGCCGGTCCTCGATCGCCCCGGCGATGCGCTGGATTTCGGGGAAGTGCGCGACCCATTGGTCGTCATCGTCGCCTTTGTAGACGCCGCGCGTGTTGGAGCGGACGAGGCCGCGCTTCAGCGCCCGGAGTTCTTCTTTGCTCGTGATGAAGCCGAGCAGCACGGATTCGAGCCGCGTGGTGCGCGTGTAATCTTTCTCGTTCGGGTACGGCGGCGAGGTGATCACCATGTCAATAGATGCCGGTTCCAGCACATCGAGCATTTCCCGCGCGTCGGCGTGGTGCACGACCGATGGGACAGGCGCGAGGGAAGAAAGTGAGCGAAGGTCGGCCGCCATCGCTCGCACCCCCGCCAGCCATGTCCCCACGACCGAGACATCCGTCTTGATGGTGCCGAGTCCGACTTCCGGGCCAAAGCGCAGATTGCTGATCGTGAATGGCAGCGCGTTCGCGAGTGCGAGCAATTCATGGTGGCTGTAGCGCGCGTCGTTGTTCCGTTCCAGAATATCCAGCAGTGTGAGGGTCTTATGCAGCGGGAGCGGACTGATCGAGTTGGTGAGCAGAAGCGCCCATTGCTCAGGGGGCAGGATGCGTAGTCGGGCGGGAAGCGCCGGCGGGGCGCCCGAAGGATCGCAGCTCGGATCGTCTTCAATTCCTTGTGCGGATAATCGGTCTAGGGCGATTTCCGCAATTTCGCTGGCGTGGGCGAGCAACCCATCGGGATCGGGTGTCCAGTCGGTCTTAACGGCCCCGGCGAACTGCGCCACCGGATTAATCTCGATGCCGACGCTCGGAATGCCGCGCTTCTTGCACTCAACGACCGTCGTGCCGGTGCCGCAGAAGGGATCGAGCACGCGGGTATCGGCGGTGGCCCCGAAGCGATCGAGATAGTCGCCGACAAGATGCGGCGGGAAAGAGAGGACAAACCGATACCAGTCGTGCACCGCGCGATCGTCCGGGGCCAGTTTGTTCGTTTCCCGAACCGCGTTGCGCTCCGCCGAGGGAGGAATAGAGGAATAATCGTCGCCACTGTGTCGGTCACGTCGCTCGCTCCATCACTTCGGAACGGTGTATCCCGCTACGCGAACGATACACTGAACGTACATGCAGCACAATGGGCAATAGGCGATTAGCCCGTGATCTAGATGCGCGGGGTGCCGCAGACCGGGCAGGAGCGGTCCTGCGGGCGCAGTTCGGTGCCGCAGCGGCGGCATTGCGGGGATTCGGCGGCCTGCTCGACGACGGGGCGGCCGCAGACGGGACAGGTCGTGTCGCTCGCGCGCAGCGGCATCCGGCAGTGGGTGCAGCGCCGTTCCGCCGGTTTTGCCGCGCCCGGTGCGACGGGTTCGGGCCGGCGCACGGGCGCGATCCGCGTCTCGGCGGAATCGAGGTCGGCGGGGCGGAGAGCCGGTGGCCGCGCATCGCGCGAGCCGGGCATGGAACGATGGATGCGCGTCGCGTCCGCGTCCGGCGTCGCGAAGGGCGCGTCGTCGTGCGATGCGCGGTTGGCGGGGGCGACAATCGTTGCGGCCTCCTCGCTGCCGAGCGACGATGGGACGGGCGGCAGGCCGGGGGGAGTGTTCGCGCCATACGGCGGCGTATAGGCGGGCGGGGGTGCGACGGCAATTGCGCGCAGGTTCGCCTCGAGTTGCAACACTTGCTGCTCGTGGTCGTACAACCGGCGGCAGGTGGCGAGGACGATCGGGTCGCGCAATTGCCCCTGGAGGACGAGGCTGTACAGGTACTCGCCGATCTCCGCCGCGATCCGCGGCCGCTGCTCGCGCGCGGCGTGGAGCGCCGCCTCGAGTTGCGCGCGCTGGCTGTCGTTTCCCTGCGTTGACGGCGAAGGATACGGCGGCCACGGATAGTCGGAACCGGAGCCGGGCGTCCCTGCCATGCACATTCCTCCTCTGTCGGCCCCACTACCACCCGGCGGACTGGCCGCGATGTCGCGCGTTTGCCCCCGACTGGCGATAGTATACCAAGAAATCTCGTCGTTTCGCGCGATCCGAAGGGTGCCGCAAGATGCCGCATAATTGCCGAAGCAGGGCAGGATGAACGATCCCGATGCGCTTCTGAGCGAATCGCTCGCCCCGGCCCGCGTCCCCTACGACGCCGCCGGGCGCGATTGGGAGGCGTGGCTCGCCGCCCATCCCCTGCCGACAAACGCCGCCCTCGATGCCCGCCTCGCCAACCCCGCTACCCGCGCGGGGTTCGTCGCCGTCTGCCGGGCGCGCGGCATCTACCATCTGCCCACCGTCGAATTCGTCGCCGCCCTTGCGCCTGTCTTGCGGCGATTGCCGGGGCCGTGGCTGGAAGTCGGCGCGGGTCGCGGCGACCTGGCCCGCGTCCTCTGCGCCGCCGACATGCCGATCACGGCGACGGACGATGGCACGTGGTGGCCCGATCCCTTGCCGGACGATGTGGAGCAGTACGCGGTCGCCGCCGCATTGGAAAAGCATCAGCCCGGCACACTGCTGTGCGTCTGGCCGCCGCGCGGGACCGACTGGCCCGCACGCTTTCGGGCGACGCCATCCATCCGGGCCTATCTGCTTATCGGCGACGGCCCGCGCGGCATGACGGGCGACGGCGCGTCGTGGTCCGGCGCGGCGGGCTGGCGGCGTCGGGCGCTCCCGCGCCTCGCCGCGCTCGGTCGCTGCCGCCTGGATGCCGACGGAACGCTGCACACCCGTGCGATGCTCGTCCGCCGCGCGTGAACGTGCCCGGTCGCGGCGCTCCGCCGTGGGCGGCATCCACGCGCGGCGCGTCGCACACATGTTGTTACGAAGGGTGGTCGCTCACTGATTGATGGCGGGCATCGTCCCATCCGCCGGCACGGGTTCCGTATGCGCCGTGGGTGCGGGCGCATTCGTCATCGCGGCCATCGAACCGAAGACGACGCCGAGCGCCGCGCCGATTGCCGCGCCGCCGATCGTCGCCCCCGCGACATCCGCCGCCGCCGACGTAGTGATGAGGAGCGTGACGAGCAGCGTCCCGCCGCCGCCGAGCAGCGCGCCGAGCAGGACGCCCCAGCCCGCGCCAGATTCCGCCTGCCGCAGCGTTGCCTCCATCGCCGGGTCGCTCTTGCCGGTGTGATCAATATTCCCGTCGAGGACGAACATCCCACCCAGTACCGCACCGTAGACGAGGTGCAGGATGATATTCCCGATCACCGGCAGCGGCCCCGCGCCGATCTTGACGCCGAAGACGCCTCCGCCGACGAGCGGCAGGAAGACGATCAGCGAGAGGATGGCGGGCGGCAGCGCGAAGAGGATGCCGCGCAGCCAGCCGGGGAAGGCGATCAGGCGGTCGTTCGCGTCGCAGGCGAAAACCAGCGCCCAGACGATCCCGGCGGCGAGATCCAATCCGACGACCGCGAGGAGCGACGAGCGCACATTCTCCGTCACCGGGTTGTGCGTCAGGGCATACAACCACTGCTGGAAGAGATTGCCATTCGCCGCGCCGACACCGAGCGCCAAACCATAAGCGATCAGGGCGGTGATCGCCATCGCGGTGGTCGCGACGAAGCCGGAGATGACGGCGGGGCCGAATCGCTCCTTGAGGACGGCACGCGGCGCGGCGGGGAATGCGACGGGAGAGGACGAAGCCATAGGACACCCCCATGTACTGACGACGGGGCGGACTGGCGACACTGCCAAACCTCTCTTCGGTGCGCCCGTGGTATCTCCGGTATGCCACACACCGTGCCAGCGCGCCACATTTGCCCCGAAATCTACGGAAACCTATGCAGGAATCGAACCGGAGAGAACCACAGAGGCGCAGAGGACGCAGAGAGGAGGAGAGAGAAACGGCGGGGATTACGATCTATCTGTGCTGAAGCAGATTCTCTGTCTCATGATGTTTCTTTGCGTCCTCTGTGCCCTCTGTGTCTCTGTGGTTCTACTGATTTGGAGCCGGATCAGCCCGCTTCGTCGGCGGATTGGAGGAAGCGGCGGAGGACGGGCGTCATCTGCGCGAACTCCTTGAGGAAGGCGTCGTGCCCGTCCGGCGAGACGAGTTCCCAGTAGCGGGCGGGGGCGCCGAGCGCGCGCAACTCCTCCGCGACGGCGCGGACATGCCCGGCGGGGAAGAGGATGTCCGAACTGATGCCGACCATCAGCGTCGGCATCGTCAGGCGGCGCAGCGCGTCCGTGTACGAGGGGAAGCCGTTGCCAAGGTCGAAGAGGTCCATCGCGCGGGTCAGATAGAGGTACGCGTTCGGGTCGAAGCGGCGCGCGATGCTGTCCCCCTGATAATGGAGATAGCCCTCGATGTCGAACTTGCCCGCGAAGGGCGCGTGCCGCGACGGTCGCGTCGCCGCGTTGCGCCCGAAACGCGCCGTCATCCCCTCGTCGCACTGGTAGGTAATCATGCCGACCATCCGGGCAATCGCGAAGCCGTCGCGCGGCGGGTCGGCGGGGTCGTAGTCGCCGCCGACCCACTTCGGATCGGCCATGATCGCGCGGCGGCCCACTTCGTTGTAGGCGATCCCCTGCGCGTGGAAACGGCCCGACGCGCCGATGGCGATCACCGCCCCGGCGCGCTCCGGGTATGTCACGCCCCACTGGAGCGCCTGCATGCCGCCGAGCGAGCCGCCGACGACCGCGTGCAATTGCGCGATGCCGAACCCATCGAGCAGCGCCGCCTGTGCCCGCACCATGTCTTGCACGGTGATCGCCGGGAAGGCCATGCGATACGCCGCGCCCGTCGCGGGGTTGACGCTCATCGGGCCGGTGCTGCCGTAGCAACCGCCGAGAATATTCGGACAGATGACGAAGAAACGGTTCGTGTCAATCGCGCGGCCGGGGCCGATCAGGTCGCCCCACCACGGCTCGGGCGCGGGCGTCTCGGTATCCGCATGCGGGCCGGCGTGCGCCCCGCCGGTCAGCGCGTGGAGGACGAGGATCGCGTTGTTGCGCGCGGGCGCGAGCGTGCCCCATGTCTCATACGCGATCGTCACTTCCCCTAGAGCGCCGCCACGATCCAGCGCAAACGGCAACCGCTCCGCCGGTAGCATATAGAAGCGGGTATGCGCGAGGTCCATCCCCTCCGCCCGATAGGGAGGGAAACGATCATCGCGCGCGCGGAGGGGGCAGGCGGATTCCGCGCTCGTCACCGCGATACTGTGCATCCGACACCTCCGAACCGGGTGATACCGCCCGAAAAAACGAAAACGCCAATCCTCACCCCACGGGGTGAGCGATTGACGAACACGCTCACGGTACCACCCTGTTCACCGTGGCCTCGCGGCCACGGCCTCGACGGGTACGGCGCGCCAGAGATGCACGCCCAACCCTCGCCCGGTATCGGGGGCGAACCGACGCGGCCTACTGTGGGAAGTTCGATGTTCGGAGTTCGGAGTTCGAAGAACGCGGGGGTCTCCCTGCTTCGAACATCGAACATCGAACTGCGAACTTCCCGTGCCGTTCAGCCGGTGGCTCGGCGGGCATATCCGACGGGGTGCGTGCTCTTCGGGCTTCCACCATGCCCCGATTCGCTGCGAGCGTTTCCCCACGGACTCATCCGCGTCCACGCCATGCGGGGCCGGGCAGCGCAACCGCCGTCACATCTGCTGCGACGGCGGCTCCCATCCGGCATCCCTCGTATCTCGCCCCGCCGGGGCAGGAGTTGGCACCTTAGCCGCGCGCATTGTCCGCGCGCCGCCGGTTGCCGGGCTTCAACGGGCCGATTACCCTCCACCACTCTGGATACGAGCCGCGTTCACTTGTTGGCGCAAAGCATAGCAGCGAGCGCGCACCCGCGTCAAGCGATTGATCCGACAGCCGGGCATCGCGCAGCGTACTCGGTGGCAGGCGGAAATCCGCCACCACCGATTTTCCTCACCCGTTCGGCGCGTACAGCCAGAGGCCGCTCCGCTCCACGACGTGATAATGCCGCTGAATGGCGCGGATCAAGCCGGGGGTTTCATCCCCCGGCGGATGACCCGGATCCATCGCGGCGACATCGCCGCGCAGGACGATCAGCCGATAGTGCCCCGCCGCCACATTGGCGATGAGCGCAGAATCGTCCCACCGCCCCATCCGCACTTCCGCCGCCATCGTGAAGGGGTCCGTGACCGACACCGTATGCCCGGTGAGCGCGAGGATGCCCAAGCCGACATTATCGCCGTACACCGGCCCCGCGGTATTGGCGACGCGGGAAGCAACCCGCTCGAACTCCCGGCGTTCCGCGGCGGTGGGGAGCCGATATTCCCAGGCGAGCCAGCCGCGCGGCCCTTCCCGCTCGCCGACCGCAACGCCCGTGAGCAGCAGCATCGCGGCCAGACCCACGAAGCCGAATGGGGCCAGTGTACGCGGAGGACGGGGGCCGATGCGGCCGGGCGACATCCCGGCGACGGATGCTTCGCGCCGCACGGCGGAGGATATCAGGAACGTCACGCCCTGCCCCACCAGCAGGGTTGACGCCACGAGCGATTCGATGAAGTGGTTGTGATTCCCGCCGTCCGTCCCGGCGGCGAGGGTCTTGAGCAGGGTGAGCGCGAACAGGCAGACGCCGAAGGTCAGCCGCCGCTCGCGCGCGCAGATGAAGACGGCGGCGAGGCACGCGAGCGCCAGGAGAAGGCCATACCGCCCGGCGAATGGCCGCGCCAGATAGAGGTACGCGTGCCAGGTCCACGAGAATTGGTAGTAGAGCGTCTTCTGAAAGAATCCGCCCGCCGTGAAGAGCGTCAATACGCCCAGCGAGAGGCCAACCAGCGCCGCGTAGAGGCCCGCGAGGGTCGCGGCCACCTTCGGGCGGTAAGGCAGGAGGGCGAGGACGAAGGCGGCCGGCACGACGACGTAGGTCTGCTTCGTCCACCATCCGAGCGCGAAACAGCCCGCGCCGAGGGCGAGCAGGCCCAGCGCCTCTCCCCGCGGCCACGACGCGCCGCGCCATCCCTCCCGCCCCGGCGCGTCCCACCAGCGGCGCAGGCTCGTCACTCCCGCCAGATTCCAGGCGAGCGCGGTCATGTCCGGGCGGACCATCACCCCCCAGTGCGCGACGAGATGCCACGTCAGCAGCAGCAGCGCCGCCCACCCGCCCACGAGCCAGCCGACCCGCCCGCCCGCGCCGCGCCCGACCGCCCAGGCGATCCACGCCGCGACGGCGAGCGTCGCCAGCAGTTGCACGAGGCGACCGCCCG
>JAICIL010000187.1 GCA_025924435.1 Chloroflexia bacterium | reverse complement strand
TCTTCCTGCGCCGCCTGTAATTCGCGCAGGAGAACGGCGAGGGGCGCGGTATCTCCTTGCCGCGTCGGCGCGACATGCTCGTAGAGGATACCGCCGGTGCGATCAACGATGCCGGTGGCAATCTTCGTCCCGCCGACATCCACCGCGATCACCGTCGAGGCGCGCGGCGCGACCTTGAGCAGGATCGGCCGCCGCCCGCCCGTGGAGACGCCTTGGCGATCTTCGACGACGACTCCCCCGGCCAGCAGCCCGGCGACGACGCGCGTCACCGTCGCGCCACTGAGCGAGAGCCGCCGCGCGAGATCGGCCCGTGAGATCGGCCCCCACTCCTCGATTGCCCGCTGAATCGCCGAGCGGTTGACGCGCGCCATCGTCTGGGGTGTGCCGCTAATCAGGGTCATCGCTGCCTTCCCGCGACCTTTCTTTCAGTAACAAAGAATGTGTAGCACGCGGTCGGCGGGGATGTCAAGCATCGTGTCCGACATCCGGACACAACTCAGTTTTTCTGGTGTCAGCAGGCTTTCCAGGCTGCCGTTGGATGCGGGGAGGCAGGCTGGAAAGCCGCTACCATCGCTACCCCCGTGTGCTGCATGAGTGATGCACGGATGTCAGTCGTGGTGCGGGAGTTTGCTTCTCGTGCCGGGAGACGGTTAGCCCGATCTGCCGGTCGTGCGGTCGTAGGGGATGATCTTGTCCCACTCGTCGGCGGCGGAGCGGGCGACGACGGCGACGATCGGTTCGGTGTCGCTCAAGTTGAAGACTTCGTGCGGGACGCCCGGCTCGATGAAGATGAAGTCGCCCGCCGTGTTCTCGATCACCTGCTTGCATCCCTCGCCGTACTCGTGGCGGACGTGGCCCTGCAGGATATAGAGCATCACCTCGAAGCCGTCGTGAATGTGGGCATAGGCGACGCCGCCCGGTGGCACGGTGGCGACGTTCATCGAGAGATGCTGCGCGTTCGTGTTCTTGCCTGAGAGGCCGAGCGCGTAGTTGATGTTGTTCCAATTACGGACATTCTCGCTGCCGCGAATGCAGGAAATCCCGTCATGGTCCTCAACGTGCGGCGCGGGGCCATTGTCATGCGCTGCCATCGCTCTCCCCTCCCACGAAGCGTCCGGTCGTTTCTTTGCTGCTCCGCGCATCGTAGCCGGGCTTGCCGTGGGTCGCAAGGGCGGAGGTGCGATTCGCCCCTACCCCGCCGCGCGCACGTCTTCGGTCAGCATCCACCACCGGTGGCCATTCTCGCAGCGGAGGCGGGTAGCGAAGCGGCTGTTGTCGCTCTGCGGCTGGAGCGCTTTCGAGCCTCCGAGGATACGCGCGGGGTCAACGTCGCGCATCCGGTCCTGCCCTTCCACCTGCATCGCCGCGTCGCATTCCGGGCACTTGCCGATCGTTTCTTCGGTGAATTCCTCCGGGTCCTCGGCTTCGGCCATTGCTTCTCCCTTTCGCGACAGACACGGTCTCATAGACACCGGCGGGAATGCAATATTCTTTCCACTGCCCACGCGCATGATCGCCCACCGGCAAACAGCGAGAGGGCCGATGGCCGGCCCTCTCCGCACTTGTCGCTCGTCGTTCGCTGCTCGCTATTTCCAGCGACCCATCTTGTACGCGGGCGGGAAGGAGTTGTCTATGCGGTGGAGCATGCCCGCCCGTGCCAGTTGGTCCAGGCGGCCTTCAATCGTCAGCAGATCGCCCTCGCGGTTCATGGACCATGTCCAGATCTGCATCGCGCTCGCCGCCTTGAAGGTCTTGACGGTCTGTTTGATCGCTTTATCGAGTTGCTCAGTGTTGTCCGCCACAGCCATCTATTCCGCCCCCCGGCGCACCCCACAGCACGTTCATCGCGCGCAATGATAGCAGGAATCGCGCTGCCTCGCATCGATGTGGCGACCGGCGGTGGCGCGTCAGCGGGACATGGAGAGGGGCCGCTCGCGCACGAGTTCGTACATCCGCGCCCCGATGGCGACAATTTCGCGCTGGATCTCGCGGGCCCGCACCAATTCCTGATCGAACGACAGCCGCCCCGCCTCGTACGCTTCCTTGATCTGCATCATGCGAGCGCAGCGATCGCGATGCTGCGCATCCAGCCGCGCGAGCTCTTTGCGCTGTTCGGCCGACATCGCCGCGCTCGCCGCGCCATCGGCCGGCACGCGCCGGGCATCGGGGCTGCTGAACTGATTCGCTGCCGCTCCGTCCGCGTGAGTCATCTGCCACATTCCCGCACCCCCTCTATCTCTTCCATCTTCCGATTCAGCCCGTCTCTACTCTGCCTAACGGATCGTTCGGGGTAACAGTTACGGGCAAGAGGGAAGATGACGGAAGTGTCAGATTGGGAAGCGGCGCCCGGACGAGCGCGCGTGGGTGTGACGGGCGGACGAGAACAAAGAAAAGTAGCAGCCGGTGGGGGCGGCTGCTACAACGTGAGAGGGGAAAAGACTCTCACAGAGAAGAGAGCGCGGTGATGGCGGAAAAATACCGATCACATCGTGTCGCACCCGATATCCTCGTATCCCGCTCCGGCATCGGGTGCCCCGACCGTCTCGCTACCGGGCCGCGCGATCGCCGCGCCCCGCGGCTGGAACCGGATCGCGGGAGGGAAAGAATCATGGGCGGAGCCGCTCATCTGAGATGGAACACGGGTCCCGGAGAGAGCGATCGGATGGCGGCTCCGCCCCTCGCTCCTATCCATCTATCCGCCGCCATTCCACCCGCCGCCGTTCCCGGTCCAACCGCGCCCGCCAGCCCATCGCCCGCCACTCGCGGATATACCCGTAGCGGGGACTGACCCACGAGGTCGCGTCTGTTTGCGCCGAAATGGCGAGCGGCTTCCCCGTGAGGCGCTCGATCTCGGCGAAGGTGCATGCAATCATGTTGGCCTCTGTCGCGGTGAGGAGAGCGATGAGCGGGCGGTAGCGCCCCTCGTATCGCTTCTCGGGTTCGGTTTCCATCCTCACCCGACCACCGCCGCGCCCCGCCCATTCCGCATCCATACGGCGCTCATCCGACGGCGTCCCAGCCGGTCCGCCGCTCCACCCGCGTCAGTTCGACCCATATCTCGCTCAGCGCGTCCTCGAGGCGCTGATAGAGCGGGGAGGCGGCGCATTCGTCGGGGAAAAGATCGAACAGGGCGCGCGCGGTGACTCGTGCCTCCATCAGCACGGAAAATACGCGGTGAAAATCCGCATCCTCACTCCAAACCTCGTCTATCAGTGCTGCCACCGTTTCCCCTCAATCGCGTTGCGACGCCCCCGCGGCCCGGCGCGCTGCCGGTGCTGTGGGTGCAGTATAGGGAGCGGCGGCACGCCCGCCATCGGGAAAACCTCCCGACTCCTCGGGCGCGGCAGTCCGCATGCCGGGCATGTTTCGTAGGAGTTTCTTCCCGGCGAGGAAAGAGCGCCGGACCGCGCAGTCCCTTCAGCGCCTGCGCGTGGGACTTCCTTCACCCGATGGTGATCGGCCCGGTGCCCACCGCACTGCCGCAGAAGACGATCACCCGACCCATTCCCGGCGGTGTGCCGGTGGCGATAGGCCAGGACCACGACGTCCGGCCGCTGGCATCGGTCCGCTTGTCGTCGAGGCCGGGCGCTTCGGTCGTCTCCCCGCCGGGCGCGAAGAACTCGATGGAGCAGACCGTGTTCGGCGGGCCCTGGATCGTCGCCGAGGCGTCACGGCCCGGCGGCGCGCCGGTGACCGAGATGAAGGTGACGGGGACCGGCGAAGGCGATCCCGACGCACTGGTCGGGGACGGGGGCAGGAGGGGGCGGTTCGTCGCGGTCGGGGAACCGAGCGGCGCGCCGGTGGCGCCACCCCGCCGCACGATGGCCGTCGCGGTCAGCGCGAGGTTGGGTGTGGATGCGGGGGGGCGTGTCGGCGCGGCGGAACTCCCGCCGCAGGCAACGAGCGAGAGCGCGAGAGCGAGCCAGAGCGGGCGCATACATTCCTCCTGCCGTTCGGATGGGCGGAATCCCGCGCGTGCCGACGCCGCCGATGGATCAGCCCGGTTGCGGCGTCGTTTCATTCCGCGTGAAGTCAATCGTGCCCATCGGCAGCGCGCGGGCGGGGACGGCGCCGCCCGCGAAGCGCGCCGGGTCGAAGTGGTGCAGGTCGTACGGCGGCGCGCCGGTCGCCAGCCATTCGCCCGCGACCGCGCCGACCTCCGGCGAGATGGCGAAGCCGTGGCCGGTGAAGCCGCAGCAATGGAAGAGGCCGGGCACATCCGGTGCGGGGCCGATCATCGGGATACCGTCCGGGCTTTCGCCCTCCATGCCGCTCCACGCGCGCAGCAGCGGCAGGCGGCGCAGGAGCGGCAGGATGCCGGTGCAGGCCGCCGCGCTCCCCGCGATATGCGCGCCGATGGTGCCCGCCCGGCCATTGTCGAGATGCACCGTGCCCGCCCAGCCGCCGCCGACGACGAAGCCGCCCTCCGGCACCTGCTTGAGCGAGAGCGGCCGCCCGACGCAGCCGACGACCGGGTCGAGGATGTGCGGCGCGGGGGCGGTGACGAGCATCTGGTAGCAGGCGGGGTGCAGCGGGATGGCCGTGCCCGCCCGCCGCGCCACCTCGCCCGCCCACGCGCCCGCCGCGTTGACCGCCCAGCGGCAGGGGAGCGTCCCCGCCGTCGTCTCCACCGCGACGATGCGGCCGGTGGCGTCCTTCACGAAGCCCGTCATCGCCGTCCGCTCGCGGATGCGCGCCCCGGCCCGGATTGCCGCGTCCGCGAAGGCTTTGGTCGTCAGGATCGGGTTGGCGTGGCCGTCCTCCGGCGTGTAGGAACCGGCGACGACGGTCGGGGAGATGCCCGGCATGATCGCTTCGAGGCCGCGCGGCTCGACGAGGCGGATCGCCAGCCCCGCCTCCCGCTGCCGCGTGACGGACTGCGCGAAGGCGGGCAGGATCGCCTCATCCTCGATCAGCGTCAGGTGGCCGCCGCGCCGGTATTCGACATCCGCGCCGAGGCGGTCGGCGAGGCCGGGCCAGCGGGGGATCGCCCGCAGCGCGAGGGGAAGTTCGCGCAAGTCGCGCCCCTGCTGCCGCACGCCGCCCGCCGACGCCCCGGACGCGGAGGCGGCGACTTCGCGCTGCTCGACGACCGTCACGCCGACGCCGCGCGTCGCTAATTCATGGGCGATGGCGCAGCCCATCACCCCGCCGCCGATGATGACGACCTCCGCCGCCTGTTGCCGCCCGCCGCTCGCCATCCCGCCTGCCACCTCCCGCCTGCCGCTCGAATCTTTCGCATGCCGATGTTCGCACGCCCCGCATGCACTGGCAATGCATCCAGGCGCGTGCCGCCACACGTAAGAGGTAATAGATGTACCGTCGCCGTCGTTCCGCGATACGCCGAAAGGGATGTGCAACATGCGCCATCGCCTCTTGCTCACGCTCGGATTGCTGATACTCTGCGCCTCGCTCGCCGCCTGCGGCGGGAGCACGACCGCCACCGCGACGACCGCGTCGCCGACGCGCGCCGCGACCGGTGCATCCGGCGCCGCCCCCGCCGCCGCGACGACCGCACCGACCGTGGCGTCCGCATCCAGCGCCGCTGCCGCCACACAACCGGCGGCCAGCGCCGCGGCAACCGCCGCCCCCGCCGCGACGACCGCACCGGCCGCGGCCAGCAGCGCCGCCGGTGCGCCGACGTCGCCCGCCGGCTCCGCATCCGCCCCCGCCGCTGCCGGCGGCAACACCGTCGCCGTCGAACTGAAGGATTTCGCTATCGCGCTGGACAAATCCACGGTGGGAGCGGGCATGGTGACGTTCAATGTCAAGAATAACGGCCCCTCGCCGCACAACTTCAACGTGAAGATCAACGGCGAAGACAAGGGCGTACCGACGCTCGATCCCGGCACAACGATGACCGTGACGCTCGACCTCAAGCCGGGGACCTACGACTATCTCTGCACCGTCCCCGGCCACGATCTCCTCGGCATGAAAGGCACGCTGACAGTGAAATAGATCGCGTCCCCGCGCACCGGGGCGTCACCGGCCGTCGGGTGGTTGTTGGTCGCGGAAGGGGAGGGGCGGGAGTTCCTGTTCCGGCTGGTTGCGCTCCGCCGCGCTGCGCTGGTGCGGAGAGGCCCACATCCCGCGCGCGCTCGCGACGGTTCCCCTGCGGAAGACCCAGCGCGAGCGGTCGAGCCGCCCGTCCCGCTCCGCGCGGACCAGCCAGCGGCGCAGCGCGACCCCCACGGCGACGAAGACGACGAGCGAGATCGTCTCCAACGCCCCGATAGACTGCAAGAACTGCATCGCGCGCCTCCGATTGCCTGCTGGGCCGTGCGTCGCAATGATAGCACGCCCTACGAACCGGAAAAGTGGCAGGCGCGGACCATGGCGGCGAGGCGCGGGACCTGTGCGGCGAGCATATCGGCGTCGGTGACCGCTTCCCAGAGCGGGCCGACGCCGCCGTACTCCAATGCAATGACCCAGGGCCGTCCCCAGCGTCCGCGCGCGATCTGGTCCAGCGACCACGCGACGAATTGCCAGTCGGCGTCGGTGAAGGGAAGGTGATCCTGCCAGCGCCCGGCGAACTGCGCGACGACGCGCTCATCCACGCCCCCGGCGCGCAGGATGGCGAGCCACCGGTCGTCAATCCGCCGGATGCCGCTGACGTGGATTTCCCGCGTCCGCTCGAGCGGGAGCATGGCGATGTAGTCCGCCGCGTCCATGCCGAGGGCGCGGGCGGCGCGGCGGGCGTGGGAGAGGTCGAGCAGGAGGCCGCAATCGCACTCCTCGATCGCGCGGCGGACGACAGCGGGCAGATACGCGGGGCGGAGGCATCCGTCGCCCTCCGGGACATTCTCCGCGATCACGCGCTCCGGGCCGAACCGCCCCACCACGGCGCGGAGGTCGCGGATCAGGCAGTCGGCCAGGAAGGCGATGTGGCCGGGATCGGTCGTGTCGGCGGGGATGTCCGGGTGGTCGTCGGTCGTCGGTTCGAGGTGGACGTTGACGAACGGAGTGTTCGTCTGTGTGAGCAGCCGTTCGATGTTTGCCCAATCGGCGGGCTGGCGCGTTTCGGTGTCAATGGCGTCGCCGGTTCCCCGCCCGGCGCGCAGGGGAAAGTGGACATAGAGCGGGTACGCCGCCCCGACCGCCGCGATCAGGTCCGGCCAGGCCGGGCATTTGAAGCAATCGGGGGCGATCCGCCCGGCATCAACGAGCGCGACGGCGGGCCGGGAGTAGTGGACGGCGAATTGCATGGAGGCCCTTTCCCTGACGCGGACCGCGATGACCCGTCGGATGGTATGGCGGTTGTCGTGGCGCGCGCAAGTGCCGCGCGACGATGCGATCAACCGCGCTGGCGGGTGGATCTTGTCCGTCCATGTATGATGGCGGCACACGCGGCGGGCCGCGCCCCGCCGAGCGGGGGCGGCGCGATCGCGATGGGGGCGCGCATGCACGAGATCATCGTTATCGTCCTGCTCCTGCTCGCGGTTGTCGCCGCGCTGATCCCGCTCGCCGACCGGTTGGCCGTCCCCTACCCCATCCTGCTCGTGGTCGTCGGCCTGATCCTCGGCTTCATCCCCAACACGGTGCTGCCGGACGTCGTGCTCGAGCCGGACATTGTCTTTCTGCTCTTCCTCCCGCCGTTGCTCTACTGGGATGCCGTGCGGACCCCCTGGCGCGAGTTCCGTGCCAATCTCCGCCCGATCGGCTCGCTGGCCATCGGCCTCGTGATCGTCACGACCTGCGGCGTCGCCGTGGTCGCCCATGCGTTGCTCGATTTCCCGTGGGCGATAGCCTTTGTGCTCGGCGCGATCGTCTCGTCAACCGACGCGGTGGCCGCCGGGTCCATCGCCTCGCGCCTCGGCGTCCCGCCGCGCATCGTCGCCATCCTCGAAGGCGAGAGCCTCGTCAACGACGCCACCGCCCTGGTCGTCTACGGCGCGGCGGTCACGGCGGCAGTCGCGGGGGCCTTCTCCCTGCCGCGCGCGGGCGCACGGCTCGTCGCCGTGAGTGTCGGCGGCGTGGCGATGGGCCTCGCCGTCGGCTGGGGTGTGACGCACCTGCGCCGCCGGATCACGGACATTCGTGTCGAGGGGATGGTGGCCCTCCTCGCACCATTCGCCGCCTACCTCCCCGCCGATCTCCTCGGCGTCTCGGGCGTGCTCGCGGCGGTGACGGCGGGGCTGTATCTGGGGCGGTGGTCGCCGGTCGTCGTCTCTCCCGCGTCGCGCCTGCGGGCGGACGCGATCTGGGATTTGGGGACCTTCCTGATTAACGGGCTGATCTTCATCCTGATCGGCCTGCAACTGCACCCGATCTTTCTGGCGCTTTCCGGGCACGCGTTCCCGACCTTGCTCTGGGATGCTATCGCCGTGAGCCTCACCGTGATCGTCGTCCGCATCGCCTGGGTCTACCCGGCGGGCGCCCTGGCGCGCCTGCTCAACCGGAGCAAGGGGGAAGGGCCGCCCCCGCTCGCCCGCGCCGAACTCGGCGTCATCGGCTGGGCCGGGATGCGCGGCGTCATCTCCCTCGCCACCGCCCTAGCTCTGCCCGAATTCACCGATCGCGGCCCCTTCCCGAACCGGGATTCGATCCTCTTCGTGACCTTTGGCGTCATCGTCGCGACCCTGGTGGGGCAAGGGCTGACGCTCCCGCCGATCATCCGCTGGCTGCACATCGCGAGCGACGATGCGCTGCAACGGGAAGAGGCGCGGGCGCGGCTGGCGGCGGCGCGGGCGGCGCTCGATCGGCTCGATGCCCTCGCCCATCGGGGCGACGTGCCGGCGGAGATGATCGAGGACCTCCGCACGCGCTACCTGCGGCGCGCCGAGTGGTTCGACGGCGGCGGGGATGCGGAGGACGCGGGGCGGCAGCGGATTTTCCGCGACGTGCTGCGCGACCTGCTCGATGTCGA
>JAICIL010000186.1 GCA_025924435.1 Chloroflexia bacterium | reverse complement strand
GCCCGGCATCGCCCCCGCCCCCCCGGCCCCGCCCCACCCCGGGGGGGGGGGGGGTCGCCCGCCCCCCCGACCATGTCCGCACGTTATGCGGCGCGCGCCCGCTCCTCGACCGGGGCGGGCGGCGTGCGCAGCGTGCGGACGGGCGAGCGGAGCACCCAGATCACCGCGAACAGCCCGCCGACCGCGCCGATGGCGAGCGTCGGTCGCAGCCCGAACACCGCGCCGAGCGTCCCGCCCGCCAGCGAGCCGATGGTCAGCGCGCCCGTGCCGACGAAGCGGGAGGTCGCGTTCACCCGCCCCAGCAGGCGATCCGGCGTGATCGCCTGCCGGAGGCTGACATTGTTGATGTTGAAGAGCGTGCCGCCGAAACCGCGCGCGAACTGCGCCACCATCAAACAGAGCACACTCACGGCGAGCGGGCCGCCCGCGAGCGGCACGAGCAGGCCGCAGACCGCCATGACGATCAATCCCGCGACGATCGTCGGCCCGGTGCCGAAGCGGCGCGTGATCGGCCGGGTGAGGAACGCGCCGCAGAGATAGCCGACATTGCCGACGGCGAAGGTCGCGCCGAGCAGCCCCGCGCCGATGCCGATGCGGAGCGCGTAGAGCACGTAGACGGCGAAGAGCATGCTGCCGAAGATATTGACGGTGCCCGCGCTCCCCATCGTGGCGCGCAGCATCGGGTCATCCATCACCGCGCGCAGCCCCTCGCCGATCTCCGGCCAGACGCGCCGCCGCGCCGCCGGTCGGGCGGGCGGCGGCTCCGGCGTGCGGATCAGGCCGAGGAAGAGGACGGAGACGAGGAAGGAGAGCGCGTCCACGGCGATGGCGACGGGCGCCGTGACGAGTTGCACCAGCGCGCCCGCCGCGCTCGGCCCGGCGATCTGCGCCGCCGAGCGGGTCGTCTCCAACTTGCCGTTGCCGTCCACGAGATGCGCGCGCCCGACGACGGCGGGGAGGAATGACTGATACGCCACCTCGAAAAAGACGGTCAGTATCCCGACGAGAAAGGCGATCACATAGAGTGCGGCGAGCGTCAGCGCGTCGAGCAGCGCCAGGATGGGGATGAGGGAGAGCAGGGCGAAGCGCGCGGCATCCGCGACGATCAGGATCGGGCGGCGGCGCCGGCGATCCACCCAGACACCGGCGAACAGCCCGACGAGCAGGAAGGGCGCGGTGCTCGCCGCCGCGAGGAAGCCCATGTTCGCCGCGCCCGCGTGCAGCGTCAGCGCGGCGGCGAGCGGGAGCGCGAGCACGGTGATCTGCGAGCCGAACTGCGAGACCGTCTGCCCAGCCCACAGTTTGAGGAAATCCCCATGCCGCCAGAGGTTGTTTGACGGTTCGCGCATCCATCCACCCCGGTAGCGCAGGCTTTCCAGCCTGCGCTACCACCTCACTCCTTCGTCCGGTCGAGCACCTGCCGCAGGAAGAAGCCGACGTTCTGCGGGCGTTCGGCGAGGCGGCGCATGAAGTAGGGATACCAGGCGTCGCCGAACGGCGTGTAGATGCGCACGGGAACGCCGCGCCGCGCGATTCGCTGGGCGAGGTCCTCGCGCACGCCGTAGAGGAACTGCACCTCGTACGGCCGGTCGAACTGCGAGGCGATCTGCGCCGCACCGCCGAGCAGCACATCGTCGTGCGTGGCGACGGCCGGGGCGCGGCTTTTGGCGAGCAGCGGGCCGAGCAGCGCGAGGTAGGCGCGGCGGATCGGCTCGCGCCCCTGATAGGCGACCGCCTCCGGCTCCTTGTACGCCCCCTTCACCAGCCGCACGCGGACATCGCGGTCAATCGCCCATTGGAGGAGGTCCGGCGCGCGGCGGAGCATCGCTTGTATGACAATGCCGGGGTCGCCACCGTGCGGGCGCGCCGCCTCGACCAGGCGGAGCGTCGCGTCAATCGTCGCGGATTCTTCCATGTCCACGCGGATGCGGTGGTCGTAGCACGCCGCCTCGGTGCAAAGTGCGCTGAGCGATTCCTCCGCGAGCGATTCGCGGACGCTCAGGCCGAGTTGGGAGAGTTTGAGCGAGAAATGCGACCCGCGCGCCGCGACCGCGAAATAGGTTTTATATTCCTCCACCACGCGCCGGACAGATTCTTCGTCCCCGACCGCCTCGCCGAGATGGTCGTACGTGACGAGCAGCCCCTCGCGCACCAATCGTTCGGCGGTGGCGCGGGCGGCGGCGAACGTTTCACCGGCGACGAAGCGGGAGACGAGCGGCTGCGTGAGCGGGGAGGAGCGGACGAGTTGCTCCGCGCGGGACGAGCGAGAGGCGGAGATGAAGAGCGGACGGAGGACGGAACCCATCGGTCTGGCTCACTTTCTGGCGATGCCGCTCCAACAGGCGCCCTCTGCTAGCCGGAGCCACCGCATTTCCCAGTATACCGTACCCATGATTGGTAGCGCAGGCTTTCCAGCCTGCGTCAGCGATCTTTCCGACTCGGTTGTGTAACCCCCAGGTTGGGGCGAACGCCGCGCTCGCAGGCTGGAAAGCCTGCGCTACCCCATTCCCCTTCCGGGTGTCGGCCCGGTTCGCACGTCGTGGATCGCGCGCCAGACGCGTTCGGCGTGCAGGGGCATGTCGAGGTGCCGGATACCGAACGGCGCCAGCGCGTCCAGCACGGCATTGACGACGGCGGGCGGCGCGCTGACCGTCGCCAGTTCGCCGATCCCCTTCGCGCCGAGCGGGTTAAACCGCGTCGGCGTCTCCGTGCGCGTGCTCGCGAACTGCGGCAGGGCGCGCGCCGTCGGCACCGCATAATCCGTCAGCGACCCGGTGACCAACTGCCCGCTCGCGTCGTAGACGACCTCCTCCCAGAGCGCCTGCGCGATGCCCTGCGCCAAGCCGCCGTGAATCTGGCCCTCCACGAGCAGCGGGCTGATCACCCGGCCGCAGTCGTCCACGGCGAAGTAATCGCGCAGCGTCACGACGCCCGTCTCCGCGTCCACCTCGACGACGCAGACGTCCGCGCTGAAGGGGAAGGCGGAGAGTTCGGGCCGGAAAAATTCCACCGCCTCGAGGCCGGAGCCGATCTCCGCCGGCAGCCGCGCCCCGTAGGCGGCGGCGGCGATCTCCCGCAGCGATACGGCGCGGTCGGCGGTTCCCGCCACGCCGAATCGCCCGTCGCGGAACTCGATGTCCTCCGGCGCGGCCTCGAGCAGGTGCGCGGCGATCTTCCGCGCCTTCTCTTTGACCGATGCGAGGGCGCGGACCAGCGCCGAGCCGCCGACCACCAGCCCGCGCGAGCCGAAGGTGCCGATGCCGGGTGGGGTGCGGGCCGTGTCGCCGTGCACGACGACGATGTCCGCCAGCGCGACGCCGAGTTCGTCCGCGACGATCTGCGCGAAGGTCGTCTCCTCGCCCTGGCCATGCGGCGAGATGCCGGTCGAGACGGTGACGGCGCCGCTCGGCTCGACGCGCACATCGGCGCTCTCGAACGGACCGCCGCCGCTGATCTCCGTCGTCGTCACGAGGCCGATACCGAGGTACCGCCCCTCGGCGCGCAGCCGCGCCTGCTCGGAGCGAAGGGCGTCATAGCCGGAGAAATCGAGCACGCGGGTCAGCGCCGTGTCGTAGTCGCCGCTGTCGTAGGTCAGCCCCGTCGCGGTGGCGTAGGGGAAGGCGTCGGGCGGGATGAAGTTGCGCCTGCGAATCTCGATCGGCGTCATGCCGAGTTCGCGCGCGAGCAGGTCCACGATCCGCTCGATGTAGTACGCGGCCTCCGGCCGCCCCGCGCCGCGATAGGCCCCCGTCGCCATCGTATTGGTGTAGACGCCGGTGATCTCCAGGTCCACATTGCCGTAGCGGTAGACGCCGTTCATCATCCGCCCGGTGAGGATCGGCACGAAGAGGCCGCGCGGGAAGCCGCCGAGGTTGGCGACGACGCGCAAACGGAGCGCCGTGATCTCGCCGTCCGCGCGCGCCGCAACGGCGACTTCCGCCACCTGCCCGCGCCCGTGCTGCGTGGTGCCGAGGCTCTCGCCGCGCGTCTCGGTCCACTTGATCGGGCGGCGCAGGCGCAGCGCGAGCGTCGCGACCATCGCGTCCTCCGGATAGACGCCGGACTTGACGCCGAAGCCGCCGCCGACCTCCGGGGCGATCACGCGGATGAGCGTCTCGGGCAGGTGGGTGAGGCCCGCGAGTTGCTTGCGCACGCCGTGCGGATTCTGCGTCGAGGTCGTGACGGTCAGCCCGCCATTGAGCGGGTCGGGCTGGGCGAGGATCGCGCGCGGCTCCATCGGCACCGCCGCGATCCGCTGGTTGACCATCCGCTGCTCCACGACGACATCCGCCGCCGCGAAAGCCGCCGCCGCGTCGCCGCGCGCCTGCCGCCACGTGAAGGCGACATTCCCCGGCGCCTCGTCGTAGAGTTGCGGCGCGTTGGGCGCGAGCGCGGCCTCCGCGTCCACGACGGCGGGGAGCGGGTCGTACTCGACGGCGATGAGGTCGAGCGCGTCGCGCGCGACGTAGCGATCCACGGCGACAACAATCGCCACCGCCTCGCCGACGTAGCGGACGCGATCCGCCGCCACCGGCCAGATCGTGGGCGGGGCGAACCCGGTCATGCCGGGGACGGCCTCTCCTTCCCGCCCCGGCAGCGGCCCGCAGAGCGCGCGGAAATCCGCGCCGCTGTACGCCGCGATCACGCCGGGATGCGCCAGCGCGGCGGAAAGGTCCATCCGCACGATCCGGGCGTGGGCGTAGATGCTCCGCAGGATCGCCATGTGGGCGGTGCGCGGCGGACGCAGATCGTCCACGTACGTGGAACTGCCGGTGACGAGGCGCGGATCTTCCTTCCGCTTGACACGCGCGCCGATCTGTCGGCGGTAGACCATGATTGTTCCCTCATTTCGTCGTGGCGACGCGGCGCGGCAGGCTGCGTGATTGGGAATGCCGCCGGATGCTGTCGGGGGCGATTGTAGTGACCAATCAGTGAGAAACGCAATGATACCGACGGGAATGTGGTATGACATACGCGCGTCGCGACGACCGCGAGAAGGAGGAGGACGTTGGTGCGCATCGAACATATCGCCGATCACCCCGCTCTTGTCGAGACGGTCGCGCGCTGGCAGTGGGGGGAATGGGGCCACCTCGACCCGAACGACTCGCTGGCCGACCGGATCGCGAGCCTCCGCGACCAAACGGACCCCAACGGCATCCCCACTACCTACATCGCCCGCGACGGCGACGAACCGCTCGGATCGGCCAGTTTGGTTATGTACGACATGGACACACACCGCGAACTGTCGCCCTGGCTCGCCAGCGTCTACGTCGCACCCGCCGCGCGCGGTCGCGGGGTGGCGAGCGCGCTCGTGCGGCGGGTCGTGGCGCAGGCGGCGGGGCTGGGCGTCGCACAACTCTATCTCTTCACGGAGGGCGCACGGGGGTTGTACGAGAAACTCGGCTGGCGGGCGCTCGCGACGGAGGACTTCCAAGGACACTCCGTGACGATCATGGCAATTGACCCGGCAGATGAACGCGCGCCCGCACCGCACCCGCAGTCGTCGTGAGAGATCGCTCCGTCGCCGCCACATCGTCCCCGATGCGCCATGCGTGAGTCGCGCGCGGCGATGGGCCACCGCGCGACGATGCCGACGGTCGTGCGGCGGCGCGTCGCTGCCGCGTTCGCCGCATTCACCCTGATCGGCGCGACGGACGGCGCGACGGGCGTCGTGCTGCCGAGCCTGCAAGCGCAGTACGGCATCGGCAAGGGCGTCGTCAGCCTGATCTTCCTCGCGCTCACCACGGGATATATCGCCGCGGCGTTCGGGAGCGGCCTGCTCGTCGCGCTGCTGGGCCAGCGGCGTTTTCTCGCGCTCGGGGCGGCCACATTCGCGGTGGGCGCGGGCGTTGTCAGCCTGCGACCGCCGTTCGCGCTCCTGCTCGCGACGATGCTCGGATTGGGGTTCGGCTTCGCGGTGATTGACGCCGGGCTGAACACCTACATCACCGGCCTGCCGGAGAACACGACGCTGCTCAACAATCTCCATGCGTTCTACGGCATCGGCGGGTTCCTCGGCCCGATCGTCGCCGCCGGTGTGCTGGCGGCGGGCCTGCCGTGGAACACGGTCTATGCCCTCTGGGGGCTGTGCGGCCTCATCCTGCTCACCGGCTTCGCCGCGCTCTTCGACGCCGGCCCGGCCGGTGCGCGGCATCCGTCCGCGCACCACGCCGGGCGGGGTCTGCTCACCGACACGCTGCGCCTGCGGTTAGTCTGGCTGGCGGCGCTCTTCATGCTCATCTACGTCGGCACGGAGGTGAGCCTCGGCAGTTGGAGTTACAGTTTCCTGACCGAGGTGCGGCATCACGGCAGCCTCGTTTCCGGCTGGTCGGTGAGCGGCTACTGGCTCGGCATCACGCTCGGGCGGCTGACGCTGGCCCGGCTCGCCGCGCGCCTCGCGATCCCGGACGCGGCGCTGATCCGCTCATGCCTGATCGGCGCGGGGGCGGGCATCCTCGTCATCTGGCTCGCGCCGCTGCCCGCGTTTGCCGCATTCGGCCTCTGGCTGACCGGCTACGCGCTCGGTCCGATCTATCCGACGACCATCGCGCTGTTGCCCGGCCTCGTGCCCGCCCGTCTGGTGCCGAGCGCGGTCGGTTTCCTCGCCAGCCTCGGCAGCATGGGCGCGGCGCTCTTCCCCTGGCTGGCGGGCAATCTCGCGCAGACGGTCGGCCTCTGGTCCCTCATGCCCTACGTGCTCTGCCTGACGATCATCATGTCCGGCGTCTGGCTGGGGATGAGCATGTCCGTACATGGCAGCCGCCCACGCACGGAGATGGCGAGAGACGACTAATGCGTCCGTGAATGTGCACGGCAATTGCATCTCTTCACAGGCATACGTATGATAATTTCGTCGCATCACGGTATGCATCAATCTCATATTTGACATATACAGGAGTAGAGTAGTACGGGTTCTATCGCTCAATGATGTCCGCAACCAGCGTGAGACAGTCTTTGCGCTCGCCGAACGACACGGCGCGGCCAATGTGCGCGTGTTCGGGTCGGTGGTCCGTGGGGAGGCGCGCGAAGAGAGTGACATTGACTTTCTCGTGGAGATGTGTCCCCGGCACAGCCCGTGGTTTCCGAGCGGACTACGGCTCGATTGCAGGAATTATTCGGACGCGATGTGGAAGTCGTCACGGAGCGGATGCTGGATGACGAAATCCGCGCGGATGTGCTGCGTGAAGCGGTCGCGCTATGAACCGCGATGTGCGGAACCCCCGGTACATCATTGTCTGTATCGAACGCGTTGAAGAGTACACCGCGATTGGTAAGGAGGCGCTTGCATCGCAACTGCTGCTTGATGCCATCGAACGAAATCTCGAAAAACTCGCTGATACGACCGGACATCCGTCTGAGGAGACACGGAATGCAGCGCCGCACATCGCATGGCGGGCCGTGAGCGATTTCCGCAATATTCTCGCGCACCAGTATCACTGGTATTGATTATGAGGTCGTCTGGAGCGTCATCGTCAATGACTTACCTCCACTCAAGGAGTTTGCAATAGCCTCGCTTGAAATTCTGGCAGAATCATCGAACACTCAACCGAGTGGGAATCCAGGTGTGTAATCCAGTGAAATTGATGCGAGAGCGGCCGGAAGTCAGCGAAGCGGAGCCGGGAGAATATCGGCTCCGCTCGACCGGAGAAGTCATCGTTAACCCGGATTTACTCTCAACATGGACCGTTCGCGCCCCGAAGCCGAATCAGGGGGACGCCACAGCATCGTCGTGATGCCCGATTACCGGCGCGGTAGCGGGGCAGCCGTCCGGGCCGCAGATGCCTTGGGCGATCTCTTCGGCGCGCTCGCGGGCGAGTTGGCCCTTCTGCCAGTCGAAATCAATCGTCGGGTGGAACTTCTCCGGGTACTCCGCCATCCAGATCTGCTTGCGGATCGTCAGGTTCTCCGGGTCGGCATGGAGGGCTTGCTTCCATTCGGCGGCCGCCTCGGCCCGCGCGCCGCGCGCGAACAGTTCCGCGCCGAGCCGCATCCGGGTATCAACGAGCGCGCGCTCGGTCGCGCCGAGGTGATACGGCGCGTCCTTCGCGTCCAGTGCAACCTGCGCGACCTCGCCGTCTATCAGCCGCTGAATGGCCCCGACATCGTCCGCATTCTCGACATTGAAGCCGCCGAACTTACGATAGCGGATGATGCCCTCTTCATCGAGGAAGATGCCGTTCGGGATCAGTTTGTAGTCGTAGATCGCCGCGAGGGTGTTGTCGCGGTCAACGACGGTCGGGAAGGTCGCGCCCGCCTTTTCCGTCCACGGTCGCGCAGCCTCCGCCCCCTGATTGTCCACCGCAACTGAGACGAATTGGAAATCCTTGCTCGCGTTACGCTGAACGAAGTGCTGCCACCCGGGCAGTTGCTCCCGGCAGTGTCACCAACTGCCCCAGAAAAAGTAGAGCGTCTTCGTGCCCCGGAGCGACGCGGGGCCGAGTTCGCCGCCATCAAGCCGAGGCAGCGCCCAATCCGGCGAGCGCTCGCCGAGATTCGTTCCGGTGCGGATCGTTGTTGCCATGCGCGCCTCCTCTTTCGTTCCAAGCGTCGGGCGATGTAGGCTGTCAGCATCGCACAACGGCGGCGATCAGCGGCGTATTCCTGCTCGCGTGGAAACCGGCGGCCGCGCGATGGCATGTCGCCGCCCATGCGAAGAGGCGCGAAAGGAGCGATGCGGGGGTGCCGCGCAGCCTGATTCTAGTGAAGCATTCCCTCCCCGCGCTCGAACCGGGCGTGCCGCCGTGCGAATGGCGGCTCTCGGACGCGGGCCGGGCGCGCGCTGTCCCGCTGGCGGGGGCGCGCGCCGCCCACCCGCCCGCGGGGGAGCGCGCCCCCCCCCCCACCACCCGGACCCCGGCAGGGGGGGCGGGAGCGGGGG
>JAICIL010000185.1 GCA_025924435.1 Chloroflexia bacterium | reverse complement strand
TCGCGTCGCCAATTGCCGCGATCCGCGCGTTCATTCAATGCCACCGAGGGTGCAGGATATGTACCAGAAGGAGAATCCCCGATGCTCGCCTATGCCGCGATCCCGCTCACCTGCTGGCTCGCCACGCTGATCGCCATGCCGCGCAAGCCGCGCCTCGGCAACGAGATCGAGGAACTGGTCTATGCCCGGCTCCTCGGTCGGCAGGAGCATCTCCGCCTGCTCGCCATCGTCGTGACCGGGGTGGCGTTCTTCGCGCTCGTCCTGGCGCTGCCGAGCCACGCCGCGCGCGATGCCGGATTCAATCAACAAGGGAGCCACTACTGCACGCTCGATGAGGTGAACATCCCACGCTGTTACACCCGCCAGCCGGACGGAATGTGGATGCAGGAGCCATAGCGCCGGGAGCGACAGCGATGATGCCCCGCCCTCCGCCCGCGTGCCGATGCGAGGGCCGGAGGGCGGTTCACGAACCGCCCGTACGGATCGGGAGAGGCCGCATCCGCCCCCAACCGAACCGTACTGGCTTATGCGGCGGCGGGTGGTGCGATCAGGCCATTGAGGAGTTGCGCGGCGCGGGTCTGCATCAGGGCGTTGTTGGCGGTGAAGCGCGAACCCGTCACGCTCTCGCCCGGCGCGAGTTGCAGGTCGTAGAGCATCACCACGCGCTGATAGAAGAGTTTGTCGCCCCGCTCGATCCGCTGCTCCCAGTAGAGCGTGCTCCACGTCTCGCCGACGTCCGGCTTGATGTAGTTGACGACGCGCGCCGTCACGCCGTTGCCGATGCCGATCTCGCGCTCGCCCTCGTTGACGTAGCCGTGGAAGGCGTAGCAACTGTGCACATTGTGGTACGCCAGCGCGTCCGCGTCCTCGGTCGTCAGGACATCGAGCCAGAAAGGCTGCGCGCCCCCGGCGTCATACGCGTAGCGGTTGTAGGTCGAAGTCTTGCCGAGGAACTGCTTGGGCCAGTCATACGATTCGACAAATGTCCGTTGCAGGCCGGGCAGGTCCGGCGTCAGCGCGTCGTAGTCCCCGGCGGGCACGCTGGAGGCGGTCGCATTGCCGCCGAACGAGGCGACGGTGACATTCGCCAAGGCGAGCGTCCCGGTCGTCAGGAGGACGATGCCCGCGACAATCGCCGCGCCGACGGGGCCGGTGAGCGGGCGCAGGCGCAGCGGCTTCTCCGCCTCCGGGCCGAAACGCGGCGCGCGCACGATCAGCGCGGCGACCGCGAGCGCCCCGCCGAGCAGCAGCGCGGCGATCAGGAACCGGGCGCCGCCGCCGAGCGTCTCCTGCTGCCACGCCCCGATCTGCCACCCCAACGACTGGAGCGCATCGGTGTGGAGGGCGAAGTAGCGCGACGCCACCAGCGCCGCCGCGAGCAGGGCAACGCCGATGACCGCCACGGCGATCAGGCGGGCCGGGCGCACCGGCGCGCGGCGCACGGGCGATGGCGGCGCGGGCGCGTCCTGCGCCGCGCCGGGGAGATAATCGCGCGTGAAGAGCAGGCAGAGCAGGCAGAACGCGATGAAGGCGAGCACCATCTGGAAGACGCCACGGCGAGCAGCGCGCCCGCCGCGAGGGCGAACCCGCCGAGGGCGATGAAGGCCGCCTGCACCGGGAAGGGCGACGTTTCCGCCGGCTCGCGGCGCGGCGTGGGAAGCCCGGCCACCGGCAACGCGAGGCCGAAGGCTGGCAGGAGCAGCAGCATGCCGAGCACGATGAGCGCGAAGAGCGTCGTGCCGAGCGCGGCGTGGACGGCATCGAATGTCCCGTTCAACCCGGAGCGGTGCGCGACCGCGAACAGCGCGAGGACGCGCGAGGTTGGCGAGCAGGGTCGCGACTGTCCCGGCGATCACCCAGAGCGCGAGCCGCCCGGCGGTCGCGAAGCCACGCGCATTGCCGCCTTTCCCCCGCATGACGACGCAGAGCGCGACGGCGATCAGGAGCCAGGCGACAAGGGAGTTGAACCCGGAGCAGGCGGAGCCGATGCTCACCCCCTGCGGGCCGCCCGGCGTCGCGATGGTGAAGACCGTTCCATCGGTCGGGTCAATCGCCGCGCCGAGCGGCAGCACGCGGGCGAATTGGGCGACGCCCCACGCCGTCGCGTCGTCTTGGCGGTTCAACCTTTTTCGGCACGCGCGGCGCGGTTACTCGGCGGCCGTATCGAGCGTGGGCTGGCGGCGGCGATAGATGACGAAGAGCGCGAGGCCGACGACGGCGAGGCCGACAATCGGGAGCAGGATCGCCAGCGGCGCCTCCGGGAGGACCGGCTCGCCGGGACCGCCGTTGCCCTTGCCGTTCCCGTTGCCATTGCCGCCCGCGGCGGCGAAGACCGGATTGGTCGCGACAAACAGACCAATGGAGAGGATTGCCAGCGTGATGAAGAACCGTGCGCGTCGCATTGCGATATCTCCTGTGCCCCAATAGCGGGTCAAATAATGGAATCAACCAAAAGTACGTCTCGCCGAGTATAAGCATATCGGCGTCAGAATGTGACGCGTGGTTCAAAAAATTTCTTGTGCGATCAGGGGCGGGCATGGCCACCGGGGAAACGCAAATTGAAATGGCCCGCCGCGATGCCGCCGAGCATGCCGCTCACGCCGCGCTGGAGATATTCGACGAAGGCGTCGTCCGCGGCGGGGGAGGGCGCGGCATCCAGCCACCACTGGGTGCCGCGCTCGACGATGGCGAGCGTGAGTTCGGCGATCAGGGACGACCAGTAGGCATCGGGGGTGATGCCCTCCTTGGCGGCCTGGGCGAGCGCCTGCCGCGCGATCTCCTCGCGCACCTGGCCGCGCGCCGTCTCGATCTCGACGCCGCGGGGGCTTTCCGCCGCGCCGGTGAAGAGGAGCATGAAGGCGGCCGGGTCCTGGCGGGCGGTGTCGAGGTAGGCGCGCAGGGCCGCGCCGCTCGGGGCGGCGGGGAGGGCGACCGCCTCGGTCATCGCGGCGGTCAGCCGGGCGGCGGTCTCGTTGAGGATGGCGCGGTAGAGGTCCTCCTTGGAGGCGAAAGCGCGGTAGAGGATGAGGCGCGTGACGCCGACGCGGCCGGCGATCTCCTCCATCGTCACGCCGCCGAAGCCGCGCTCCGCGAACGCCGCCGCCGCGACCGTCAATATCTGCCGCCGCCGCTCGGCACGGGGCAAGCGAACCGTTTTTTGCGCCATCACACGCCCCCGCCGCCGAACGATACACCGTGAGTACACACACATACTCATCACTGTGGGAGTATAGCAGCCGGGGGAGGGAACCTCACCCCCAGCCCCTCTCCATCGCGTGGAGAGGGGAGCGACTTTCGCCAGAATCGGATGTTTGCCGAATATCACGGCGTCTCAGACGAGACACCCCTCACCCCGTGACGGCTCCGTACGAGAGGGGCCGGGGGTGAGGTCAGACCGCCGCGCGGGCGGGTTCCATGCCGCCGCCCGCGTCGGTCACCTGCCAGCCGCCCATCGCGCCGACGTAGGCGTAATCGGCGTAACCGTCGGTGCTGGCGATGCTGGCGACATCGAATTTCGCGCCCGGCACATTGCCGCGCACCCAGGCGGTGAAATCGCGGATCGTCGCGCGGGCGTGATCGAACGGGCCGGGGCCATTGTCGTGCAGAGCGAGCGAGCGGCCGGCGCGATTGATGACGATGAGGAAGCCGTGGCCGTCGAGCGCGCCGCCGCTCTGCTCCGCGATGAACTGGTGCTCCGGCGTACCCCGGAAGCGGTCGTTGTGCAGGGCGAAATCGCTCGGCGTGAAGGTCAGCGTCTCGCCGTCGCCGAAGAAATCCACGCGCGGCGCGATGTCCACGATGCGCCGGACCATCTCGTCGTCGTACTTGAGATTGACGTACACATCGTAGGACATCGCGCGCCCTCCTTCACCGATCGCGGATCGTGTTGCGCGCTATCGTATCCGGCGCGGGAAGGGGGAGCAAACCTCACCCCCCGGCCCCCTCTCCATCTTCGTGGAGAGGGGGAGCGACCTTCACAAGATCAGGATATTTGAGAAACAGCACGATAATTCAGATGAGTCACCCCTCTCCACGCGATGGAGAGGGGCCGGGGGGTGAGGTTTGCTATACTCGCCCCACGATTGCCGTTCGTTGCGGTTCGGAAAGTATGAGGCGAGATGCGCGCGCTCGAAACCTACCTGCGGGACCTCTCCGTGAACCGCCATCTTGGGGTGAAGGAGACGTCCCACTACCCCGCCGTCGCCAACCTCCTCAACGAGGTCGGCAAGGCGCTCAAGCCGCGCGTCCATTGCGTCATCCATCCGAGCAGCGCGGGGGCGGGATTGCCGGACGGCGGCTTCTTCACGCACGATCAACTGCTGCACGGCGCGCCGCCCGATCTGGCGAAGGGCGCGCTCCCCGCCCGTGGGGTGATCGAGGTCAAGGGGACGGGCGACGACGCGCGGGCCGTCGCGGCCACGCCGCAGGTGGCGAAATACCTCGAACGGTACGGGCAGGTGCTCATCACCAATCTGCGCGATTTCGTCCTCGTCGGGCGGGGCGCGGACGGCGCGGCGACCGCGCTGGAATCGTACCGGCTGGCGGCGAGCGAGGCGGCGTTCTGGGCCGCCGAGCCGCACGCGCTGGCGGAGGAGCAGGGCGAGCGGTTCGGGGAGTACCTGAAGCGGGTGATGCTCCACGCCGCGCCGCTCGCCAGCCCGCGCGATGTCGCGTGGTTCCTCGCCTCCTACGCGCGGGACGCGCGGGCGCGCATCGAGCGGTCGGCCCTGCCCGCCCTCGCCTCCGTCCGCACCGCGCTGGAGGAGGCGTTGGGGCTGCGCTTCGAGGGGACAAAGGGGGAGCATTTCTTCCGCTCGACGCTCGTGCAGACGCTCTTCTACGGCGTCTTCTCCGCCTGGGTGCTCTGGCACAAGCAGAACCCGGAGCGCAGGGAGCCGTTCCAGTGGCAGATGGCGCAGTGGTACCTCCATGTGCCGATGATCCGCGTCCTCTTCGAGCAGGTGGCGACGCCCTCCAAACTGGGGCCGCTCGGGCTGGTGGAGACGCTCGACTGGACGGCCGCCGCGCTGAACCGCGTGGACCGCGCCGCCTTCTTCGCCCGCTTCGAGGAGGAGCATGCCGTCCAGTACTTCTACGAGCCGTTTCTGGAGGCGTTCGACCCCGAACTGCGCCGCGACCTCGGCGTCTGGTACACGCCGACGGAGATCGTCCGCTACATGGTCGCCCGCGTGGACACGGTATTGCGCGAGGAGTTGCACATCCCGGACGGCCTCGCCGACCCGCGCGTCTACGTCCTCGACCCCTGCTGCGGCACCGGCGCGTACCTCGTGGAAGTCCTGAAGCGGATCGCCGCCACGCTCGCCGCGCGGGGCGGGGACGCGCTCGTCGTCAACGACCTGAAGACGGCGGCGATGGGGCGCGTCTTCGGCTTCGAGATCCTGCCCGCGCCCTTCGTCGTCGCGCATCTGCAACTCGGGCTGCTCCTGCAAAACCTCGGCGCGCCGCTCGCGGGCCAGCCGGACGCGGCGGGCGCGCACGAGCGCGTCGGCGTCTACCTGACGAACGCCCTCACCGGCTGGGAGCCGCCGACCGGGCCGAAGCAGCACATCCTCGGCCTGCCGGAGTTGGAGCAGGAGCGGGACGCCGCCGCGCACGTCAAGCGCGACACGCCGATCCTCGTCATCCTCGGCAACCCGCCGTACAACGGCTTCGCGGGGCTGGCCGTCGCGGAGGAGCGCGACCTCTCCACTGCCTACCGCGTCGCGAAGGGGACGAAGCAGCCGCAGGGACAGGGCTTGAACGATCTCTATGTCCGCTTCTACCGGATGGCGGAGCGGCGCATCGCGGAGACGACCGGCGCGGGCGTCGTCTGCTTCATCTCGAACTACTCGTGGCTGGATGGCCTCTCCTTCACGGCGATGCGCGAGCGGTATCTGGACGTTTTCGATCATATCTGGATTGATTCCCTGAATGGCGACAAGTACAAGACGGGCAAACTGACGCCGGAGGGCGCGCCCGATCCCAGCGTCTTCTCGACCGAATGGAACCGCGAGGGGATTCAGGTCGGGACGGCGATTGCCTTGCTGGTGCGCGACGAGGCGCACGCGGGGACGGACAGCGTGCGCTTCCGGCACCTCTGGGGCAAGGAGAAGCGCGCCACCCTGCTGGCGACCGCCGCGCAGAACGGCGACACGCTCTATCAGCGGATCGAGCCGCCGAACCATCTCGGCCTGCCGTTCATGTCGCTCCTTTCCGGCGAGACGTACGGCGATTGGCCGCTCCTGCCCGATCTCTTCCCCGTCTCCTTCCCTGGCGTGAAGACGAGCCGCGATGATGTCGTCGTGGACATTGATCGTGACCGGCTTGTGCGGCGAATGGAACAGTATTTCGATCCGCAGATCAGCAATGAGGAGATGCGCCACATCGCACCGGGCGCAATGGAAAGTATTGGATCGTTCCATGCAGGTCAGGTTCGTGCCTATTTACTGAAACGCGGATTTCAGCCTGAATACATCGTTAGATATTGTTACCGTCCATTCGACACGCGCTGGCTCTACTGGGAACCTGAAACAAATCTCCTCGACAGGAAGCGCGAGGACTTCTTACCGCAGATATTCGATGGAAATGTATGGATCGAAGCGCGCCAGAAACAGCCGATGGAGCATTTCGACCGGGGCTACTTTGTGCGGACGCTCGCTGATAACTTCGGCAACGGTCTGTCAAACTACTTTCCCCTCTATATCCGCGCTGCGCAGCAGAAATCGCTCTTTGATGGCGACAGTACCGGCGAACCGAAGCCGAACCTGAGTGATGCGGCCTGCCATTACCTCGCGGAGTTGGAGGCGAGCGAAAGCGACCTTTTCTACTCCACGCTCGCGCTCCTTCATGCCCCCACCTACCGCGCGGAAAACGCGGGCGCGCTCCGGCAGGACTGGCCGCGCGTGCCGCTGCCCGCCGACCGGGAGATGTTGCGCGCCTCCGCCGCGCTGGGGCGGCAGGTTGCGGCGCTGCTCGACACGGAGCGGGCCATCCCCGGCGTGACGACGGGCGCGATCCGCCCGGAACTGCTCCCCATCGGCCCGATCCGGCGCGCTGGCGGCGGGCAACTGAACCCGGACGCGGGCGATCTGGCGGTCACCGCCGGGTGGGGGCACGGCGGCAAGGGCGGCGTGACGATGCCCGGCAAGGGCCGCCTCGTCGCCTGCGACTACACCGCCGAGGAGCGCGGGGGATTCCGGGACGGCCTAACCCCCCAGCCCCCTTCCCGACACGGGAAGGGGGAGCAGGGAGACCCTCCCCCGCACGCGGGAGAGGGGAGCGCGCTTGCGTGCCTCGGCATGGAGACGCGGGATGTCTATTTGAACGAGGTCGCGTATTGGGCGAATGTGCCCGCGCGGGTCTGGGAGTACACGATTGGCGGCTATCAGGTGATGAAGAAGTGGCTCTCGTACCGCGAGCGGCCGCTGCTCGGTCGCCCGCTGACGCCGGACGAGGCGCGCGAGGTGACGCGAATGGCCCGCCGCATCGCCGCCCTCCTGCTGCTCACCCCCGCGCTGGACGCGAACTATCAGGCAATCAAAGCGGCGGCGTACGCGTGGCCGACGTGAGCGTTCGCCCGTCGGAGAGGGAACCTCACCCCCCGACCCCCTCTCCGTCACGCGGAGAGGGGGAGCGACCTTCGGAAGATTACGATGTTTGAGGGACAGCACCGTGATTCAGTACGTCACCCCTCTCCATTGCGATGGAGAGGGGCCGGGGGTGAGGTTGATACGGAGTCTGCCGCGCGGCGCGGTATCGTCGGGGAGGTGAACGATGATCGTTGATTTGCACAGCCATTATTTCCCGCTGGACGCGGTGCGCGATCTCGCCGATGGCCCGCTACCGGCGGGCGAGCGCCCCGACGACTCCGTCCATCTCTCCGTCGGCGGCCATGACCTGACGTTGTTGCCGCAACTCGTGCGCCTCGACGCGCAACTGGCCGACCTGCATCGGCAAGGGCTGGCGCGGCGCGCCCTCCAGGTCCCCCCCTTCACCGCCCTCTATGAACTGCCCCCCGCGCTCGGCGTGGAGTGGTCGCGTCGGCTCAACGACGGGATCGCCGCCGCCGCCCGCTCCCACCCGGAGGCGTTCATCGGCTTCGCCACCGTCCCGCTGCAAGACGTCGGGGCGGCGGTCGCGGAACTCGACCGCGCAATCGGCACGCTGGGCCTGCGCGGCGTGGAAATCCTCACGAACATCAACGGGGCGGGGCTGGACACCCCGGCGCTCGATCCGTTCTGGGCGGCGGCGGAACGCCTCGATGTGCCGATCCTCGTCCATCCGAACAATGTGGCGGGCGGCGAGCGGATGGACGGCTATTACCTGCGCAATCTGATCGGCAACCCGAGCGAGACGGGCCTCGCCGGCGCGCGGCTACTCTTCGGCGGCGTCCTCGAACGCTACCCGCGCCTGCGGATCATTCTGTCGCACGGCGGTGGGACGCTCGCGCATCTGCGCGGCCGCCTGGGGCACGGCTTCGGCGTCCGCCCGGAGGCGCGGGAGCGCGCCGACGACCCGCTGGCCCACCTCAACCGCCTCTTCTACGACACGATCGTCTTCGATCCGCTCATCCTGCGGAATCTGGTCGCCCTTGTCGGCGCGTCGCAGGTCGTGCTCGGCAGCGATTATCCCTTCGACATGGCGGAGGATGCCCCGGTGACCTTCGTGCGGGAGGCGGGCCTCGCCGCCGCCGACCGCGACGCGATCCTGAACGCCGCCGACCGTCTGGTGCCGGGCCTCGCCGCGCAGCCCTGAACGATGGATCGCGGGCCGGCGTAGATGTACGAAGCAGCGAAGAACGGTGGTGGCCGGGTGACGCACCACACACCGCAGGGGAGGGCGCATACCCCCCCCACAACCCAAAAAAAAAAACAAGCGGTGGAGAATGCACCCCCACGGGGGA
>JAICIL010000184.1 GCA_025924435.1 Chloroflexia bacterium | reverse complement strand
GCGTTCTTCGACGCCTGGTGCGCCGAAGGCCCGACGCACCACGTGGCGCTCGGCGTCGGCGGCTCGTTCGCGGAGTTCATGGCGATGGACTTTAATGACGACATCCTCCTCATGGGCCACGACGGCCCCGGCCACCTCGCGATCAGCGCCGCCCCGCCGACGCTGCGCGCGCTGGAAGTCTTCCACGGCAAGCGGGGCGGCGGGCTGTCCGTCGAGTTCACCGTCCAAACCGGGCCGGTCACGATCCTCGGCCTGACGCAGACAGCGGACGGCCACCTCAAACTGATCGCGGCGGAGGGCGAGTGCGTGCCGGGGCCCGTCCTCCGCACCGGCAACACGAACTCGCGCCTGAAGTTCCCCGGTGGCCCCGCCGCCTTCATCGAGCGGTGGTGCGCCGAAGGCCCGACACACCACGTCGCCCTTGGCCTCGGCCACCAGGCGCGCACGCTCCGGAAACTGAGCCGCGTGCTCGGCCTCGATCTCGCCGTCATCGAGTAACGAGTCGCGAGTAACGAGTAACGAGGAGAATACTCCCGGTCTTGTTACTCGCGACTCGCGACTCGTTACTCGTTACTTCGGAAGGAGCGCTGTATGGAACGCGTCTGTTTCCTCTTGCAGGTCCGGCCGGAGCGGCTCGACGAATACACGCGGGAGCATCGCGCCGTCTGGCCCGCGATGCTGGACGCGCTCCGCGCGACGGGCTGGCGCAACTACTCGCTCTTCCTGCGCGATGACGGGCTGCTCGTCGGTTACTTCGAGACGCCGGATCTGGATGCCGCGCTTGCGGGGATGGCCTCGCGGGAGATCAACGCGCGGTGGCAGGCGCATATGGCCCCATACTTCGCCGATCTCGACGACCGCCGCCCCGACGAGGGTTTCCTCCGGCTGGCGGAGATATTTCATCTGGAATGAATGCCAGATTGCCCCCTTCCCCCGCGCATGGGAGAGGGGCAAACAAAGAAAACGTGCTCCCGCTAGCGGGAGCACGTGGCGGCGATAACCGCGCAATTAGCGGATGGCGTCGAGGTCGCTGCCGAGGCGGAAGCGGACGCGCTTGCGGGCCGCGATCTGAATCTTGCTGTTCGTCTTCGGGTTGCGCCCCTCGCGCGCCGCCTGGTTGGCGACCTCGAAGGTGCCGAAGCCGGTGAGGGTGACTTTGTCGCCCTGTTTCAGCGAATCCTTGATCGTCTCGAAGACGGTGTTGACCGCCTTCTCCGCCGCCGGGCCGCTCATGTTGGCGTTCGTGGCGACCGCTTTCACCAGGTCGGACTTGTGCATTGCCTTCCTCCTTAATGTGCGGCGACGCTCCCTTCGACCGCACCCGTGTACCCAGTACGAACAGTATGTACTGGATTCTTCCTTTCGTTTATACCACGGATGACGAAAAAGTCAAATATGGCGGGCAAATTTGGGCAATTCCGCACGTGCGTTCGCCTCGTCCGCGCTTGCTTGACATATCGCGTTTCCCGCTTCCTGATGGCCGAAAAGCCCGCGCATCGTCGCGTATCAGGAAGGGAGTAGCATTCCGCTCAATAGGTCGCCCGGCCGCCGGAAACGTCGAAGACGGCGCCCGTGCTGAAGGCGCATTCGTCGCTCGCCAGCCACGCGACGAGCGCGGCGACTTCCGTCACTTTCCCCGGCCGTCCCATCGGGATCTTCGCGACCATGTACTCAATCGTCTCCCGCGTCATCTGCGCGAGGATTTCCGTCTCGATCACGGCGGGCGTCACGCAGTTGACGCGGATGTTCGTCGTCGCCAACTCCTTGCCGAGCGATTTGGTGAGGCCGATCACCGCCGCTTTCGTCGTGCTGTACGCGGCGAGGAAGGGGTTGCCCTCCTTGCCCGCGATCGAGGCGATGTTGACGATCCGGCCCCAGTCGTTCGCCTGCATCTGCGGCACGACGGCGCGGCAGCAGTTGAAGGTGCCGGTGAGGTTGACCGCGAGCACGCTCGCCCATTCGCCATCCGTGACCTCGACGAGCGGCTTGTTCGGCCCGACGATCCCCGCGTTGTTGACGAGCACGTCCACGCGCCCCCACGTTGCGTGGACGTGCCAGACCATCGCGTTGACGGCGGCGGCGTCCGTGATGTCGCAGGTGATTGCCTGCGCCCGCTCGCCGAGCGCCTGCGCGGCGGCGTTCGCGGCGGGGCCGTCCCGATCCACAATCGCCACGCGGTGGCCGTCCGCCACGAGTCGCTCGGCAATCGCCCGCCCGATCCCGCGCGCCGCCCCCGTGACAATCGCGACGCGCTCCGCTTGCTGTCCTTCCGGCATCGGTTCCTCCTGAGTTACCATGTGGGGTGAACTTCCGAGGGTACGAGGGAGATGATGTAGCGGTAAATCTCTTCGGCATACCGATATGCCTTGTCAAACTCCGCCTGCGTTGGCTCATGCAATGAGCCGGGATAGCGATATTCGGTCGCGAGTGGAGTAAGGAGATCCGCAGCATCGGAGAAAAGAGCAAATCTGCGATCGTAATGGGCCGCTGCCGTTATGAGCGGGCCCAACAAGTGAATTTTCGGAGGGATTTCATCTTGGAAAACAAGGAAGCCCTTGATCGCTTTTTCGGCGCATTGTTGGCAATGGTAGACCGCAGTGTCAACACGGGGTCTCGTGAGATGAGCCAGGGCATCCGCGGATTCCAGGTCGTGGGACGCTTTCGTTAGCCAGCTCTGCACCAGATCCCGCTTCTCCTCATCCATAGAGTCGTTTTCCCTGCTCATAGATCTGATGTTCCAGCGAGGCGGGGACAGAGCGATACCGCTCGAATTCAGTGCGCGTGCGCACGCGCACTTCTACCGGTATCGGCAGGCCTCGGAGTGCCCGATAGGCATGCGCGGCGCGGAGGTGCGGTGAAAGATCGCTATTCGGCACGACAACCACCACATCAACGTCACTGTTGTCATCTGGCGTGCCCCACGCGTGGGAGCCGAACAGGATGATCTGCTCGGGGTGGAACTCGTCCACCAGGCGGCGGGTCACTTCTTCGAGCAGGGCGGTATCGAGCGTCTTCATGTCGCCAGTATAGCATCGCACGAAGAGAAACGGCCCGGCATTGCTGCCGGGCCGGGAGGAAGGGGAAGGGGAGGAAGGAAGGAATGTGCGATCAGGGTTGGCTCTGCGCCGGGCGCTCCGCGAGCGTCGCGGTGAGCGTCTGCGCCTGGCCGGTGCGGTCAATCGTCAGCGTCGCGCTGTCGCCGACGTTGAGCGTGCCCAGGACATCGCCGAGCGCGGTCTTGTTGTCGAGGGTCGTGCCGTTGACGGCGGTGATCACGTCGCCCGCCTTCAGGCCCGCCTTCTCCGCCGGGGTGCCGGATTCGACCTTGACGACGTACGCGCCCTGGGTCAGTTTCGTGCCGTATTGCGCGGCCTTCGAGGCGTTCAGCGGGTCCACCACCACGCCGAGGTAGGCGCGGGTGGAGACGACGGCGCCATTGCCCTTGCTGACGAGCGTCCCGGCGACCTGCTTCGCCTTGTTGATCGGGATGGCGAAGTTGAGGCCCTCAGCGTTGTTGTCCCGCACGCCGAGCGTGTTCAGGCCGATCACCTCGCCGTAGGCGTTGATCAGCGGGCCGCCGCTGTTGCCGTGGTTGATCGCGGCGTCCGTCTGGATCAGGCCGACGTAGTTGTCGAGTTGCCGGTTGACGCCGGAGACGATCCCTTCGGTGACGCTGTTCTCGAGCGCCTCGGGGCTGCCGATCGCGACGACGGGCTGGCCCGGCTTGACGGCGGACGAATCGCCGAGTGCCGCGACGGCGGGCACCTTCGCCGGGTCAATCTTGACGACCGCGACATCGTTCGACGGGTCGCGCCCGACGAGCGTCGCGTCCACCCGCGAGCCGTCCGCCAGTTCCACGTCAATCGCGGTCGCGCCCTCGACGACGTGGTTGTTGGTGAGGATGAGGCCCGCTTTGTCGTAGATGACGCCGCTGCCGAGGCCGGTGTCAATCGGCTGGTTCGTGTTGCCGCCGGGGGGCGTCGCGGGCGAATTGCCGGAAATCCGGCGGCCCGAATACTTCTGCCGGTTGATGACCGTGACGACCGCCGGGCCGACCTGATCCACGATCTGCTCCGTCGTCAGCGCGCTGCCGCTCGGCGGGGCGGGGGCGTTGCGCGCGACCGCGCCGGTGTTCGTCGTCGCGGGGGCCGCCGCCGCAAACTGCTGAATCTGCGGGGCGAGGGCGCTGCCGCCTCCGCCGCCGAAGAGCGCGCCCGCGCTGAACGCGGCGCCGAGCGCGGCGATGAGCGCGAGCAATCCACCGAGGATACCGAGGCGTTTCACCTTCATCCGGGTCGCTCCATCTCTGCCAAAAAAGGGTTCGTTCTTCGATCCGGCCCTATGGGGCACATCATCATTGCCCTCAGTAAAGCGTACCACCCTGAGGAGCATCTGAGCGATTCCTGAAAAAGAGATGATACGCTACGCTGCGCTGCCGATGATTCGCTCGCGAAGAAAGGAATGCACGCCCATGACCACCGTCCGCATGATCCCCGACGAGGAGGCGACCGGCCTCGTCCGCGCGGTGTACGACGACATCAAGGCGACGAAGGGGATCGAGTTCGTGCCGAATTTCTGGTGCGCGCTCGCCGTCAACCCGGAGCACCTGAGCGCGACGTGGCAGAAACTGAAACAGACGATGGCGGCGGGCGCGCTCGACCCGCTGACGAAAGAATTGATCGCCATCGCCGTGAGCGCGACGAATGGCTGCCGCTACTGCATCAACTCGCACACCGGCGCGGCGGTCAAACTGGGGATGGACACGCGGATGTTCTCCGAACTGCTCGCCGTCGTGGACGTCTTCAACGGCACGAACCGCCTCGCGGACGCCTACCAGGTCGAGCCGGACGCCTTCCCCGAAGTCCCCCCGCCCGCGCGATAAGCGTCTTGCGGATTCGGCGCGGTGGTGATGGCGGTGGGCAGGTTGCGCGCGTCCCAGGTGTACTGCCGCCCCCCGCCGCTCGTCGTGTTGCCGTCCGCGTCGTATTGGGAGGTCGCTCCCCCGACGCTGATCGGCGCGTGGGGGTGGGCCGCACCAGGCGCGGGGTAGGCGTAGGCCACGCCGCCCTTGTTCGTCAGGTTGCCCACCGTGTCGTAGGCGTCCGTCTCGTCGTACCCGCCGTTGGCGGTGGAGCAGGGGGAGCCGGGCACCGGGGAGGCGGTGCAGCCGTGCGTCAGGCGGTCGCGGTGGTCGTAGGTCAGGCGCTGATCCTCGCGCGCCAGCCCGTTGTGGATCGTCGTCACGTTCCCCGCCGCGTCGTAACTGTACGTGCGGTCGAAGGCGGTGCTCGGCTGCTGCACCGACGCGCCGACCTGCAGGTGTGCCAGGCGGGGCAGCGGGCTGGTGTAGCTCCACTGGGCGAGCAGCGCCCCCGCCCCGTTGCCCAGTTGCACGCTGGCGGGCTGGTCGAGGGCGGTGTAGGTGGCGGCTGAGGCGTAGCACCCCCCGATGTTCGTGCAGGCGCTCGTCTGCCGCCATGCCGCGTCGTAGCCGTACGTCACCAACTCGCCGCTCGCCGGGTAGACGATGCTCGCCACCTCGTCCGCCGCGTCGTACGCCCAACTCGTCGTCCACGATCCCGCCTGCCCCGCCACCGTCTGGGTCTCGCTCGCCCGCCGCCCGCGCGCGTCGTAGGCGTCGGTGAGGGTGGCGGCGGGGTTGGTCGCGCCGGTGCGCCGCCCCTTGCCGTTCGTCCCCGCGTCGTAGGTGTACGTCGCCGTCGCCCCGCCGCTCTCCGCCACGAGCCGGTCGAGGGCGTCGTAGCCGAAGCCGATCGTCTGGTGTTTGGCGTCGGTCTGGCTCGTCAGGTTGCCCACCGCGTCGTACTGGTAGGTCCAGGTGAGCAGGTCGGGGTCGCTCGCCCGCGTCTTGCGTCCGAGGGCGTCGTAGGCGAGGGCGGTGACGTTGCCCTGCGCGTCGGTGGCGCGGGTGAGGAGGTCGAGCGGGCTGTACTGGTAGGCGGTGGTGGCGTACGCGGTGTACGCCCCCTCGGTGCCGCCGTTGCCGCTCTGCTCCGTCACCCCGACCAGCCGCCCGAAGAGGTCGCTCGCCCGGTCGGTGCGGTGGCCGTTCGCGTCGGTCGCCGTCGTCGTCCGCCCCGTGGCGGTCACCGCGTAGGCCGCCCGGTTCGTCGTCCCGTCCGGCGCGGTGACCGTCGTCGGGCGCGCCTGCGCGTCGTAGGCGGTGGTCGTCCACCGCTCGTTCGCGTCGGTGTCGAGGGGCGTGCGCAGGAAGAAGTCGTTCGGCGACGGCTGCACCGGGACGACGCGGGGTTGGGAGGCCTTGATCGCGTTCCCCTCGCCGTCGTAGACGGTGTCGGCCACGATGTTCGCGCTGCCCTGCACGCTCTCCCGCTTCGTCTCGATCGTCCGCCCCAGCCCGTCCGCGAACCGCTGGGTGTAGTGCAGCAGCGTCTGCCCGCTCGTCTCGCGCTGCGCGGTGTACGACTGGAAAGGCTGGTTCCAGTCGTAGTAGACCATCTGCAGCGTCGGCAAGGCGGCGGTGTCCCCCGGCTTGACGATGCTCGTCGGCCGCCCCCAGACGTCGTACCCCGCCGTCGTCGCATTGCCGTTCGGGTCGGTGACGCTCGTCAGCGTCCCCATCCGCTCGTCGTAGCCCGCCGATTCGACGAGCGTGGCGATCGGCGCCGTGACGGTGACCGGGAAGGCGTGGAAATCGGGATCGTAGGCGGTCGTCGTCGTCCGCGCCGTCCCCGTGCCGTTCGCGCCGGTATAGGTCGTCACGGTCGTGCGGTTGCCGTAGGCGTCGTACCCGTACGCCGTGTCGCTGCCCTGCGTCCCGGCGGTGTCGCTGAAGCCGCTCGTCTTCGTCAGCTCGCCCTTCGCCCCGACCGTGCCGAACGCGCCCTGATCGTAGAAGGCGCGGCTCCAGGCGACGGTCCCCCCGCCCGCGTCGGTCAGCTTGCGCTCGACGGGGCGCTCGACGAGGTAGCTGCCGCTCCCGTCGGTCGCGCTGATCGCATTGTTCGTCGCGTAGGCGACGGTCGTCGTCCGGTAGGGTGCGCCGGTCGGGTCGTCCTCTTCCGTCGTCACCTGGCTGACGTAGGGCGGCGGGGGCGGCGGATACGGCGGGATGTTCGGCGGCGGCGCGACGATGATCTCGGTGAATTTCGTCGTCTTGCTCACCGTCGGTCCTGCCCCCTCGGAGACGGTCTCCACCGCCCGGTCCTCGTGGGCGCGCGCGTGCCACAGCCCGCTCAGGGCATTCTGCGCGTAGTCGTGGATGCCGAGGGTGAAGGTGCGCTCGACCTTCCGCACCGGCACGGTCGCGGATTTGCTCGGGTCGAAGACCTCGGTGCGGTACTCCCGCCCGACCAGCGCCTCGTGGTTGCGCAGGATGGCGAAACTCGGGTCGTTGTCGTAGGCGGTCAGATCCGTCCCCGTCACCGTCGGCATCGTCGTCGTCCCGTCCGGCCCCTCGGAGAGGTCGCCCTGGTAGAACCAATGGCGCGTCTGCAACCCGTTCGGCGCGGTCACCATCGTCCACTCGTTGCCCCGGAACTCCGTGTCGTCGGGGATCGCCAGCTGGAAGGTCTGCTGGGGGCCGACGTAGTGCAGGTTCAGGTAGAGCGCGGCGGAGTTCGGGTATTGCTGCCACGGCAGCGGGTCGCCGCCGCTGACGCCGAGCGAGTTGAGTTCCACCCCGCCGTAGGTATACGTCCACGTCCCGCTCGCGCCGGCGATCGCGTCCGCCACCGTCCTGCGCGTCACCCGCCGGTTGTTCTCGAACAGCCGCGTGCCGCTCACCTGCCCGATGTCCTCGTACGCGAAATCCACCGACCCGCCCTGCCCGTTGTCCACGTGCGTCAGGCGGTTCCACGCGCCCGCCGGGAAGATGTCCGTGCCCCGGTCCAGCCCGTAGGTGAAGGTGAGCGGCGGGAGCTGCGTCGCGCCGTCGCTGGCGACCGGCACGACGCTCGTCAGGGTCTCCTTGTACGCGGACGGATCCGGCTGGTTGGTGTTGATCGTGTGGTCGGAGACCATCGTCGGCGGCAGGGTGGAGGTGTGGACGAGCATGTACTCCCGCACCAGCTCGAAATCCGCCGCCCCCGCCCGCTTGCTCTCCACCTTGACGGCGTCGAGTTGCCTGGACTGCGTCGGCGCGCCGCCCAACTGGTTCGGCGCGCCGTCCGCGGCGGTGTCGAGCCAGCGGTTGGACGCGACGAACTCCACCCGGTAGCGGTCGTTGCCGTCGCTCGCGCCGTTCGTGACGTGCGCGCCCCAGGTGATCGCCGTCGGCCAGATGTCGGTGTCCACCGTGCCGGCGATGCCGTTGCAGTTGCTCACCGGCTGGCTGGCGCGCGCGTAGCTGTAGGTGATCGTGTTGCCGTGCGTGTCCACGATCCGCGTCAGGTTCCAGCGGTACGCCTCCATATAGTCGGCGGGGCCGACGCCGCCGCAGCTCGTCCACGCCCACCACGCATCGTCGGCGAACTCGTAGCGGGTGCCATCCTTGGCGAAGACGAGCCACTTGAAGCGGGCGTAGGCGGTCCCGTTGCTCGACCCGCCCCGGTTGGCGGGCGCGTCGGTCGCCGGCACCGGCAGGACGCGCAGGAAGTTCTCGTCGCTCGACCGCCACTGCCAGTCCAGGGGATTGCCAGCGTTCGGGTTGGGATTCACCGGGCTGCCGCGCACGAGGTTGAACGACTGGCCATTGAGGGCGAGCGTGTAGTAGGAGGGGATGCCGTAACTGACCAGCCGCAGCTCGATCGCCGGCGCCTCCAGGCTCCACCCCTTGCCCGCCCAGCCCGCCTGCTGCAGCGGCCGCTCCCCGGTCGCGCCGTCCGTGCGGTCGCTGCGGTAGTCGAGGGCGAGGCTCGGCGCGATCCCCCCCGGCCCCGCCGGCACCGCGATCGGCATCGTATAGGTCGCCGCGCCGGTGAAGGTGTCCACCCCCCACCCCTCGACCGAGGGGAGGTACGCCTTGGAGGGGGAGGAGCCGTCGCTCAACTGGAAGGCGCTGAAGTGGTCCACCGTCGCCGTCGCCGTGTGCGCCGCCCGGTCGATCACCGTC
>JAICIL010000183.1 GCA_025924435.1 Chloroflexia bacterium | reverse complement strand
GCGGGCGGCGGACTTCACCGGCAAAGTGGCGCTCGTCACGGGCGGCTCGCGCGGGCTTGGCCTGGCGACCGCCCGCGCGCTCGCCCGCGTCGGCTGCCGGGTCGCGATCTGCGCCCGCGACGAGGACGAACTGCGCCGCGCGGCGGATGACCTCCGCGGCGACGGCGCGGAGGTGTTCACCGTCCGCTGCGATGTTGCCGACCGTGGCGACATCGAGCGCGCGATCCGCGCGGTGACGGACCATTTCGGTGCGATAGACATCCTCGTCAACAACGCCGGGATCATCCAGGCGGGGCCGGTCGAGACGATGGCCGTCGAGGATTTCGAGAAAGCGATGGGCGTCATCTTCTGGGGCACGCTCTACGCGACGCTCGCCGTCCTGCCGCAGATGCGGGCACGGCGGAGCGGGCACATCGTCAACATTGCGTCGGTCGGCGGGAAGATCAGCATGCCGCACCTGCTCCCGTACGGCGCGGCGAAGTTCGCCGTCACGGGCTTCTCCGAGGGCCTGCGCGCCGAACTGGCGGCGGACGGCGTGCGCGTCACGACCATCGCCCCCGGCCTCCTGCGCACCGGAGGCCACCGCAATGCCGAATTCAAGGGCCATCAGGAGGCGGAGTACGCCTGGTTCAGCCTCGGCGACACCCTCCCCTTCGCCGCCCTCGACGCGGAGCAGGCGGCGCGCGAGATCGTCGCGGCGGCCCGGCGCGGGCAGGCCGAGCGCATCCTCTCCGTGCCGGCGAGCGTCGCCGCGCGCTTCCACGGCGCGTTCCCCGCGCTCACCACCGACATCCTCGCGCTCGTCAACCGCTATTTCCTGCCATCCAGAGATGGCGGATCGCGGACCGCCGCACCCGGCAACGCGATACAGGGGCGCGAGCCTGCGCCGCTCCAGCGCGCGGTCAATTGGGGAGATGGCTCCGCCGACCGGGAACTCAATCAGCCCCCCGCCGACTGAGCGGCGACTTACGCCGGGCGCAAATCCGGTTGGTTGAGCAGCCAGCCGGACGGCCCGCGCACGACCTGCCACGAGCCGACGGATCGCACGGCGCCCCCGTCCCTGAACTCCGTCACGTCAACGGCGACGGTGGCCTGATCGTTGCCCGTCATCGTCACCGCGCCAATCGTCGCCGCAACGCGCTGATCCTGGCCGAAGTGGCCGTTGATATTCCCCTCCGGCGGGAACTGCGCCCGCATCTGCGGCGTCCAGAGTTGCGCGGCGGCGTCGAACTGGTGCTGCCCGGCATACTGATAAAACAGTTGCACCGCCTGCGCCGGGCTGCTCGCGCCACCGGCCACGGCGGGCGGATTGGCGGTCGGCGGGACGGCGGTCGCGGTCGGCGCGGGGAGCGGCGTCGCCGTCGGCGCGACGAGCGGCGTCGGGCTGGGGGCCGAGACGGTGGGCGCGATGGTCGGCGCGATGGTCGGGACGAGGGTCGGGGCCGCCGTCGGGACGATTTGCGGCGCGTGCGTCGCGGTCGGCAATGGCGCGGGAGTCGGCAAGACCGTCGCCACGGTAATCGCCGACGCGCGCGCGATGCTCGTCGGCCCGGTCGTCGCGGCACGTCCGCCCCCGGCGGCGCGGAACGCGAGCACGCCCACCAGCGCAAGGAGCGCGCACAGCGCGATGATCGCGGGCAGGACGAGCCAGCGGTGCGGGCGGCGTCGGTCTTCGAGCGGCGGGGCTTGGGGGAGAACCGGCGGGGGCGCGGGCGGCAACGCGGCGGTCTCAACAATGGGCGGGAAGGTGCGCGTCGGTTCGCCCGCCGGGGGATGCGGGGCGCGGCTCGCCTCCAGGAGCGCCGCCTCCATCTCGGCGGCGGATTGATAGCGGTCCGCCGGGTCTTTCGCGAGCGCGCGCGTGACAACCGCCTCGGCGCGCGGGGAGATGCCCGGCACGACCTGGCGAAGCGGCGGGGGCGGGTCGTGGACCTGGCGCATCGCCACCGCGACGAGCGAATCCCCCTCGAAGGGCACGCGCCCGGTCAGCGCCTCGTAGAGGACGATGCCGAGGCTGTACAGGTCGGAGCGGCCGTCGAGCGGCTGGTGGAGCGCCTGTTCCGGGGAGAGGTAGTGCGCGGTGCCCATCACGGTCTGGGTCGCCGTCAACTGGGAGGCCCCGGCGGCGCGGGCGATGCCGAAGTCGGTCACCTTGGCGCTTCCATCGGGGCCGAGGAGGATGTTGTGCGGCTTGATGTCGCGGTGGATCAGGTGGTGCGCGTGCGCCACGCCCAATGCGGCGGCGACCTGCGCGCCAATCGCCAGCGCCTCTCCCTCCGGCAGCGGTCCGCGCTCCCGGATCGTCTCTTTGAGGTTCGGGCCGGGCACGTACTCCATGACGATGTAATAGGTATCGTCCGTCGCGCCGGTGTCGTAGATGGCGACGATATTCGGGTGGTTGAGCGCGGCGGCGGCCCGCGCCTCCCGCCGGAACCGCTCGACGAAGAGCGGGTCGGCGGCGAGGGCCGGATTGAGGATTTTCACGGCGACATCGCGGTTCAGCGCGCGATCGTGCGCGAGGTAGACGCGCGCCATCCCGCCGATGCCGATGCACTGCCGCAATTCGTATCGCTCGCCAATCCGTTGTTGGTCCGAAATCTGCACCGTCTCCACACCTCACAATTGTGGGGAACGAAACGATCAACGCGCGACGGCATTCTTCGTCCGATGGATGCACATTCGATGCCGTGGCAACCGGAAAGGCGATCCGCTGTGGTATATACATCGCGGCGGCGCATACCGAAAGGCCATTCGCAGGGAAACGTTTGCGAATCGGCTTCCCTCCCCTCTCCTTCGCCGCCGCGATCCTGCCCTATCGAAGCGTCGGGGCGAAGCAGAGGGGCCGGGGTGAGGACAAGCCCATGTTGCTGACCGTGACCACAACCCATCGCCCGGCCACCGATCTGGGCTACCTGCTGCACAAGAATCCGGCGCGCGTGCAGTCCTTCCCGCTCTCGTTCGGGCGGGCGCACGTCTTCTACCCGGAGGCGACCGACGCGCGCTGCACGGCGGCGCTCCTCCTGGACGTGGACCCCGTCGGGCTGGTACGCGGGCGGAGCGCGACGCTCACGCAGTACGTGAGCGACCGCCCGTACGTCGCATCGTCGCTCCTCAGCGTCGCCATCGGGCAGGTCTTCCGCAGCGCGATGGCGGGCCAGAGCAAGGAGCGGCCCGCACTGGCGCAAACGGCGATCCCCCTCGAAGCGACCCTCGCCGCCGTCCCCTGCCGGGGCGGTGAACCCTTCCTGCAACGCTTGTTCGCGCCGCTCGGCTACCACGTCGAAGCGGAGCGGCAACCCCTCGACAGCGCGTTCCCGGCGTGGGGCGAGAGCGCGTACTACACCGTTCGCCTGTGTGCGAAGACGCGGCTCGCGGACCTGCTCACGCACCTCTATGTCCTCATCCCGGTGCTGGACGACGAGAAGCACTACTGGGTCGGCGACGACGAGGTGGAGAAGTTGCTGCGCCATGGCGCGGGCTGGCTCCCGACGCATCCTGAGCGCGAAATGATCGTGCATCGCTACCTGAAGCACCGGCGTAGCCTCGCCCGCGACGCGCTCGCCCAACTCGTACCGGAGGACGCGACCGACCCCGACGACGCCGAAGCGGCGCACGACAGCGAAGAAGCAGCCGTCGAGCGGCCGATCGGCCTCAACGAGCAGCGGATCGGCGCGGTCGTCGCGGCGCTGAAGCAGAGCGGGGCGACGACGGTGCTCGATCTCGGCTGCGGCGAGGGGCAACTGCTCCGGCCCCTATTGGAGAACCGGCAGTTTGCGCGCATCGTCGGGGTGGATGTCTCGCATCGCGCGCTCGAACGGGCGTATGATCGTCTCCGTCTCGACCATCTGCCGCCGATGCAGCGCGAGCGGGTGACGCTCCTGCACGGCGCGCTCACCTATCGCGATGGCCGCCTCGCGGGATATGATGCGGCGGCGGTCGTCGAGGTGATCGAACATCTCGACCCGCCGCGCCTCGCCGCCTTCGCCCGCGTCGTCTTCGCGCACGCCCGCCCCGGAACGGTCGTGCTGACAACGCCGAACCGCGAGTACAACGTCCGCTTCGCGACCCTACCCGCCGGGCAGTTCCGGCACAAGGATCACCGCTTCGAGTGGACGCGCGCCGAATTCCGGGCATGGGCGACGAGCGTCGCGGAGCAGCGCGGCTACACCGTCCGCTTTCTTCCTATCGGCCCGGACGACCCAGAAGTCGGCTCACCCACGCAGATGGGCATTTTTGGGCGTACGACGTGACCCATGCGTATTGTCAAAGCAGTGCCCCGCCTTCATACTCATGTGGCTGATTAATCACTCGATTGATAGGAGAACCGTGATGGAAAGAACGATGAGCGCGACGGAGGCGCGGATTCATTTCGGCGAACTGATGCGCCGCGTCGTCGAACATCAGGAACCGATCATCGTTGAGCGGGGCGGGAAACCGGAAGTCGTCGTGCTCTCTATTGCGGAATACAAGCGACTGCGCGCGCATACATCCAACGACTGGCTGAAAAAGGCCAGAGAAGTGCGCAAGCAAATCCGACAAGAACTCGGCGGACGGACACTTCCGCCACCGGAAGAGATCATTCGTGAAATGCGAGAAGAGCGGGATACGCAACTCCTCGACAATTTGCGTTGACGCAAATCTTATCGTTCGTCTCGTTGCGATCGCCCCGGATGAGCGCACCTTAGCGCTCTGGGAGCGGTGGCGAGCGGACAATACAGACCTTGTCGCACCGATGTTACTGCGCTTCGAAGTTACAAACGCACTCCACCGCTATCAAAGAGCGGGGGCATTGAGCGAGAAAGCGGCGATGAATGCGCTGAATGCGGCCTTCGACCTCCCGATTCAATTCTACAGCGATGAAGATCTCCATAAGTCCGCGCTTGCGATGGCGGGGCGCTTCGCGCTGCCTGCGGCATACGATGACATTACCTCGCGCTCGCCGAACGTCTCGGCGCGACGTTCGTCACAACGGACCAAAGGTTAGCGAACGCGGTGCAAGCCTTTCTGCCGTGGGTGCAAATTGCAGGAAATGTAGACGCCGACAGGAATGAGGATCAATGAGCCTCACCGTCCCCGAACTCTCGCTCGTCGTGCTGATCGGCGCGTCGGGGTCCGGCAAGTCTACGTTCGCGCGGGCGCACTTCCTGCCGACGGAAGTGCTCTCGTCGGACGCCTGCCGCGCGCTCGTCTCCGACGACGAGAACGACCAGGCGGCGACGAACGACGCCTTCGATGTGCTGCACTACATCGCCGCGAAGCGCCTCGCCGCCGGGAGACTGACCGTCGTGGACGCGACGAATGTCCAGCCGGAGGCGCGCAGGCCGCTCGTCGCCCTCGCGCGGCAGTACCACGTCCTGCCCGTCGCCATCGTCCTCGATTTGCCCGAAAAAGTCTGCCAGGGGCGCAACGCGACGCGCCCCGACCGCGCCTTCGGGCCGCACGTCGTCCGCAATCAGATGCGCAATCTGCGCCGGTCGCTGCGCGGGTTGCAGCGAGAAGGGTTCCGGCACGTCTTCGTCCTCTCCTCGGAGGAAGAGGTCGCGACGGCGACGCTCACCCGCCAGCGGCTCTGGAACAACCGCAAGAACGAGCACGGCCCGTTCGACATCATCGGCGATGTGCACGGCTGCGGCGATGAACTGCGCGCGCTGCTCGAAACGCTCGGCTATGCCATCACAGAAGGCGATGGAAGCGGCGGCGTCACGGTCGCTCCACCCGACGGGCGGACGGCGGTTTTTCTCGGCGATCTCGTGGACCGCGGCCCGGACATCCCCGGCGTGCTGCGCCTCGTGATGGGGATGGTCGCGCGCGGGGATGCGCTCTGCGTGCCCGGCAACCACGACGCGAAACTGGTGCGGAAACTGCGGGGGCGGGACGTGCGGATCACGCACGGCCTCGCCGCATCGCTGGCGCAACTGGAGGGCGAATCAGCCGACTTCCGCGCGGAAGTCGCGGCATTTCTGGACGGCCTCATCAGCCATTACGTACTGGACGACGGAAAACTCGTCGTCGCGCACGCCGGGATGAAGGAGGAGATGCAGGGGCGCGGCTCCGGCGGGGTGCGCGCGTTCGCGCTCTACGGCGAGACGACGGGCGAGACGGACGAATTCGGCCTGCCCGTCCGCTACGACTGGGCCGCCGCCTATCGCGGCAGGGCGCGCGTCGTCTACGGCCACACGCCCGTGCCGGAAGCCGAATGGCTCAACGGCACGATCAACATTGACACCGGCTGCGCCTTCGGCGGCAAACTGACGGCGCTACGCTACCCGGAGATGGAGATTATCTCCGTCCCGGCGCGCCATACGTATGCCGAACCTATGCGCCCCTTCATCCCGGAAGCCGAGCAAGCGCCCGCGCTCACCGCGCAACAGCAGCACGACGATCTGCTCGACATGGAAGATGTCTCCGGCAAGCGGCAGATCACGACTCGGCTTCACCATACGGTGACGATCCGCGAGGAGAACGCGACCGCCGCGCTCGAAGCGATGAGCCGCTTCGCCATTGACCCGAAGTGGCTGATCTACCTGCCGCCGACGATGTCGCCCTGCGAAACCGCGCACGACCTCGGCTATTTGGAGCGCCCCACCGAGGCATTCGCGTACTATCGCCATCAGGGAATCCCCGAAGTGATCTGCGAGGCGAAGCACATGGGTTCCCGCGCGGTGGTGATCGTCTGCCGGGATGCGGACGTGGTGCGCACGCGGTTCGGCATCCGCGAGCCGGGCATCGGCATCTGCTACACGCGGACGGGGCGGCGCTTCTTCGATGACGCGCGGCTCGAAGAGGCGCTATTGCGGCGCATCCAGGCCGCGCTCGGTGCGACGGGCTTCTGGGAGCGATTCGACACCGACTGGGTCTGCCTGGATTGCGAATTAATGCCGTGGTCCGCGAAGGCGCGGGAGTTGATCCGCCAACAATACGCCGCCACCGGCGCCGCCGCCCGCACCGCGCTCACCGAAACGGTCGCCGCGCTCGCGCAGGCACGGGCGAACGGCGTCGCAGTGGACGATCTGCTCGCGCGGGCCGAGGCGCGGCAGGTGATGACCGATCAGTATGTGGAGGCGTACCGGCGGTACTGCTGGCCCGTCGCATCCGTCGCCGACCTCAAACTCGCGCCGTTCCACCTGCTCGCCACCGAAGGCGCGGTCCATGCCGACAAGGATCACCGCTGGCATCTGGAGACCTTGCGCGCGATCTGCGAGGCCGACGACGCGCTTCTTTTGCCGACGGCGCACATCGCCGTGGATCTCACCGACCCGGCGAGCGAGGCGGCGGGCGTCGCGTGGTGGACGGCCCTGACGGAGCAGGGCGGCGAGGGAATGGTCGTCAAGCCGGTGGATTTCATCGCGCGAGGGCGGCGCGGGCTGGTGCAACCCGCCGTCAAATGCCGCGGGCGCGAATATCTGCGCATCATCTACGGCCCGGAATATACCGCCCCGGAAACCCTCGAACGACTCCGCGAGCGCGGGCTGTCCGCGAAGCGGTCGCTCGCCCTGCGGGAGTTCGCGCTCGGCATCGAGGCGCTGGAGCGGTTCGTCCGCCGCGAGCCGCTCCGCCGCGTCCACGAATGCGTCTTCGGCGTGCTGGCGATGGAGAGCGAGCCGGTTGATCCGCGCCTGTGATGAACATTGAACCGCCAAGACGCCAAGGACACCAAGGAGAGAGAAACGAAGAAAATCCTGATAACGCTGTCTTCTTTGTCCCCTTGGCGCTCTTGGCGTCTTGGCGGTTCATACGGTTTCAGTCCACCGGACGAGGCACCCAGCGGTCGCCGTCGCGCGCCATGACATGGGTGATGCCGAGATCGCGGAGGAGGGCGGCGGCTTCGGGGAAACCGGCGGCGACATCGGCGGGCGCGTGCGCGTCCGTCGTGACGGTGATCGGGATGCCGAGATCGCGGCAGCGGGCGAGCACCCACGGGCTGGGGAAGGGGGCGGCGACCGCCTTGCGCAGGCCCGATGTGTTCAGTTCGACGATCAGCCCGCCCGCCTTGAAGGCGCGCAACGTCTCCTCGACCGCCGCGACGTACCAGGCGTCCGTCTCGCGGAAATAGCGGTCGCCGCCGTTCCACATCTTCATCTTGTCCAAGTGGCCGACAATCGCCACCCCCGGCGTGCCGACCATTCGGCGTTGCAGCGCGAAATATTCCTCGAACGCGCGGCGCACATCGCCGTGCCAGCCGCCGTCCAGCCCGGCGGCGAACCGCTCCGCGCTTTCGTCAATCTCCCACGGCATGCCCCGCTCGTCCGTGCCGACGAAATGGACGGAGCCGACGAAGTAATCGAAATGGTGCGGGAAAATTCGCTCACGATAGACGGCCTCCATGCCCGGCAGGTAATCGAGTTCGAGGGCGAGAAAGACGGCAAGGCGGTCGCGGTACGCGTCGCGCAGGCGGTGCACCTCCGCGCAGTACGCGGGGAGATCGTCCGGCCGCATCATCCACGGGTCGCGCATCGGCACGGGGGCGGGCGCGTGGCTGGTGACGCCGTACGAATCCAACCCCGCCGCCAATGCCGCCTCGATATACTCGACAATCTCGCCCTCGCCGTCGCAATAGCGGCTGTGCGTGTGGTAATTGGTGTGCAGACTCACGGCAGCAGGCTCCGGTCAATCTCGCCATCGGGCACCGGCGGCTCCGCGCGATAGAGATAGGCGACGGTGGGGCGCTGCTCGATCAGCCGCTCGCGCATGACCCGCGCGTCCTCCTGCGTCTCGGCGTGGAAGGCGAGGGCGGCGATCTGCGCCGCCAACCCCTCCGGGGAGACGGAAATTTCCGTGTTCGGGTTCCCGTCCGGGCCGGGAATCTCGCGGCCCATCGCTTCGGCCATCTGGCGCGGCACGGCGTGGAAATAGAGCCGCCGCGGTTCCGGGATCGTGTCGCGCAAGCGCGCGAACGCATCCACCGTCACGTCCGAGATGCGGATATGATCCGGGTGCCCGTAGATGCCGTACGGGCCGAAGGTGACGACGGTCGTCGGGCGCACGCGGCGCATCACATCCAGCACTTCGTCGCGCAGCGTCTCGTACGGCACGTCCGCGAG
>JAICIL010000182.1 GCA_025924435.1 Chloroflexia bacterium | reverse complement strand
GTCGCCGGGCCGCCGACGACCTTGTGCTGCAAACTGAGAGCAATCGCCGCAACAAACGGGTAGGCGATCAACCCGACGAGCACGATGGTCAGCGGCAACAGGAAGAGCCACGCCAGCCGCCAATCGCGGCCAAGCAACCGCTGGGCGGAGGAGCGCGTCGCGGTCGTTTCCATCCGCTTGCCGAGTGAGATCGTCGCCATGCCTGTATGCTCCTTCGGTTCGCGAACGGCAGCGGTGGATCGCACCCCATGGTTCCAGCCAGTGGTCGGTTCATCAATCGCAGCGTTCTCGCGCATACGATACGCGAGCGAAGGATGCCCCGTCAATCGCATGATTCGCGGACACGAGTATCAATCCCGCAGTAACAGGTCGCCGGGCTCGTTCCAGCGACGATACGGCATCATCCCACGAGCCACACGGCGCATACCGAGGGCGTGCATATGCCCTTTTGCTTCCAATAGACGGGAAAAAACGGTGGTACGCCCGGAGGGACTCGAACCCCCAACCTTCTGATCCGAAGTCAGACGCTCTGTCCAATTGAGCTACGAGCGCACGCGGGAAAGGAAAATGGGGTGCCTCACGGGGCTCGAACCCGTAACATCCGGCTCCACAGGCCGGCGCTCTGCCGATTGAGCTAGAGGCACCATAGTGTGCATCGGGGGTGTCGGGCGCGTAAGCCGGGTTCTGTTCACGCGTTATCGGCGCTGATGGCCATCTCTCTCCGCCCCGGAGACCGGGACGGGCCGCGTCGTCGCCTTCGCGGCTGCTCTCGACTTTCGGTCTCGGCGAGCCACCGTCAGCAGCCGGGGTCGGCTGCGTGCGACCGGATCGGAGATTGCAGCAGGGAGGATTGCCCGTTTCATCCGGCCCGCCGAAGCGGCCGGCACCGTTTCTGTTGCTCTCGCGCGGTTGCCCGCACGCCCGCCCGGAGGCGGGACTGTCGGCGCGCGAACGCGCCTCCCCGGCTTTCGCCGGGCACCCTGCTCTGTGCTGCCCGGACTTTCCTCTGCGGCTTCCCGCAGCGGCCATCCTGCCCAACACCCCGTATTGCCTTGTCAATGCGCCGCGCACATCGTGCATGCGCGGATTCAGGGATGCAAAGGTGGTGCCGAAGGAGGGATTTGAACCCTCACGCCCCTACGGGCACTACGCCCTGAACGTAGCGCGTCTGCCGATTCCGCCACTTCGGCCAACTGGAGCCGACGATCGGATTTGAACCGATGACCTGCTGTTTACGAAACAGCTGCTCTGCCGCTGAGCTACGTCGGCGCTCTCGCCGCAGGGATTCTACCATGCGCCCCGCACGAGCGCAAGCGGCGCATAGTCGCCGATCTACCACCGGGGAACCGGCGACAGGGCCGCGTACCCACCGCCCCTCACCGCGTCAAAGTCATCCCCACAATCCATTGAACGCCCGTCGCCACTCCCTTCTATCTTCCGTATTCCCGCTATTTTCCTGATGGACACAGCCGGTGCCCGTGAGTCAGACAGCCGCACGCGATCTTGTGCCCGCGTGGCAAGCTGTTGACTGATTGGCACGTATAGCGTATACTGGTGGCTGCGGGCGGATGACCGGGAGGCATAACGATGGCGGATGCGCAAACAACCGGCGCGGCGGTGCAGTTCGGGCAGACGTTGACGCGCCTGCGCACCGCGCAACGACTCTCTCAGAATCAACTCGCGCAGCGGGCGGGACTCAATCACTCGTACATCAGCCGCCTGGAATCGGGCGGACGCGGCGACCCGTCGCGCGTCGTCGTCGAGCAGTTCGTCGGCGCGCTCGGCCTTGATGCGTCGGGCCGCGATGCCGACGACCTCCGCATGGCGGCGGGCTTTCTCCCCGTTGATCCGGCCCATCTCCTCACCGGCGAAACCGCGCTCGCCAAACTCTCCGCGCTCCTTGAGGACGCGCGCCTGCCCGACGCGTCGCGCGCCACATTGCGCCGGTTGCTCGGTCTGCTCGTCGAGGAGTACACGCGGATCGCCGATTACGACGCCTGATTTGTGTATGGACACAGCGTACGTACTTTGATAGTCTCTGAACGTACAACATGATCGTCGCGATTGTCGCACGCCTTCGGCAGTATCCATCGAGGAGAGCATATGGCAACGGGGTCTTCCACGCGGCAGTCCGTCGAGTTCGCGCACCTCCACCTGCACACGGAATACTCGCTGCTCGACGGATTAGGGAAGATCCCGGACTACATGGCGCGGATGGAAGAACTCGGCATGACCGCCGCCGCCCTGACGGATCACGGCGTGATGTACGGCGCGATGGACTGGATGAAGGCGGGCAAGAAGAGCGGCTTCCGCACGATCGTCGGCATGGAGGCGTACGTCGCGCCGGAGGGGCGGCATGAGCGGAAGAAAGCGCCGATCCACCATCTGACACTTTTGGCGCGCGACGAGACCGGCTATCGCAACCTCCTCGAACTGGCGAGCCGCGCGAGTTTGGAGGGGTTCTACTATCGCCCGCGCATAGACTACGACCTGCTTTCCCAAAAAGCGGAGGGGATTACCTGCCTCTCCGGCTGCCTCTCGTCGCACCTCGCGTCGCACATCATCCACGACCGGGACGACGCGGCCCGCCGCTTGATTGACGACATGGCGCAGTGGTTCGGGCGCGATCACCTCTTCCTCGAAGTGATGGACCACGGCATGCCCGAGCAGCAGAAGATGACGACGTTCCTCGTCGCGGAGGCGAAACGCACCGGCCTGCCGCTCGTCGCGACGAACGATGTCCATTTCGTCCGCCGCGAGGACCATCCCGCGCACGACATTCTGCTCTGCATCCAGACGGGCGCGACGGTGGACGACCCGAACCGCTTCGCGAGCAAGACCGACCAGATCTACATGAAGAGCGGCGACGAGATGCTCGAACGGTTCCGCGAAATCCCGGAGGCCGTCTCGAACACGCTGCGCGTCGTCGAGCAGTGCGACCTGCACCTCGGCAACCCCGGCTTCCTGATGCCGCATTTCGCGGTGCCGGACGGCTTCACGCCCGCGACCTATCTGGAGCATCTCTGCCGCGAGGGCGCGCGGCGCAAATACGGGCACGTGGACGGCGAGGTCGCCGAGCGGCTGGCGTACGAACTCGGCGTCATCACCGAGATGGGCTTCCCGACCTACTTCCTCGTCGTCTGGGATTTCGTGCGCTACGCGAAGGAGCACGGCGTCCTCGTCGGGCCGGGGCGCGGCAGCGCGGCGGGCAGCATCGTCGCCTACGCCCTCGACATCACGACGGTTGACCCGCTGCGGCACGGCCTGCTATTCGAGCGCTTCCTCAATCCGTCGCGCATCTCGATGCCGGATATTGACATTGATTTCGCGGACGACCGGCGCGACCTGATTATCAAGTACGTGACCGAGAAATACGGCGCGGAGCAGGTCTCGCAGATCATCACCTTCGGGACACTGGCGGCGCGGGCGGCGATCCGCGATGTCGGGCGCGCGCTCGGCATGCCGTATGGCGAGGTGGATCAGGTGGCGAAGTTGATCCCGCAGGTGCCCGCGCACCCCGTCTCGATCGGGCAGGCGCTGGAGCAGGTGCCCGATCTGAAGACGCTGCGCGACAAAGACACGAATGTGAGGCGGCTCCTGGATACCGCGCAAAAGTTGGAGGGCGTCTCGCGCCACGCCTCGACGCACGCCGCCGGCATCGTCATCTCGCGCGATCCGCTCATCCAGCACGTGCCGCTGCAACGCACCGGCACGGGCGACAACGCGGGCGTCACGACGCAGTATCCGATGGGCTGGCTCGAAGAACTCGGCCTCCTGAAGATGGACTTCCTCGGCCTGAAGACGCTCACGGTGCTGACGAAGGCGCTGCAACTGCTCGAACGGCGCGGCATCGCGGTGGACCTCGATACGCTCGATTTGGAGGATCCCGCCGCCTACGCGCCCCTGATGCGCGGCGAGACGATGGGCATTTTCCAACTCGACCAGCCGACGGGCCAGCGCATCTGCGCGCTCGTCAAGCCGCGCAACTTCGCCGAACTCGTCGCCGTCGGCGCGCTCGCCCGGCCCGGCCCGATGGAGCACGCGCCCCGCTTCGCCGCGCGCAAGGAGGGGCGCGAGGAGGTGACGTACGCGCACCCCGACCTGGAACCGGTGCTGGGTGAGACGTACGGGTTCGCGCTCTTCCAGGAGCAGGTGATGCAGATCGCGCGCGTGCTCGCGGATTACTCGCTCGCCGAGGCGGACAGCCTGCGCAAGGCGATGGGCAAGAAACTGCCCGCCGAGATGGCGAAGCACCGCGACCGCTTCGTGCAGGGGTGCGCGAAGAAGGGCGTCCCGAAGAAGACCGCCGAACCGCTCTTCGAGGAGTTGGAGAAGTTCTCCGGCTACGGCTTCAACAAGGCGCACTCGACCTGCTACGGCCTCGTCGGCTACTGGTGCGCGTGGCTCAAGGCGCACTATCCCGCCGAATTCCTCGCCGCCATCCTGACGAGCGAGCAGGGGGACACGGCGCGGGTCGTCCAGTTGATCGCGGAGTGCCGCCGCATGAAAATCGCCGTCCTGCCGCCCGATGTCAATCGCAGCGAGCGGGATTTCAGCGTCGAGGAGACGGGCCGGGCGCGCGACGACGGCGAGCCGGAGCGCGCCGTGCGCATCGGCCTGAGCGCGATCAAGAATGTCGGCGTCGGCGTTGTGGAGGCGATCATCGCGGCGCGCGCGGAGCAGCCCGCGAAGCGATTCGTCGGGTTGGCGCAGTTCTGCGCGAGCGTCGGCGCGCAGGTCAACCGGCGCGCCGTCGAATGCCTGATCAAAGTCGGCGCGATGCGCGATCTGGGGAACGGCCAGCAGTTAATGCTCGCCGTGGAAAGCGCGCTAGCGGCGGCGCAGGCGACGCGCAAGGCGGCGGCGGCGGGCCAGTTCGGGCTGTTCGGCGCGGCGGTGCCCGGCGCGACCGACATCCTCGATGTGCCGCTGCCGGACGTGCCGGATTGGCCGACCAAGGAGCAACTGACGCACGAGAAGGAGTTGCTCGGCATTTACCTGTCGGAGCATCCGCTGACCGCCGTCACGGCGCGCGTGCGCGGCAAGCAGATCGTCCATCTCGGCACGATTGACGAGGCGATGGCCGGGCAGCGGGTGACGGTGATCGGCCTGCTGATCGAACCGCGCGCGATGCTGACGAAGAAGGGCACGATGATGCTCCGCGCCGCGCTCGAAGGCGTGGACGGCGTCTCGCTCGACCTGATTGCCTTCTCCGAGGCGTACGAGCGGTGCAAGGACGCGCTCGTCGCGGATGCCGTCATCGAGGTGGATGTGCGCGTTGATGTCCGGGGCGAGCAGGTGCAACTGCTCATCGAAGCCGTGCGCCAATGCGCCGATCCCGCGCCGGTCATTGACGAGCCGCGCGAGGAGCGGCACATCAATATCTGGCTCTCCGACTATTCCGACGACCTCGCCCATCGCCTCTATGAATTGCTCAATGCCTTTCCCGGCGAGGATCACGTCTGGCTGCATTACCAGGGAAAGAAACTCCTCCCACGCTTGCGCGTTGACGCGGACAGCAGCCTCACCACGGCGGCGCGGGCGCTCGTCGGTGGCGATGCCGTCCGCCTGGACCTGGTGACGCGCGCTCCGACGCGGGACGTCGAGGCGTACAGCGCGGATTAGCGGCGCGGCGCGGCGGTATCGGCGGCCCACGCTTCAATCTCGATCAGCATGTTCGGCCAGACGAGCGCCGGGACGACGATCAGTGTCGAGGCGGGGCGCGCGTCGCCGAGGACGCGCGCCCGGATCGCACCATAGGCGCGGATATCGTCGGCCCGCAGGAGATACTGCGTGATCTTGACGAGATGGCCCACGTCCATCCCGGCGGACGTGAGGGCGCGCAGCACGTTCGCCCACGCCTGCTCCGCCTGCTCCTCGAACGAGTCGGGCAGCGTGCCGTCCTGGAGCATCCCCGGTGTGCCCGAGAGGGCGAGCCATCGCGCCGGTTCGCCGACCTCAACCGCGTCGCTGTAGCGCCCGATATGCGCCGCCACCCCAATGTCATGCCGTGTGTGCATCCGTCTCTCCTCCCATAATCGTGCCAGCGCGGCGGCCGGCTATCGGTGCGGACTCGTCGGTGCGAATACTACTTCCCGGCGATCCGGCGCGCGCGGCGGGCGAGGATCTCCTCGATGGGCCAGCAATTGAGCACCTGTGCGGGCGTGAGCCGGGCGCGCCGCGCGGCCATCACGCCGAAGAGCATGTTGCCGAGGCCTGCCGGGCCGTGCGCGTCGCTGTTGATGGTGATGATAACCCCGGCATCGGCGGCGCGCTTCGCGTGCGGCGCGTCGAGGTCGAGCCGATGGTAATCGGCGTTAATCTCCAGCGAGGTCTCGGTGCGCACCGCTTCCGCGATCACGGCGTCGAGGTCGAGGTCCATCGGTTCGCGGTGCAGCAGGATACGGCCCGTGGGATGGGCGATGATGTCCACGTACGGGTTGCTGATCGCGGCGAGCGTGCGGCGCGTCACCGTCGCGCGGTCGCCGCGCTGGCCGCTGTGCACGGAGGCGATCGCGTAGTCGAGCGTCGCCAGCACCGCGTCATCAAGGTCGAGGCGGCCGTCGCTGTGCACCTCCATCTCGGACGCGCACAAGACGGTGATGTCGGCGTGCAGGGCGTCCACCTCCGCGCGCTGCTGGCGCAGGCGCTCCGGGTCGAGGCCGTTGGCGATGCGCAGCGAGTACGAATGATCGCTCACGCCGTAATAGGCGTATCCGCGTTCCCGCGCCGCCGCGACCATCTCCGCAATCGTGCCGGTGCCGTCGCTCCAGACCGAGTGCGTGTGCAGATCGCCCCGGATGTCGTCAGGTTCGACGAGGCGCGGGACGCCGGAGGCGATGATCGCCTCCAACGCTTCCCCGCCCTCGCGCAGTTCGGGCGGGACGAAGGGGAGGCCGAGGGCCGCGAACGCGTCCTGCTCATCGCCTTCGATCATCTGATCGCCGCGTCGCAGGCCGCTGGCATCGAGCGTGAACCCGCGCGCCCCGGCGTACGTCGCCAGCGCCTCGCGGAAGCCCGGCTGATCGCCCACCGCCTTATTTCCCGTTAGCCAGAGGAGCGCGCCGCCCGCTGTCGCCGCCGGGCGCGTGATGCACTCCGCCTCCGCACCGTCTATCAACCGGACGCGAACCGCGTCCGCGTCGCGCCGGACAACCTGCAAGACATCGGGCAGTGCGGCGAACGCATCGAGCGCGCTGGTCGGCGCGTCCATCGCGGCGAGCAGGTCAACGTCGCCGAGGGTGGGCGCCCAGCGGCGCAGGCCGCCGATCGGGACGAGCGGCACATCCGGCAGCCGGTCATGGAAGTCGGCGATCAGTTTCGCGGCGATGCCGACACCCGTCCCGAGCAGGATGCGCCCCGCCGTGGCGATCCGCGCGCGCAGGCCGCTGAGGATTTCCGCCTCGCGATGCGCGCCGATCCCCTTGACGCCCTTCATCGCCCCGGCCTCAAACGCCCGTTCGTACGACGCGAGGTCGGGGAGATTGAAGCGCGCGTGGAGCGATGCCGCCGTCTTCGGGCCGATGCCGGGGACGCGCATCAGGGCGATGACGACCGCCGGCAATGCCTCACGCATCGCATCGAGGCGCGCGAAACCGCCGGTCGTCAGCATCTCGGTGATCTCGGCGCCGATCGCCGGGCCGATCCCCGGCAGCGTCTGGAGTTGGTGGCGCGCGGCCAGTTCCGCGAGCGGGCGGGCTTCGTGGCGGATCGTGTCGCTGGCGCGGCGATAGGCGGAGACGCGGAAGCGATCCTCGCCCGCGATCTCCAGCAGGTCGGCGAGTTCCCGGAACGCGGCGGCGATCTGGCGATTTTCCAATGGCGCGTATCCTTTCCTACCGCACACGGTGCAGTCTAGCACCGGGATTGCCGAACCGTCGCGCGCGTGGCATACTGGCTGTACGTACAGGAGGCGCGTGGCAATGGCGACGCTCGTCGTGGCATCGAACAACGCGGGGAAACTGCGCGAGTTCCGTGCATTGCTCGCCGACCTGCCCATCTCCGTGCTCGCGGCGCGCGAGGCGGGCGTGACCTCCTTCCCGCCCGAGACGGGCGCGACCTTCGCGGAGAACGCGCGGGCGAAGGCGCGCCATGTCACCGCGCTGACGGGCAAGCCCGCCCTCGCGGACGATTCCGGCCTCGCCGTCGCCGCGCTCGACGGCGCGCCGGGGGTGCGCTCCGCCCGCTTCGGCGGGCCGGGGCTGACCGATCGCGACCGCTATCTGCTGCTCCTCGCACGGCTGCGCGCGCTGCCCGATGCCCCGCGCGCCGCCGCCTTCGTCGCCGCGCTCGCATGTTCATTGCCAGACGGACGGATGCTCGAGGCCGAGGGGCGGCTGGAGGGCAGCATCGCCGACGCGCCGCGCGGCGATGCCGGTTTCGGATACGACCCGGTCTTCGTCGTCGGCGGCATGGGGCGGACACTCGCCGAACTGCGCGACGACGAGAAGAACGCGATCAGCCACCGGGCGCGCGCCCTCGCCGCGCTGCGCCCCCGGTTGGTCGCCGCGCTGTCGGCATCGGAGGACTAATTGGGCCAGGCGGTAATTAGCAAGAATACCTCCCGGATGTCCGTCGCGGCGGCGATGGACGATTTCCTGACGACGATGCGCAAAAGCCCCAAGACCGTCGCGACGTACGGATATGGTTTGCGGAAATTCGCCGCCTTCCTGGCGAGCGAAGGCTTCGACATCAGCACCGCCGTCGTGAGCGAACTGACGACGGCGCACGTCGTGGATTTCGCGGCGTCGCTCCTCCCGCGCGAGCGGCAGACGCGCGAGGAGGTCGCGGCGACGCGCACGGCGCAGACCTATTGCGCGGCGGTGCGCAAATTCTACAAGCACCTTGTCGCCAACGACTATCACCCATCGCTCTCGCTCGAAAAGATGGGGCTGCAACTGGCAGGACAACAAAACGGATTTACCGCGCCGCCGCCGGACATCCGCACGCGCGACCTGAACCGCATCCTCGACTTCCTCGCCCGGCAGCCGAGGGCGGAGAAGCCGGAGGCCGAACTGCGGCGCCTGAAAGTCGCCGCGCTGATCCG
>JAICIL010000181.1 GCA_025924435.1 Chloroflexia bacterium | reverse complement strand
TTCGCCGGTGGCGGCGGCGAGGCGGACTTTCTCGAGGACGGGCAGCACCCAGCGCGCGTCGAGGAGCGATTGCGGCGCGGTCACGCCCGCGCGGATCGTCTCGACGAATGTCCGCGCGATGCCGACGGCGGGGGAGGGCAGCCAGTCCTCGCGGGCGGTGCCGCCCGCACCGGCGATGGTGACCGTCTGATTGGTCGGGTTCGCGCGGAGGACGGCGTCGCGACCGAGGAATTCGACGCTCACTTCCTCCGCTTGCGGGAAATCGTCGGGCAGGGACCGGGCGACTTCGAGCGTCGCGACGACGCCGTTCGCGAAGCGCAGGAGGATCAGCGCCGCGTCCGCGCCGTCCGGCCCCGCGCCCGCGCCATCGGTGAACAGCCGTTCGGCCATCACCTGCACGCGCTCGACCTCCGCCTCGACCAGCCAGAGCGCGACATCAATCAGCGGCAGCGCGAGATCGGTGAAGAGATCGCCCGCGATCGCGCGGGTCGTGCGGTGGGCGGCGAAGAGCGAGGTCGGTGCGCCAATCGTCCGGCGGCGCTCGTGCAGCGTCGCCAGCGGAGGCCGGTGGCGGAGCGGGTTGGGCGCGTAGACGATGGCCTCCGTCTCCGCCGCCCGCAGGATGAGGCCGTCGAGCGTCGAGAGGTCCCCCGCGACGGGGACGGGGCAGCAGACGTGGACGCCCGCCTCCAGCGCCGCGACGATCAGGCCCGCGCGGTCGGCGACCGGCGCGGCGATGCAGACCGCCTCCGCGCCCATCGCGCGCGTGATCGCCGAGGGGTTCGGCGTGCTCCCCTCCGCCGCCACCGCGACGACCTGCGCACCCGGCGTCCGGTACGTCAACGCGTCGAGCAGCGGGCGGGCCAGCGGCCCATCGCCGAGGACGGCGACCCGCAATGGCCGATCGGTCGCGCTCATGCCGCACCCCCTTCCGGCGTCTCGATAAAATTGAAGTCGGGCTGGATATGGGCGACTTGCCCGCGCTGGCTGGACCAGACGGCCGCCACGGAGAGCAGCACCGCCTGCCGCGCCTCCTCCGGCGGCAGGGGAACCGCCGTGTCGCGCTCGATGGCGTCGAGCAGGCCGCGCAGTTCGTCCTCGTAGGCGGTGTCAATGTGCAGGAGCGTGTCAAAGTTCAGCGGCTCGCGCATGCCCGCCTCCGTCGTCTCGCTATAGGTGCGCATCTCCGGGTCCATCGCGCGGATGACGCCCTCGGTGCCGTAGATTTCCAGTTGGTGATAGAGCGGATAATCGTGCGGCAGGTTCGTGACGACCTCGGTGCCCGCGAGCGCCCCGTTGGCGAAGTGGAGTTGGATGCTGATGAAGTCCGGCACCTCGGCGTTCTCGCCCCCGATGCGGCTCTCGGCATAGACGCTCGTCACCTCGTCGCCGACGAACCAGCGGAGCAGGTCCACCTCGTGGATCGCGTTCAGCATCGCCGCGCCGAGCGAGTAGCGCGGATCGGCCATCCACGCGCGCTGGCCGTCCGGCGCCCACGCGCCCGTGGCGAGCGAGAGGCCGCGATACATCGCGCGGGGCCGCCGCTCGTTCTCCCGCGCCATGCGCACCCGCCCGATCGCGCCCCGGTCAATCGCGGCACGCGCCGCCTGATAGCGCGGCGTGAAACGGCGGCTGTGGCCGACCATGAACTTGATGCCCGCCCCGCGCGCCGCCGCGATCATCGCGTCCGCCTCCTCGACGGATGGGGCCATCGGCTTCTCACAGAGGATGTGCTTGCCCGCCGCCGCCGCTTCCGCCACTTGCTCGGCGTGCAGGAATTCGGGCGTCGCGATCACGACGACCTCGACATCGGGCCGCGCGAGGAGGGCGCGATAATCCGCGTACGCCTCCTCCGCGCCCCAGGTGCGCGCCGCGTGCTCCGCCGCCTCGCCGCGCACGTCGGCGACGGCGACGAGCCGCGCCCGCTCCCGCAGCCGGGCAATCGCCGGGAGGTGCGCGCTCTGCGCGATTGTCCCGCAGCCAATTACTCCAATCCCGAATCGGTGGGGCATGTGAGCGACCTTTCCGTAGGGAGCACACTCCGTGCGGCGATGCTATCCGCAATGGGCAGCGGAGGCAAGGCCGGATGCACCCGGCTCGCGGTGTGGCTGGATAGCGTGCCGGAAGTGGGCGGTTGCGGCGATCCCTCCGCGCGGCCAAACGCTCCGGTCACGACCGTCCGATAGCGGAAGAGCAGGACAACAAAGCCAACCGCCAGATTGATCGTCACATTGATGATCCGATTGGTGATCGAGATGAGAAAGCCGGTGACGCGCGACACGCCGCGCGCGTTCAGCAGCGCGACGAGGCTCCCGATCGAGACAACGCCGGGAAGAAAGCCGATAGTGCCCGCGATGGTGCTCAAGGCATGGGCGCTGAGCACGGTTTGGTAGTGGAGCGGCGCGTCGTTGATCACATTGGTGATGCAGAGCAGCACGCCCGCAAAGATCAGCCGCATCACCGCCGCGTAGGCCATTCCGCCGAGGACGACGGAGCGGCGCGTCAGGAGATGGGTGACGTGGACGACCTCCGCCTCGCTCAGCGCGTAGCGGCGGGTGAGGCGGAACCGCCCGAGCGTGCGGGAGACGAGGTGGGCGAAGCGGCGGGAGCGGATGATAAGCAGGAGGACGAGCGGGATCAGCAGCGGCAAAAAGAGCACCCAGCGCGCCACGAGATGCTTGCCGAAACCGGCGAGGGCGAGCAGCGGCAAGGTCATCATGTCCGTCGCCCACATCGCGAAGGAGATCGTCACGCCTGTGCGCGGGAGGACGCCATGCTCCGCCGCGAGGCGGACGCGGAAGACATCGCCGCCGTGCAGGATGCTGGCCGTCTGCGCGGCGAGCATGCTGGTCGCCGAATCCTGCCAGCGGATCGGGACGCCCGCCGCGCGGACAAAGAAGTGCCACCGCGCGATCTTCACGACTTCGTCGAGCAGGATAAGGCCGACGACGAGCGCGATTACCCAGCGGGGGAAGATTGCCAGGATCGTGCGGACGGCGCGGAATTGGCTCGCGAGGAGGGCGGTGGCGATCGCCACCGCGATCAGGGCCAGCGGGACGAGTAATCGTCGAAAGAATCGCGCCATCCATACCTCTCCCCGGCTCGGACGCTCCGCGCGCATGGTTGCGCCTATTTTCTCAGCAACGTCGGTGCCACGCCGGGGAGGGGATCAGTCTCGGATGATGAGCGATTCCGCCGGGACCGGCTGGCGCTGCGATTGTGGCCGCGGCCCATCGTCCGGCGTGGCAAAGAAAAGGGCGCGATAGCGCGCGAAGAGGACGGAGATGCCGAGCAGTGTGCGGAAGACGCTATCGAGGAAGCGGTAGACGAGCGTGACCGAGAACGCGACACTCGCGCCGACGCCGAACAGGCTCAGGAGGCCGCCGAGGCTGCCGTCCGCGGCGCCCCAGCCGCCCGGCACGAACGAGATGATGCCGACCAGCGTGCTGAGCGCGTTCGCGACGAGCGCGTCCGCCCACCCGAGGCTCGCGCGGGAGAGGTCGTCCACGAGCGTCAGCAGGACGACGGCGCTCATCGCCGTCGCGGCGAGGCTGAGCGCGACCCCGCAGAGCAGCGCGCGCGGGCGGAAGAGCCGGATGGCCTGGGCGCGCACGTCCGCCTCGACGGGGACGAACCGCGCGGTCCGCCGGTGCCGCTGGAGCATGCGGGCCATCCGCGCCGCGAACCGCTCGGACGAGAAGAGCGCCGCGAGCGCGACCGGCAGCACGAGCGGCAGGAGGGCGAGCCACCAGGCGATCATCTCCCGATACGCGGCGGCCAGCGCGATGAGCGCATACGCCGTCACGTCGCAGGCGAGTTGCATCGTGACGACCGGGATAACGTCGTACGCCGGCACGCCGTGCTCGCGCAGCAGCCGCGCCCGCAGCACCTCGCCGAGCGGCAGGATGCCGACCGCCTGCCCCGCGAGGAAGTTCGCCGCGCCGTCGGTGGGGCTGAGCGGGACGCCCGCGACATGCAGGTAGTACCACCAGCGCATCGCTTTGATCAATTCCCGCATCAGGAGCACGAGCAGGACGATCCCGATCGAGCGCGGCGAGAAATCCGCGAGGATGTGCTGCATTCGCGCCGGCTGGAGGATGGCGAAGAGCGCAACGAGGGCGAGGAGTGGGAGCAGAAAACCGCATGCACGTCGTACCGGAAGTCCCATGAATTGCCTTTTCCCGTGTCTCGACCGAAACCGCACCGCCGTGAGCCTACCGCCCGTGGAGTAACAATGCAATACCGGTGCCGGACGGGGGTGAGGGCTCTCACGCCACCGCCGACCGCTTCGCTTCACGGAACGTGTAGCCGAGGCCGCGGATGGTCTGGATGAACGCGGGGTTGCTCGGGTCCTCCTCGATCTTGGCGCGCACGCGGCGGATGTAGACATCCACACGGTTACCGAAGTCGTCGCAATTGAAGCCCCATATCCGCTCGATCAGCGTCTCGCGGGAGATGACGGCGTTCGCGTTGCGCATCAGACATTCGAGGATCTTCATCTCGGTCGGGGTGAGGGGTACGGGCGCGTGGCCCGGCGCGGAGAATTGCAGTTCGCCGAGATCGAGGCTGGCCTCGCCCACCTTGATGGCCGAGCCGTAGACATTCCGGTCGGCACGGCGGTAGCGGTGGAGGACGGCCCGGATCCGTGCCAGTAATTCGGTCGGCTCGAACGGTTTGGCGACGTAGTCGTCCGCGCCGTGTTCGAAGCCCTCCACCTTGTCGTCCACCTTCGTCCGCGCGCTGAGGAAAATGATCGGGATGTCCGGGTGCGTGCGGCGCAACTCCTCCGCGACGGCGTATCCGTTCGCATGCGGCAGCATGACGTCGAGGAGGACAAGGTCAACCGGGTTGTTCCGCAGGAAGTCGCTCGCGCCGCGCGGGTCCGCGAGTGCGGTCAGTATATACCCCGCGTCGTCGAGCAGGAACGTCAGCAACTTGCCGACGAGCGGATCATCATCAACAAACAGGATGTGCGTGTTCATCCGTTCCTTCCTCGGGCAATTCCGCGCATCCAATCCCCCTCCTTCTCGCGCCGGGCACTGTCGCGCGCCGTGCCGACACCCGGTTTCGACCGCGACGCGAGGACGCGGCGATCGTTGATTCCTAGAGGATGATGTACTCTTTATCTGGCATTTATTTATGGCCCGCACAACCCGAAAATGACAGCTCCGTCATTTCCTTTCCGCTCCGGGCGAGCGAAACGGCTGCGATCGGTGTACATCGCATCGCGATGCCGGATTTGCGTGCTCCAACTGATGTGACAGGATCCGAATCGGGCTTGGTTCCCGGCGACGGGGAATGATCGTGGCAATATTCTTGCTCATAAGTCACTATGGCGCATATTGTGGTCGTGGACGACAATGTCACCTTCCGGGAGATGATCGCCGAAGTGCTCGCCGAGGGCGGGCACACAGTCGTTGCCGAGGAGCGCGTCGCGCCGGCATTGATCCGGCTGCATCTCCGACGCCCCGATCTCGTCATCGTTGACATGTGGATGGAGCATCCCGATTCCGGGTTGCGCCTCGCCCGTACGCTCCACGATGATCCGGCGACGCGCGGCATCCCGATGATCATCTGTTCGGCGCACGCGGATGCTATTAAGGCGTTCAAACGGGAGCTGGACGGCCTCGGATGCGTCTTTATTTCAAAACCCTTCGATATCGATCGGCTGCTCGCCGTGGTGCAGGACGCCATCGGGCCGAAAGAGGCGCATGTGCAGGCCAAGTAGTGCGTCGCGCAAGCGTGAACACGACGAGAGCGGCGCAGCGACGCGGGTCTGATGCTTCTTACGGCTTTGTCGGTGTGCGAGCCGGGCGCGCGGGCGAGGCGACGACATGCACATCTATTTCGCCGCTGAAGAGGACTTCGGGAGGCTCAGGATGGAGCTGCTGGAAGCGCGGCCAACCCGGCTGTTGCGCCCGTCGGCGATGGTATGCGTCCATCGCCGCTTCGCTCTCCCACTTCGCCACCATGCAAAGGATCATCCTGCCCGCCTCGGTGCCGCCGAACAGCCGTACCTCCTCGATGAAGCCGGGAGATTGCGCGAGGAGCGGGTTGAACTCGCGATGGACAATCGCATGCCGTTCCTCGAAATGCTCCGCCGGGACCCGGTACCGCGTCGCGATCACAAACATCGTGCCCCATCCTCGCTCCGATACGATGCTCCCTCCTCATGGGCCATTCTATCGCCGATGAAACGTATCGCGGGGCGTTGCGGAGGCATGGCCTTCGTCCTTCGGCCGACGAAACCGGGTAGATGCGAGGCGTCGGGTGTATTTCTCGGCGATGTCGCCTCCTCATAATAGGTGGAACGGGGCTACGGCCGGGGGAACCAGGAAATGGATGCGGGCAAATTGACGGTGCTGGTGATTGATGACGACGAAGCGATTTGCGGGTTCGTGACGGGCGCTCTGGAAGACGAAGGGTATCGCGTCGTCTGCGCGACCGGGAGTGCGGCCCTGCGGCTCGCGGAGGAGGCACATCCCGATGTGATCCTGCTCGACGTGGGGATGCCGCGGCTCGATGGTGTGAAGTTGAGCCAGCTCCTGCGGGCGCATCCCCGCATGGCGCGGACGCCGATCGTGATCATGTCCGGCCTGGAACAGGAGCGCGCGCCGATCGCGCTGCATTATGACGCATGGCTGAGGAAACCGTTTGAGTTGACCGCGCTCTCGGCCATCGTCGCGACGATGGCCGCCTGAGTGGGCGGCGGTAGCGTGGCCAGCGGGCGCGCTTCGCGCCTTCCCGCGCCATCCTCCACTCGCACATCTCTTCCCCTCTCCACCCCGCTACCGGACCCGAAAGGGCACCGGGGCGGGGCCTTTCACGCGCGAGGCTGGCGGCTTTTTCTCGGTCCTCACGACGAATTCCGGCGTGTCCGAACCGCACGCCGTACGTGCGGATGCACGATGGTGAAGGAGCGACCTGCCGCCTCTGCCGATAGGGAAGCGGCGATACGGCCCGCCAAACTGACAGTTTGGTCATCTTTCCCGCTTGCCCATAACCATTATCTGTCGAATATCGTTTGATGAATAGAGGCGATGCGACGAGGGCGTTGGGAAGTGAGGGGGGTGCGGGAATGGGTAATCTGGCTCGCTCGGATGGAACGGTCGGGGATCCGAAGCGATCCGCCGGCGCCCGGCGGTCGAAGGCGCAGGGCGCGCAGGGCGCGCGCACGCCCATGTCGGAAGCGCGGCGCAACGAATTCACGCGGCTCCACGCGCGGAGCCAGGCGCTTCGCGCGCGCATCCTGGAAATCCAGAAGGAATATGAGGCGGGGCGACTGTCGCTCGATCAGGAATTGGCGCTGTTCCGCGAAATCGAGCGCGACCTGGCGACGATCGGGGCGCGGATCCACGACCTCGTCTGCGAGTAACCCACAATCCGGCACCCCTACCTAATGCGAACGCTTCGCACGCTACGACCGAGTCGCCGCCCTTCAATGGCCGTAATGGGAGCGGGAACCGGGGCGACCGGTTGGATCATTCTCGTCCATTACTGCACCAGGGCGCGACGCGGAGATCCGTTCGACTGGCGATTCCGGACCCCTCGGCGCATCATTTGCGGTCCATCGCGGCATCAGTGCCGCGATGGACCGTTTTCCGCGTCCGCGAAATGTGCGGCCACATCCACGATCCTCTACGCCAGTTTCGGATAACGAGAAGGTTGAAGCGCCGTCCACGAGTCTTCGACACTGCCCGCGCGCCGCGCGGGCTGCCTGATATGGACGTGCATGGCGCGCACGTCCGCACGCCTGCCTGCTGAATGGGAAGAAATCCCCGTGGACAGATGATCCCACCCAATGAAGGGGCGCGAAATTTCCCGTGGATTCGGGAAGTTCTTCCGATGTGCCGCCTGTCGCGCCTTCCTATACTGCCTATAGCACTCGATACGTGGTCGCGCATTTCCCGTGCCGCATCCCCTCCGCGCAACCGTGCTGGCGATGAACGAGATAGCCGCTGATGGATTCGTCGGCGAGGCGTAGAGGAGGATTGAAATGGGCGAGGTACGGCGAAAAACATCTTCGGAGGTATCCGACCTCCTCTCGCTCCATCGGGAGATCCGGCAGCGCATGAGCGCCAACGCCGCGGAGTTCGCGGAGGCGAACGTCGCGGGAGACGCGGGGCGCATGGCGCACGCCATGACCGATACGCTGACGATGATCCAATACGCCTCGTGGATCCGGCGGCAGCGCGGATACCGCGCCGCTCGGCTGCAATTAAGGCCGGTCGCCTCGAACGGCGGCTCCGGGCACGACCGAATTCGGTCGGTCGTGTAGGGTCGTCATCCCATGCATGACGGCGCGACGCTTGCCCCGCACCAACCGCCACAATCAATTTTGAGATGGATAAGGTCGTCTATCGCTATGGGTCACGGAGAGATGAATGACGCGCTTTGAACGATGGGCCGATACCGCTCGGCCCCACCCTTTCGCATCCGGCTTCCGCCGTGCGGCCACATCCCTCCTCATCGCGCTCATCGTCGCGACCACCCTCGGCGGCCTCGCTTCCCATGCCGCCGCCGCGACGCCCACAACGAATGTGCCCAAAGCGATACCCGCGCAGGCGACCGCCACCGCACACCTCGCCACCTCGACCGCGCCCAAACCGACGGCGTCGCTCGCCAGCACTCCCACGCCGACCGCGGCCGCGACCGCGCCACCGACGGCCGCGCCGCGCGCCGCCGCGTCGCCCTTGCTCGCATCGTCCCCGTCACCGGTCCCGTCCGCCTCCCCGCCTCCCACCGCGACCGCGTCCCCGACGGTATCCGCGGCACCGACAGTGACGGCGACCGCGACACGAGCCGCGACCGCGACACTGCCCCCGCCCGCCTCCTCCACCCCCTCGGCTACCGCCGCGCCGACGGGGGTTGCCACTCCATCGCCCTCGGCCACCGCCGCTCCCGCCATCATCACCCGCCTCTTCGTGCCGACGGACGTCCCCGCCACCCCGCCCCCGCCCCCCGGCCCCTCCCTCGCCCTCCCCGCCCCCACCCTCCTCGATAACCCCCCCGCCGGCGCCAACCCCGCCGTCGCCCGCGCCGCCCTCAAGC
>JAICIL010000180.1 GCA_025924435.1 Chloroflexia bacterium | reverse complement strand
GGCTCGTTTTGTTTGGGTGTCGCGCTTAATGTATGTTGTTTGTTGGCCTCGCGGCTTCTTTATACCGGACCTGCTCGTCAACTCACGTTGCGCATCCATAAGAGCCGGGTTCAAGACCACCAAGACACCAAGAACACCAAGAGGGAAGACGTCTTTTTGAAAGGCAGGCTGGAAAGCCTGCTACCACCGGATTTTCTCCCTGCAACTGCGTACGTCCCAGTCTTTATCTCTTGGTGCTCTTGGTGTCTTGGTGGTTCACGTTCCACAGGCTTTGGACGATGCCTTATGGCGTGCGCGGCGTGTCGGCGAGATGCACATCGCGCACGCTGAAACTGAGCAGACGATTATCCCGCGCCCCCGGCTCCTGCACCGGCACGGGCGGCTCCGGTGACGTGAGCGTCAGTTTGCTCATCCCCGGCGGCACGTCGAATTCCACGGCGACCGGGTGGTCGCCCCGGCTGGCGAGCGCGAAGTGGTCGAGCGTGTCGCCGTTGATCGCGAGGTCCACCGCGCGCGGCTGGGCGTAGTTCTGCACCGCCATCCGCACGCTGACGCGCCGCCGCTCCTGGCTGAGATTGAAAACGAGGAACTCCGATGGCGATCCATCGGCACTGTCCGCCCAGCGATACGGCTCTTTCGTCGGGGTCAGTTGCGCCGGGAACCAGCCGCTGTCGCCCATGTCCATGAAGACCGGGCTTGCGGGCGGCAGTGCATCCGGCACACGATAGACCTCCATGACCGCATCGGTGTACATCGGCCGGGCGTCCGCGCCGAGCGCCTGCCCGACGAGGCGGCGGGCATCCGCCAGCGCGTTCGGCGCCGTGGCGCGCAGGGCATCGGGATAGAGGACGATGTAGCGCACGTGGTAGTAGTTGAGGAGCGGTGTGCCGACCGCCGCGTAATCGGGCGGCGCGAGGATGTCGGGCGTCTTCGTCGGGCGGTACTGCTCCCGCTTGTCGGCCTGGCCCGCCCAGAAGAAGTCGCGATAGAGTGTCGCGTGCTTGACGAAGATGTTCGGGCTTTCCAGCTTGTGGTCGCGCGAGAGGCTGCCGTCGAAGATCTGCTTGCCGTGGACGATCTGGTACGCGGGCCAGTCCGCCCCGCGTTCGGGCGCGAAGAGCGGCAGTTCGAGAATGGCATACTGGCCGGGGTCCTTCGCGAGCACATCCCGATAGAAGGGGGGTGTCGTTAGCGGGAAGGCCCGCGCATCGCCCGTGCGGGCCGCGAACGGCGCGAGCGTGACGACGAGCGTCGCCGCGACGAGCGCAAGCGGCACGGCGCGTGACAGGCGGCCGGGCGCGCCGCCGCGCTCCCGCCGCGCGATGACCGCGCGAAGCCAGAGAACGAGTTCGCGCAGCGCGAAGGCGAAGAGCGCGCCGAAGGCGAGCATGGCGATGAAGTAGAAGAGTTGGGGCCGCCGCCCGGCGGTGAAGACGGGCAGGCGGGTCAGCGGGTCGTACGGCAGCGGCAGATCAACGACATGGCCCGGCGTCAGTTTCAGGCGCGGCCCGAGCGCGAGGAGCGACGCAAAGAAGGCGACAATCGCCCAGAAGGCGACCATCAAGCGGTCGGGCTGCGCCGCCGTTCGCCGCCAGAGCAGGATCAATCCGCCGACCGTGAGGAGGAGCACGAGGTAGCCGGGGTTGCCGAGGCCGATCTGGAAGGACTGGACGAGCGAGCGGGAGAGTGCCGTCGCCTCGCCGCTGACGTTGAGCCACGGCGACGCGCGGGATTCGCGGATCATCGGCACGACGAGCGGCAGGAAGACGACCGCCGCCCAGACACCGCCGATCAGCGCCGCTTTCCCGGCGATCATCGCCTTTTCCCGCCACGATTGCCGCGTGCAGAGCGTGAAGAGCACATACAGGGCGGTGATGAGCACCGCGAACATCGTGTACTGCCAGTCCGTCAGGCAGAGCGCGAGCAGCGTCGCCGTCGCGGCGGCCGCATATCCCCACCAGCGCGGGCGGCTGAACGCGCGGAAGAGGAAGAAGAGGAAGAGCGGCACGAGCGCCGTCCCCATCAGGTAATTCTCCGCGCCGGTGGAGAAGTACGAGACCATCTGATCGTTCGCGTAGGTGTACACCGCCGCGCCCGCGAACGCCGCGAGCGGGCTGCCGGTCAGGTCGCGCAGCAGCAGATAGGCGAAGAAGACGCCGCCGACGAGCGCGAGCAGGAATTTGAGGTTCATCGCCCCGACGATGCCGAGCAGCGGCGAGAGCGGCAGGGCGATCAGGCCGCCGAACGGGTTGAGGGTATGGAAGCGGAGGCTGACGCCGTTCGGTGCGAAGAGATAATCGGTGAAGAAGGGATTGCGGTGCAGACTGAGCGCCGTCTTGAGCCAGTAGTCGTTCCAGACATCCTCGTAGCCGTTGCTGTTGCCGCCGACGACGCCGTACGCGAGGTTCGCCACGGCGACGCGGCCATAGATCAGCGCGAGCGCGACCGCGCCGAGCAATGCCCAGAGCGTCGCCCGCCGCGCGCCGATCCATGCCGCCGGTGCGGAGCGTTCCTCATGCGGCCGTTGGTCCTCGCCGCGCGGGGGGGCGATGGCCGTCATCCCGCCCGACCCGGCGGCGGGGCGATTCGGTGCAGCAACTCGAAGTCGCCCTGCCGCTTGACGAGTTGCCACTGGCCGTTCGCCTTCAGTTTGTCGAGCGCCGCGCCCTCGGTGCCGTTGTCGCGCCGCCGGTCGCCGAGGACGTAATCGGCGCGGTCAATCAGCGTGGCGTCGTAGAACTCGTTGCCGGGGAACTCGTAGAGGTAGCGGCGGAGCGGCACGCGCGTCGCGGCGAGGCTCGTGACGCTCAGGGGCGCATCCTTCGGGATCAGCGCGATCAGGATGTCCGCCGAGGCGACGCGGTTCTCGTCCACCTGGGAAATCTGGCCGCCGCTCTCGGCCCAACTCGCCACCTTGTCCGGCTTGGTGTAGGCGAACTGGAAGAGGCTGAGCGCCAGCATCACCAGCACGAGGCACGCGCCGACCGCCGCCGTCGGCACGCGGCGGAGCGCGCCCTTGACGCGCGGCGCGAGGCGGTAGAGCGGGTGCGTGCCGTCCGCGAGGGCGGCGACGGCGAGGATGGCGGCGATGAATAGCCCCGGCACGAGGAGCGCCGAATACTGGTGAAAAATGTCCCGCTGGTACTTGTAGTGGTCGCTGGCGAAGATGTTAATGAGGAAGGGCGGCAGCGCCATCAGCAGCGGGCGCGGCTTGAGGAGCGGCAGGAACGCGAGCGGGAAGAGGAGGCTGACGACATATTCCCAGCGATCCGGCCCGAAGGCGGTGCGCGCGACAAACAGGGGCCGCGTGACGATGGTCTTCACAATATCGCCCGTCGTCGGGCCGAGCCAGTCGTAGTTCTGCACGTACGAGAACTGCGCGCCGCCCGTGATCGCCGGGATGATGACGAAGACGGCGAGCGCCCAGTACACAACGGCGAAAACCATCGGCGCCCACCCGAAGACGGCCCGCCGCCGCGTGAGGACGCCGTACAGCCCGAGCATCGCGATGACGAGCGCGGTGTCATTGCGGTTGATGATCGCGAGCGCGATACAGACCCAGAAGCCGACCGCGTAGCCGCGCGTCATGCACCAGTAGGCGAAGAGGAGGAAAGTCGCGGCGAAGAGCCGGGGCTGCACCTCGTAGAGGTTGGCGTTCTGCATCGGCACGTACGAGAGGAGCAGCAGCCCGAAGAGGAGCGGCACGATGCGCGTGCGCGGCAGCGCGTCCCGCGCGATCAGGTAGACCGCGAGCGCGCCGAACGCCGCCCCGACCGTCTGGAGGAAGAGCAGCGTCGCCGTCGTCTCCTTCAGGGCGTAGAAGGGCAGGAGGACGAAATGGAAGAGGAACAAATCCTGCCCGAAGGCGGAGGTCGTGTACGAGAGCGCGGACTGCTCCGCGAGGTGGCCGTGGAGCGTGTTCCAGAGCGGCTGCTCGTAGACGAGCGGATCGAAGCCCATGTGGAAGCCGTCGAGTTGCCACTTCGACGCGGCGAAGATGATGCCGATATAGAGGAAGATGGCGAGGCCGAGCAGCACCGGCGCGGCACGGTCCACCGCGCGGAGCGTAGCGCCGATGCGCGTCGCCGACGCGGGCCGTTCCTCGGTTTTCGATGCGACTACCGCGTTTCCGGTCACGTCCACGAGCCAATTACCCTCAGCCAACCCGAACCCACGGGCGGTATCCTATCACATCGCGCGGCCCCCTCCCCGCTTACGGCACGGGTTCCGGCAGCGCGGCCTCCTCCAAGGCGATAGTGAGCGGGTCGGCGCGGCGGAGGGTGCGCGCATAGAGAACGAGCGCCGGGGTGAGGATGCAGCCGCCGACGACGAGGGCGGCGCGCACCGAGGCGAGGACACCGACGTAGCCGACGACCGGCCCGCCCGCGATCTGCCCGACCGCGTCCGACTGGCTGCTGATCGAGATGACCGTCGCGCGGACGCCGGAATCCACATGCTGGTTGATCCACGCCGTTTGCAGCGGGTTGTTGATGCGCCGGAACATCCAGACGCCCGTCGAGGCGATCACCGCCAACGCGAGATTTCCGGCCAGCGCGAAGCCGAGGTAGCAGACGACGAGCAGCGCGGTCGAGACGGTCAGCGCGCGGGCGACGGCGCGGTGGCTGTTCGTGTCGAGGCGGCGGCGGACAATCTCGAACGCGCCGATATTCACGAGCCGCCCGACGATGCTGATGAGGCCAAGCCAGACGACGGGCCGCCACCCCGCGAAGGCCGGGAAGGCGAAATTGGTGAGGAAATGGTCGGTGCTCAGGCGGTCGTAGGACTCCGTCGCCGCGCCCGCGAAGACGGCGATGCCGAGGATCGTCAGCAGCACATGCGAGCGCCGGACGAGCGAGACGCCGTTCTTCAGTTGCCCGCCCATCACCTGCCAGGTCGTCCGCTCCGCGCGCGGCGTCGGCGCGAAGCCACGCTCCGGCATCACGACGAGCAGGGCAATGCCCATGACGAGATACAGCCCGCCGCCGAGCAGGATCGGCGCCTGGAGCGAGACGTTGCCGATCGCGGTGGCGATGGCGACCGCGACAATCGAGCCGATCAATTGAACCTGCGAGGCGCGCAGGAAGAGCGGGTTCGCGCGCTCGACGCCGATCTCGTCCGTCAGCCACGCCTCCGTCGCGCCGCTCGTGAAGGTGTAGCCGATCCCCCAGACCACCTGCGCGAGCAGGATGACGCCGAAATGCGGCACGACCCCTTGCAGCGCCAGCCCGACGCCGAGCAGGAACGTCCCGATGATGATCGAGAGGCGGCGGCTGTAGACATCCGCGACGATCCCGGTCGGCACCTCGAAAAGGAAGGCCGTCCCTTCCAGCACCGTGCCGACGAGCACGAGTTGCAGCGGGTTGAGGTGCGCCACCTGCACCTGGTAGATCAGATTGACCGTGAAGACGAGCGTGGAGAAGAACGATCCCCCGCCGATCAGGATCATGTAGACAGGAACTGCCCCCAGTTTCTTATTCGCGAGCATGCAGGGTCTCCTTTAGCGCGGGGATGCGCGCATGCCTCCCCACGACAGGCCGAAAAGAGAAACCGCTGACCCGTTAGCATCGGTGTATCCTCCCTAAAAAACCTAACCCCGGCCCCTTCCCGCGAGGAAGGGGAGTGAGCCTCCTATAAGGCCGGGGCGTTCCCCGAACACCCGGATATTGCGAAGAGTCACCCCTTCCTCGCGGGAAGGGGCCGGGGGTTAGGTCCCCCTACCCGCTCCGCTTCAACTTGCCGGTGCGCTTCGCGTACCGCTCGACGATGCCGAAGACCCACATGCCGACCGGGATGGAGACGAGGCCGATGAGCAGGAGCGGCACGAGCGTCCCGCCGAGATGCGTCACGCCCTGCCCATCGAGAATCGCCGCGCGCATGCCGCGCAGCACGTACGTCGCGGGGGAGACGGTCGCCATCGGCTGCATCCAGCCCGGCAGGACGCTGACGGGGTAGTAGATGCCGGAGACGAGCAGCAGGATGCCGCTGATCACGAAGGTCATCTCCGCGCCGCGCTCCGGGAAGAGCAGCGGCAGGACCGCCGCGACCATCCCGACGCCGACGAACGAGAGCGAGCCGATGAGCAGCACAATTGCCGCCGCCCCCGCGTTGACGTGCGACAGATCCACGCGGAAGAACGACGAGAGGATGACCAGCAGGATGCCCGTGCGCACGACGCCGTAGACGATGCTGAAGAGCGCCGTGCCGAGCAGGTGCGTCAGGCGGGAGACGGGGGCCATCATCGTGTACTCGATCGTCCCCTCCCATCGCTCCCAGGCGATCATCTCCGAGATGCTGTCGAAGACGGCGCGCAGGTAACTCCAGACAAGCGTGCCGATGCCGAGATAGAGGATCAGCCGCTGCGTCGCCTCCGGGCTGTTGACCGTCTGTTGCGCCTTGCCGATGTACATGATCGAGAGCGAGTTCGCCACCGTGAAGACGAAGAAGGCGATCTCCCAGCCCCAGTACCGGCGGATGAGGTGGATATTGCGCGCCACGAACGCGTACGTGCCCCGCCCCTCGCGCACGAAGATATTCGTGGGCGGCGCGGGCACGGGCGGCAATGATCGCGTGTCGAGCGTGGATGCCATGATGCTCCTTTACCGAATACTGAACCGCGAAGGCGCGAAGGGCGCGAAGCAACCCAAAGGAAAGTAGATCGTTTGTTTTCCCTCTCCCTTCTTCGCGTCCTTCGCGCCTTCGCGGTTCAACTCTTGCCTCCCATGTCGTCCTTGAGCGATTTGCCGGTGAGGTCCATGAACACGTCCTCCATCGTCGGGTTGTCGTGCCCTTCGTGCCGCAGGCGGCCCTTCAACTGCTCGCTCGTGCCGAGGGCGACGACCCGCCCCTGATCCACGACGGCGATGCGATCCGTCAGCGCCTCCGCCTCCTCCATGTCGTGCGTGCAGAGCAGGACGGTGGCGTCGTGGCTGTCGCGGACGGCGCGGACGAAGTGCTGCACCTCCTGCTTGGAGCGCGGGTCGAGGCCCGTCGTCGGCTCGTCGAGCAGGAGCAGCACCGGCGCGGTGAGCAGCGCCCGCGCGATGGCGACCTTCTGCTGCATGCCCCGGCTCATCGTCTCCAACGGGCGTTTCGCCTCCGCCTCGGTGATGCCGAGCAGATCGAGCGTGCGGAGGATGTCCCGCCGCGCCTCCGCGCCCCGGCCGTAGAGGCGGCAGGCGTAGAGCAGGTTCTCCAGCGGCGAGAGTTTCTTGAAGAAACTCGCCTCCACCGAGACGCGGTTGATCAGGTACTTCACCGCCCGGTCCTCCCGCACAACATCGCGCCCGAAGACGGTCGCGCGCCCCGCGTCGGGGAGAATGAGCGTGCTGAGAATGCGGATGATCGTGCTCTTGCCGCTCCCATTTCCGCCGAGCAGGCCGAAGACCTCGCCCTTGCCGATCGTGAACGAGATGTCCGTCAGCGCGCGGACCGGCTCCTTCGCGGGCTGCCACGGCCAGCGCAGCACGCCGCCGAACCGCTTGCAAATTTGGTCAACGATGACGGCGGCCTCGCTCGCCGGGGTCGCGACCGGAAAACGATGGGTTTCGGGTTCAGCCAGCAATTGTGCCATGAATAATCTGCCCTTTCCGATTGGTGGCGCGGGCTTTCCAGCCTGCGAGCGCGGATGCTGAATGCGATGCAACACGATGGGAGTGCAAAAAGAGCCTTTCGCGAGCGCCTTTGAGAGGGGGCGGGCGCTCAACGGGCGGGCGCAAAAATCCCGTGAGCCTCGTGGTGCCCACAGGTCCGGATTCGTGCGTTACGGGGAAGACTTAATGGGGTGGCACGATCCAGATGGGCACACTGCCGCCATCGGCAAACACGACGCTCGGCTTCCGCCGGTCCACCGTGCCGCTGATGATGTCGAGCAACCAATTGCTCATCGTGCGCCTCTCGTACCGGATCGCGTGGCATCCTTGCCGATGCCAAGACCGAGTGTAGGGGCCGAAGGGAGGAAAGTCAATAGCGTTTTACGGGCAGAATTTTTATCGGTCTAATCCGCGACCGGCGCGGGCACCGCCGTTGACCGTTTCGGCAGGACGATCAGTGTCCGCGCGGCGGCGATGGCGAAGACCCAGAGGAAAAGCCCCGCCGTAATCAGCGTGGCGATATAGCCGACGCCGCTGATGATGCTCCCCACGAGCGCCGTGCCGACGCCCCCGCCGAGGAAGAGCGAGAAGGCGAAGAGCGCGACCGCCGTGCCGCGCGCCTGCGGGAAGGTCTCGGTCGCCCGCGTCTGCAAGGTCGTGTGGCAGAGGACGAAGCCCGTTCCTGCCAGCAACATCGAGACGAGGAAGAACGGCCAGTTCGGGATCAGCGCCGCCGTGAGGTACGCCGCGCCCATCATCCCGCCGCCGATCAGGATCAGCCGCCGCTCACCGAGCCGGAGGATGAGGTAGCGCAGCACGCGCGCCGTGCCCAGTTGCATGACGCCCGCGAAGCCGAGCAAAAGGCCGATGGCGAGCGAGCCGAGCGCGAAGCGGTGGTTGAGGTAGCCGCCGAGGTACGAGAAGACGCCGTTGTAGATGAACCCCTCGACCAGAATGAGAATGAGCAGCGGCAGCATCCGGGGCGCGCGAATCGCCGCCAGATAGGTATCGCGCGGGCGGGGGCGCGGCTCCGGCAGGGGGATGCGGATTTCCTCTTTCAGCAGGAAGAGCAGCGCGACCGCGACGACGCCCGACGCGACGCCGAAGATCGGGAAGACGAGCCGCCACGAGACGACCGCCGCGATCAGGCCGCCGACGCTCGTGCTGAACGCCGTCGCCGCCGCCGAGCAGGACATCAGGATGGCGATGGTCGCCTGGCGCTGGGCGTACGGCACGGTATCGCCGATGTACGCGAGCGTGAGCGGGAAAATCGCCGCCGCCGCGATCCCCGTCAGGAAGCGCAGGAGCGTGACGACCGGGAGCGACGACGACGCGCCGCAGAGCGCCGTCCCGACGCTGAACAGCACCATCGCGAAGGCGACGACCTTCACCTTGCCGACGCGGTCGGAGAGCGGGCCGTAGAAGAGTTGGAAGAAGCCGTACGGCAGCATGTACGCCGTGATGAGGATGCCCGCCGACGAGACGGAGGTGTGGAAGGCGTTGGCAATCGTCGGCAGGAGCGGCGCGATGACGCGCGAGTCGAGGTTAATCATAAAGATCGCC
>JAICIL010000179.1 GCA_025924435.1 Chloroflexia bacterium | reverse complement strand
CCTCATCCACTCATCACCTCCCGGAAGACGAAAGCGATTGAACCGCGGAGACGCAGAGCTCAATGAGAGCGGAGAGGGAAAAACAAAATTCTTCTTCTCCGCGTCCTCCGCGTTCTTTGCGTCTCCGCGGTTCAATCGCTTTCCGTGTGGCCGCTTTCCATACGGCGGCGCGCTTCCTCGTAGACTTGCCGGAGGACAGCGTAGGGCTGCGCGCCCTGCACGCCGACCTGCCCGATGACAATCGTCGGCACGGCGGAGATGCCGATCCGGGCCGCCAGTTGCTCCTGCTCGACCACCCGCTCGGTGTACCGCCCCTCCGCGAGCGCGGCGCGCAGGTCGTCCGCGTCCAGCCCGACCGACGCGCCGATCGCGGCGAGTTCGTCCGCATCGCCGATGTCCCGGCTCTCGACGAAGAAGGCGCGGAAGAGGGCGACGCGCATCTCCTCGAATTTGTCGTGATCGCGGGCATAGACCGCCGCCTCGTGCGCCCGCCGCGAGCGGGATTTGAAGGGCGGAAAGTGCATCTCCACGCCGAGTTTCGCGGCCATCGGCGCGACGCCGCGCTCCCAGTTCTGCCGGAACCGCTCGCCGCCCGGCCCGGTGATGTCCGGCAGCGGTGCGGGTTCGGGCCGCAGTTCGAAGGCGAGCCATTCGATCTCAACCTCGTGCGCCGCTCTCAGTTCGGCCAAGGCACCCTCGGCCAGATAGCAGTATGGTCAGACGTAGTCCGAAAAGACGATCACGGGCATCGGTGCATCCATTGACACTTCCTTTCTTTGGTAGCGCGGGCTTTCCAGCCTGCGTTATCGTCACTCGCGCAGGCTGAAAGCCTGCGCTACCGATCTATGGCAGCGGCAAGCCGAGCGACGCGGCGGCCCACGGCAGCGCGGTCTTCAGTTGGGACAACTGTACCGCACGGACGCGCGGCGCGCCCGCCGGTGGCGGCAGCCCCGCCCGCGCCGCGAAGTAGCCGCTCATCAGGGCGGCCAGTTCCGGTTCATCGGGCATCATCGCCAGCGGGTCGGGGCCGCCCTCGGCAGCGAGACTTGGCAGCCAGCCCGCCACATCCAAGGCGGCGTTCCCCCGGCAGGCGAGGTTCCAATCCACCAGCACCGCGCGATCGCCGGCGAAGCAGAGATTGTCGCTGCGGACATCGAAATGCAGGAGATCGTCACCTTCGAGCCGCGCCGCCGATTCCGCCGCGAGGAGCGACGGGAGTGCCGCTTCCAGCCATGCCGGCGAGCAGAGGCCGAGCGCGAGGAAGGGTGCGGGTTCTTCCACCACTTGCGCCCAACTCGCCAAACGATCTCGGCTCGCTGACAGGGCGGGGAGACCTGACGGTGGCGGCGTCGCGGCGACAAGCGCAAGCGTCGTCAGCACCTGCTCGACGCGCTCCGACGACCACGGCGGCGGCCAGAAGGCGGCGCTGAGGTCTTCCAGCAGGAGCATCGGTGCATCGCCGTCCTCCCAGCCAAGCAGCGCGGGGAGGAAATCGCCCGTGATCCGGGAGTAGACGCCATATTCCGCGCGTAACCACGCCGATGTGTCCGGTGTCGTCCCGACCTTCACGAAGGCGGTGCGGCCCGTCTCCAACCGCACGACCCACCGCCCGGCCGGCGTGTATCCGCGCGGCATGCGCGTCCATCCGACCGGGCGCGCCCCCAGCAGGCGGGCGACCCGGTCAATCAGTTCCGGCGATGGCATCATCACCTCCTCAGTTCAGCCATCCGGCAGGATCGCTCCCCTTCCTTTTAGGGAAGGGGCCGGGGGTTAGGGTTCCTCCCTACCGCACGAGAAAGCCGCGCCCCGCCTCGTCTTCGGGGTCGAGGACGAAGGTATGATAGCCGGTGATGAAGCCCCGGCCGCCGATTTCCGGGACGATCGCCGGGTGGTCGCCGACGCGCGTCGCTTCGAGGGCACGCCCGGTGAAGCGGGTGCCGATGATGCTCTCGTTGACCCACTCCTCACCGAGCGCGAGCGCGCCGCGCGCGATCAGGGCGGCGGTCGTCGCGGCGGTGCCGGTGCCGCAGGGCGAGCGGTCCACCTCGCCTTCCGCGAAAATCGTGACATTCCGCTGGCGCGCCCCCTCCCCTTCCGGCGGGCCGGTGATGATCGTGCCGTAGATGCCCGTCAGTTCCGGCTCCGTCGGGTGCGCAATCGTTGCTGCCGCCTCGACCGCGTGCTTGACCGCCATGCCGCGCGCGATCAGTTCCGCGATGCGTTCAGAGCGTACGGCGAGATTCACATCGAGCGCCGTCGCCTCCACGAGCGCGTAGAACGCGCCGCCGAAGACGACATCCACCGCGATTCCCTTGCCATCCACGGCGATGCACAGCCCGGCGGTATGGACGAACGACGGCACATTGCGGAACGTGACGCGGCACACGCGGTCGCCCGCAATCGCCGCGCGGGCGAGGACGAACCCGGCGGGCGTGTCGTAGCCGACCTCGGTGATCGGCTCGGCGCGCGGCAGTTGCCCGGTTTCGAGCAGCGCCGTCGTCAGGGCGATGATGCCGTGGCCGCACATCGTGCTGTACCCCTCGTTGTGCATGAACAAGACACCGTATGCGGCGTCTGGCGTCACCGGCGGCGTGAGGATGCAGCCGTACATATCGGCGTGGCCGCGCGGCTCCCACATCAGGATGCGGCGGAGATCGTCGTGGTGCGCGAGCATCGCCCGCCGCCGCGCGAGGATCGTCGCGCCCGGCAGCGGCGGCAGCCCCGCCGTGACGATACGCAGCGGCTCCCCCGCCGCATGGGCATCAATCGTCGTGATCGTCCGCGACACCGGCATCTCCATCTCCTGATCGAACCCAATTGAACCGCAGAGACGCAGAGAACGCAGAGAAACACGGAGATGGGAGTATGGGAGTGAGAGACCTATCTTTTCTCTCCCTCTGCTCTCTCTGCGATCTTTGCGTCTCCGCGGTTCTCCCCGGTTTCATCGCTCAGACGTTCTCCCGAAGGAATGCGACGACTGCCGTGCGGAATGGCTCGTATTGGTCGCGGCGGATGTTGTGGCCCGCATTGGCGATCCGCACGACGCGGCCCGTGCGCCAGAGCCGCGCCGCCTCCTCCGCCACGTCGGGCGTGACGATGCCGCCGCGCTCGGGGTCGGCGGTGATGAGCAGGACGGGGCAGGTGATTTTGCGGACAACATCGCGCCACGGCGGGGCCGCCGCGCCGATCTCCTTGAGGGCGTCCAGATTGAACAGCCCTTTGCCCTCCGCCCAGGGGATGCGATCTTCCTCCGCCCACATCGGCCGCTCGACGCGCGCCTGCGCGACCCGCTCCTCGGGGCTGAGCGTCTTGAATGCGGCGAGCCATTCTGCCCAGCGCGGGCTGCCGGTCGGCGCTTGACTAGGCCGCGCGGGTTCGCTCGCGTCTTCCCGGCGCGGTTCGGGGGCCGCGTCGCGCCACGGCGGATCTTCCAGCACGGCGCAGCGGATACGGTCCGATGCCTCCGCCGCGACGCCCGCGGCGGTACGCGCGCCCATCGAATGCCCGATCAGGGCGGGGCGCTCCAACTCGAGCATTTCGATAAGCGCGCGCACGTCCGAGACCGCGCGGGCGCGGAATCCCTCCGGCCCCGGCCCGCTGGAACGCCCGTGGCTGACGGCATCGGGCATGATGAGGTCATACTCCGGCGCGAGGTCGCGGGCGAGGCGCGTCCAGGCCAACCCGCTATCGGAGAACCCGTGCAGCAGCACGACGGGTGGCTTGTCGCGCCGCCCCATCCGGTAGTAGTGGATCGTCAGCCCATTGATCGAGAGATCGTGATCGGACCAGTCGGCCATCGGTCGCCCCTTTCTCATCGCTCACCGCACCTGCTTGCTGGTGGGGAGTGTATCGCATCATCCGGCTCCGTATCCGGCCACTCGTAGATTTGTGCCGCCTGGGGTACGATGTCCCTCTCATCCGGGGAAGGAGCGGCGAGCGCCGATGCGATTGATCTCTTGGAATGTCGCCCGCGCGGGAGCAGCCCGGATTCCCCATCAGGTGACGGCGCTCGCCGCCAGCGCGCCGGACATCGTCGCGTTGCAGGAAGTGCGGATCAACCGCGTCGCGGAATATCGGCTCGCATTAAGACGGGCGGGCTTCGCGCACGTCGCGGACGGCTTCGCCGGGGTGAGCGACGATCGCGGCGGGAAGCGGGCGAGCGGCGTGCTGATCGCGAGCAGATGGCGGTGCGCCGTCTGCGCGGAGGGGCGGGACAGGATCGGTGTGCCGTGGCCCGAACGGCTGCTCTCGGTCGCCGTCGCGTCGCCGTGGGGGATGATCGAATTGCACACGGTCTACGTCCCGGTGAGTTACGGCGGTCGCGATCGGGACGTGCGCATTCGGACGCTGGAACGGCTCTACGCGGGGCTGGCCCGCGCGACGCACCGGCACCGCATCCTCTGCGGCGACTTCAATCTGCCGCAGCACGAGACGGCGGCGGGCGAGGTGATCACCTTCGGGCAGACCCGGCGCGCGAACGGCGCATTCGCGATCACCAACGCGGCGATGCACGCGAGCGAGCGGAACGTGCTGACCGGCCTGGCCGCCTTCGACCTCACCGATGTCTACCGCGCGCTGCACGGCTACGCGCGGCAGGAGTTCAGTTGGTATCACCTCGCCTCGGGCAATGGCTTCCGCCTCGACCATATCCTCGCCTCGCGCTCGCTCGGCGCGCGGGACTGCCGCTATCTCGAAGACTTCCGCACGCCGCACCCGGAACGATACGCCGGACTTGGCTTCGATAAACTGAGCGACCACGCGGCGATGGAAGTAAACTTCATCCCGGAGGGGGAGAGTTGAACTGCAGAGGCACGGAGAGCGCGGAGAAAATATGGGAAAATCCCCGTTGCTGCTCTGTCTCCTCTGTGCCTCTGTGGTCCAATCTTTCGTTGTGAGCGCGAAAGGGGTGCGCGATGCGGACGCACGCGCGGGTTGTCATCATCGGCGCGGGGATTGTCGGGTGCAGCACCGCCTATTTCCTGACGCGGATGGGCTGGCGGGACATCGTCGTCCTCGAACAAGGGCCGCTCGGCCAGAACTGGGGCTCGACCTCCCACGCGCCGGGGATGATGTTCCAGCACAACGTCTCCAGGAGCGTCACCCAACTGGCGATGTGGAGCGCGGAGCTCTATCGCACGGTGCGGACGCCGGAACCCGCCTTCTGGCGCACCGGCGGCATGGAGATCGCTTCGACGCCGGAGCGGTGGGAGGAGTTGAAGCGGCGCGTCGGGCAGGCGATGTCGTGGGGGCTGGAGGCGCACCTGATCGGGCCGGACGAGGCGGGGCGGATGATCCCCCTCCTCCGCACGGACGATCTGTATGGCGCGTTCTTCGTGCCCGGCGACTGCGTCGTCAATGCGGCGGGGATCGCGAGCGGCCTGGCCGCCGAAGCGTCGGAACATGGCGCGACCTTCTACGCGTTCACGCCCGTCACCGGCATCGAAGTGGACAATGGGCACGTGCGGGCGGTCGTCACGCCCGAAGGGCGGATCGCGACGGAGATCGTCGTCTCGGCGGCGGGCATCTGGGGGCCGCTGATCGGGAAGATGGCCGGCGTGCCGATCCCGCTCACGCCGATGCAGCACATCTTCGCGCGCACAAACCCGCTCCCCGAACTGGCGGGCGAGCGCGACATCCTCCGGCATCCGATCCTTCGCCATCAGGATAAGGACCTCTACTTCCGCCAGTACGGCAGCGCGTACGGCTTCGGCTCCTACCGACACGACCCGCTGCCCGTGGACGCGGAAGATTTGCTCGCGAACGATCACCCCGCGATCATGCCGTACACGCCGGAACACATGGCGGCGTCGTTGGCGGACGCCTACGCACGCATCCCCGCCCTGTGCGACGCGGGGCTGGTCTCGGTCTTCAACGGCCTCTTCTCCTTCACACCGGATGGTTTCTCGCTCCTGGGCGAGTCGCCGGATGTGCGCGGCTTCTGGTCCGCCGAGGCGATCTGGATCACGCACGCGGGCGGCGTCGGGCGGGCGATGGCGGAATGGATCGTCGAGGGGACGCCGAGCATTGACCTGCGCGAAAGCGACCTGAACCGCTTCCATCACCACGCGCTGAGCCATGGCTACGTCCGCACCCGCGCGAACCGGCAGTACATCGAGGTGTACGACGTCATCCATCCGCTCGACCAGACGGCGGAGCCGCGCAACCTCCGCCTCGGCCCCTTCCACCGGCGGCAGGAGGAACTCGGCGCGCACTGCTTCGAGAGCGCGGGGTGGGAGCGGCCCCAGTGGTACGCCGCGAACGCGGACGAACTGGCCCGGCGCGGCGCATCGTGGCCGGAGCGCACCGCGTGGACGGCCCGCAACTGGTCGCCGATCATCGGCATCGAGCATCTGGCGACGCGGGAGCGGGTCGCGCTCTTCGACCTGACGCCGTTCACGAAACTGGAAATCGCCGGGCCGGGCGCGCTCCATTATCTCCAATGGATGGCGGCGAATCAGATGGACCAGCCGATTGGCAAGGTGACGTACACGGCGATGCTCACCGCGCGGGGCGGCATCCGCTGCGACGTGACGATCACCCGCCTCGCCGCCGACCGCTTCCTGCTCGTCACGGGCGGCGCGTCCGGCATGCACGACCTCGCCTGGCTCCGCGCACACCTGCCGGATGACGGCTCCGTGGCGATCCGCGATCACTCTTCCAGCGAGTGTTGTGTCGGCCTCTGGGGGCCGCGCGCCCGCGACCTGATCCGGCGTGTCAGCGACGACGACTTCTCGCACGGCGGCTTCCCCTATTTCACCGCCCGCCCCGCGACGGTTGGCCATATTCCCGTACACGCGGCGCGCGTTTCGTACGTCGGCGAACTTGGCTGGGAGTTGTACACGCCGACGGAGTATGGCCGCGCGCTCTGGGACACGCTCTGGCGGGCGGGGCGGCAGCTCGGCCTGATCGCCGCCGGTGGCGGGGCATTCGAATCGCTGCGGTTGGAGAAGGGCTACCGCCTCTGGGGCGCGGACATCCACACCGAGTACAACCCGTACGAGGCGGGCCTCGGCTTCGCGGTGAACCTGAAGAAGGGCGACTTCCTCGGCCGGGAGGCGCTGCTGCGCGTGAAGGCGGGAGGGATCGCGCGCCGACTCTGCTGCCTGACGCTCGATGACCCGCGCGTCGTCGTGATGGGCAAGGAACCGATCCTCGACGGCGACGATCTTTTGGGATATGTGACGAGTGCGAACTACGGCTACTCGGTCGGCAAGAGCATCGCCTACGGCTACCTGCCTGCGGCGTATGCCACGCCCGGCACGGCGGTCAGCGTCCAGTTTTTCGGCGCGCGCCACGCCGCGACCGTCGCCCGCGAGCCGCTCTACGACCCGGAGAATACGCGGTTGAAGGGGGAGGAAACCGGGGCGAATCGCGGAGACGCAGAGAGCGCAGAGGGCGCAAAGGGAGATGAAAGGGTTGAATAATCTCTCTTCTTTGCGCCCTTTGTGTCCTCTGCGCCTTTGCGGTTCATTCGGTTTCTCCCTCGCTCAGGAGGGTGACATGGCAACAGCAGGACACGTCACGGTGCGCGGATTGCAGATCGCCTATGACCGGGCGGGGCAGGGGCCGCCGCTCGTGCTGATGCACGGGATCGGCGCGGACGCTTCCGCGTGGCGGACGCAACTCGATGGGCTGTCCGACGCCTTCGACGTGATCGCGTGGGACGCGCCGGGCTACGGACGCTCGTCCGACCCGCCCCACGATTGGCCGATGGCGGAGTACGCGGACTACCTTGCGGGCTTCCTCGACGCGATGGGGATCGCGAAAGCCCATCTGCTCGGCCAGTCGTGGGGCGGTGTGCTGGCGCAGGAATTTTACCGGGATCATGCCGACCGCGTCGCGTCGCTGATCCTCTCGGACACGACGCTCGGCGGCGACGCGACGCGCGACGACGGCGAGACGCGCCTCCAGGCACGGCTGCGCGCGTTGGAGACGATGACGCCCGCCGAATACGCCCGCGCCCGCGCGCCGCAACTGCTCGCGCCCGACCCGCCCGCCGATGTGCTCCGCGAGGTGGAGGCGATGTTCGCGCGCATCCACCCGGCCGGGTTCCGCAGCGCGGCGATTGCCCTCGCCCATGCCGATGTGCGCGCCGTGCTGCCGCGTATCCGCGTGCCGACGCTCGTCCTCTGCGGTGAGCGGGATCACGTGACCGCGCCTGCGCTCGGCACGCGGCTAATCGGCGAGATTCCCGACGCGCGCAAGGTGATCTTCCCCGGTGTCGGCCACCTGAACAACATGGAGCAGCCCGACCAGTACAACGCGACCGTCCGCGAATTTCTTCAATCTATCGAGGGATAATTGCGACAATCAACCGCTTCGTCCGATGGATGCGGGAATTGTTATGAATTGAGCGTCGCGAGTATTTCGTCGGGTGTGGCGACGGTAATGCCGAATGTTTCGCCGATCTCGGCTTTCTTTGCCAGGAGATGTTTCCGGTCGTAGGTCGCGAGATACTGCGCCCGCGCCGCCATCGCAGCGGCAACAATCGCGGCATCCTTCGACTCAATCATTTTGGCCGCCTGTTCCACTGCTGCTTGTGTCGGTGTTACGCGGTCGGTCAGCACTGCGGCGAGAACAGCGAATGCATCGAGGACATGCGGCGCTTTGGCGCGAATATTTCGCTCGCTCTCGCGAAGAACTAAAGGCGAGACGAGGAGGCGGAAATCGCCGCGCAATCCTCGGTAGAGAAGATCGCGGGCGCTGCCACGAGCGGAAATCGCGGCGGCGATCAGGACACTTGAGTCGAGAAAGACGCTACGTGTTCGGGATACCATATTTCTCTTCGAGAATCTTACCGCGCTCCTCCCTGCCGGACTCGATCAATTCTTCGAGCGTCAAGCCCGTGGCGCGCAACGCTTCCCCGATCCGGTCAAGCGCTTTCGCGGCAACAATTTCTTGCGGCGTGATGAGCACACCGTCATCCGTCTGTGTCACGGCGACAAGATCACCCTTCTTCAGATTCAGGCTACGTCGCACCTCGACGGGCAATGTCACTTGCCCTTTCTCCTGGATGCGAACGAGTTTGGTGGCCGATGCTGCCATGGTGCGCGCTCCTCCGAAAGTCATACTTTCCGACTTCATCGGTAGTATAACGACCGTGCGGACAATCGGCAATGTCCATCGGACGGATTCAGTGGAACTTGATTGCCCAGTCGTACGGGAT
>JAICIL010000178.1 GCA_025924435.1 Chloroflexia bacterium | reverse complement strand
TTTTCTGGGGCGGGTGGGGGTTTGGGTTTGGGGGGGTTTTTCCGGGGGGGGGGGGGTCTACCCCTTCCCACCCCCCGCCGGGGCCGGCCCCCCCCCGCCACTATGATTCTTTCTCGACGGCCATGCTATGCTGCGCGCGGCACGGGACATCAACAGGGTCCGCCTTCGGGGAGCCGAACGGCGGGCGATTTCCGGATGGGAGAAGGGCCGCGATGGACGAGAGGCGGCGGCTGGGCGCGAGCGGCATCACCGTCTCGGCGCTCGGCGTCGGGACGTGGTCCTGGGGGGACGCGCCGTTCTGGGCATACGGCGGGATGCCGGATCGCGCCGAGATCGCGGCGGCGTTCCGCGCCAGTCTCGACGCGGGCGTGACCTTCTTCGATACGGCGGAACTCTACGGCGGGGGCGGCGCGGAGCGGCTGCTCGGCGCGCTCGCGCGGGGGGCCGCGCGGCCCGTCGTGATCGCCAGCAAGTTCACCCCATTCCCGCACCGGCTCTCGGCGCGCACCCTCCACGGCGCGCTGGATCGCACGCTCGCGCGGCTCGATGTGCCGACGCTCGACCTGTATCTCGTCCACTGGCCCTACACCGTCTTGCGGACGGCGGCGCTGATGGACGCGATGGCGGCGGCCGTCCGGGATGGGAAGGTGCGCGCGGTCGGCGTGAGCAACTTCGGCTCGGCGCGGATGCGCCGCGCCCACGACCGCCTCGCGCGGCACGGCATCCCGCTCGCCGCCAACGAGGTGCGGTACAACGTCCTCGCGCGGCAGCCGGAGACGAACGGCGTGCTCGCGGCCTGCCGGGAACTCGATGTCGCCCTGATCGCCCATAGCCCGCTCGTCCACGGCCTGATCGCGGGCGGCGGCGAATCCGCGCGCGTCGCCGGGCCGCGCCGCTACCTGCCCGCCTATCGCGGCGAGCGGCTGCGCGCGATCCACGCGATGGCGACGACCCTGCGCGAGATCGCGCGGGCGCGCGAGCGCACCGCCGCGCAGGTCGCGCTGAACTGGCTGCTCTGTCGGGATGACCGGATCATCCCGATCCCGGGGGCGAAGCGCGCGGCGCACGCGCGGGCGAACGCGGGCGCGCTCGGCTGGCGCCTGACGGCGGAAGAGATGGCGATGATTGACCGGGCGTCTCTCACCTAACCCCCCAACCCCCTTCCCCCGCAGGGAAGGGGGAGAAATGCTCCCCTCTCCGCATCGGGGAGGGGTTGGGGGAAGGGTTTGCCGCGCCGATATGCGATCTCGCGGATGGTGGCGATGCGTGCTATGCTCACGGCGGCAAAGATACATCCAGTCGCTCTGTTCATCCGTATACCACGAGAGATGGTCGCGCACTTCATCAAGGAGTTTTCATCATGGCGACGGTGATCGGCGAGCGCGTGCTGAAGGAGACGGAAGGGCTGTCGCGGACGCACGAGCGCGTCCCGGCCCAGTACGTGGCGTCGCCGAACGGCGCGGTCGTCTTCCGGCGGTTCGAGCCGGACGGCTCCACGACCGAGACCGACCTCGGGCCGCACGCCGCGTTCTATGCGCGCATCTTCGCCCTGGATGAGCAGATCAAGGCGAAATACGGCAACGGGGACGGGCCGACGAAGGGCGGCCCCGGCCTGCCGGGGCGGCAGCGGGCGGGCCTCGTGATGCTCGAAGTGACCGAGAAGTGCAACCTCACCTGCCCGATGTGCTACGCGGGCAGCAACCCGGACGGGCGGCACTACACGATGGCGGAGATCGAGCAGCGGCTCGACGAGATCGTCGCGGCGGAGGGCGCGGACGTCAGCCTGCAAATCTCCGGCGGCGAGCCGTCCGTGCGCAAGGACCTCAAGGAACTGGCGGCGCTGATTAAATCCAAGGGGTTCACGAACTTCGAGATGATCTCGAACGGCATCCGCATCGCGCGGGACGCGGACTTCGCGGAGAGCCTGAAGGCGTGGGGCTTCACCTCCGTCTACTTGCAGTGGGACTCGCTGCGCGAATCGGACATCGAACTGCTGCGGGGCGAGAAACTGCTCAGCGTCCGCCTGAAGGCGCTCGATCAACTGGAGAAAGCGGGGCTGAACACGACGCTGGCCGTCTCGCTCCTGCCGGGGCTGAACACCGACCAGATCGGGCCGATCCTCGAAGTCTGCCGCCAGCACCCGATCATCCGCGCCGTCTCGTTCCAGGCGGCGACGCCGTTCGGCAACCGCTGGGATGTTGACGAGGACCGGGGGGACGCGACGCTCGACACGCGCGGCTTCGGGCGCAAACTCCGGCTGCCGGATATCCTGCAACTGATCGAGGAGCAACTCGGCATCGCGCCGGAAGAGTTCATGCCGCTCGGCTTCGGCTCGCCCCTCTGCAACTCCATCGCCATCCTGCGCCACGACAAGAAGCGCGGCGCCTGGGTACCCACCACGCCGGGCATCGAATGGAATAAGTACAGCCAGATTCTCGGCGATGACCCCGTGGATTTCATCCGCATGGTGACGCGCGGCAAGGGCGCATTCTCGAAGCGGCTGCTTTCCCGCGAGGGGCTGGCGGCGATGCGCGTCCTGCTTCCCTATCTCGGCAGGAACCCCGGCATCATGTTCGACACGCAGTATGTGACCGTCTTCATCAAGCCCTTCATGGACGCGGAGGACCTCGACTTCGACCGCGTGGATCGCTGCTGCTTCCACAACGCCTCGCCGCGCGGCCTGCACTCCTTCTGCGCGCTCAATGCCCTCGTCCGCCCGACGACGGCGGTGGACGCTTCCGCCTTCGGGGATGTGATTATGCTGCCGCAACCCGAACTCGTCACGAGCGATTAGGACTGAGTTGGCAGCGGCACCACATCGGCGGGCAATGGTGAGTGATGAGGAGCGAGGACCGCATGGTAAGGAAAGAACATACGGACCATGATTCCTCAGTCCTTTCTCTTCCCTCTCTCGCGATCATCGTCGCGGCGCGGAATGAGGCGCACCGGATCGCGGCGGTGCTGGAACGGTACCGTGCGCTCGCGCCGGATGCGGAATTGATCGTCGCGGATGGGGCGAGCAGAGACGCGACGGCGCGGGAGGCGTTGCCGTACGCGCGCGTCGTGACGGGCAAGGGATCGCTCGGCGCGAATGAGAATCTGGCGGCGGCGGCGGCGGCGGCGGATGTGCTGCTCTTCGTCCACGCCGATACATATCTCGCGGACGTGGCGATTGTGCGAGAGATGATGGCGGATGCGGCGGTCGTCGGCGGTGCGTACCGGCTGCGATTCGACGACGACGCGCGCGTCTACCGGATGATGGCCCGGCGGGCGGATCGGCGCTCGCTCGCGGGGGCGTACACGGGCGATCAGGGGATCTTCGTGCGGCGGTCGGTCTTCGAGAAACTGGGCGGCTTCCCGACGTGGCCGCTGATGGAGGATGTCGCCTTCTCGGAGCGGCTGCGCGGCGAGGGGCGGGTCGCCCTGCTCGACGCGGCGGCGATCACCTCGACGCGGCGGCACAAGGCGCAGGGGCCGTACCGCCTGATCGGCCGGGTGATGCTGATCCGGCTCCTCTACCGCTTCGGTGCGTCGCCGGAATTCCTCGCGCGGCTCTGGCGACGCGGCGGCGATGTCGTGCCGGACCGGATGCCGAAAGCCATCCCGACGATGCAGGAGCGGGAGGCGACCTAACCCCCGGCCCCTTCCCGCGCCGGGGGACGGAAGGGGCCGGGGTTAGGTTGTTAGCAGCTCGGCGTCGGGGTGACGGTGCCGGGGCCGACGGTCGGTGTCGGGGTGACGGTGCCGGTCGGCGTGCCGGACGCGCGGGCACGCGCGGTCGCGGTGACGCAGGCGGCGTTGACGGTGCTCGCCGCGCTGCTGCCGGCGGCAACGACCGTGCCGCTGACCGTCGTTGATGCGGCGTTCACCGTCGGGGCGACCTGGGTTGCGGCGCTCGCCACGCTGCTGCCCGCCGCGTTGACGGTCGGCGCGAGGCTCGTCGCGAGGCCCGTGATGCTACTCGCGGCGGAATTGACCGTCGGCGCGATGCTGGTCGCGGCTCCGGATGCGCTACTGGCGGCCGCGTTTACCGTCGGCGCGATACTCGTGGCGGCGCCGGTCACGGCGGTGGCCGCCGTGCTCACCGTGGCGGTCGCGCTCGAACTGCTGCATGCCGCGAGCAGGGGCAGCGCGCCGAGCAGCAAGAGCGCGCAGCATCGTGCCATGTTCCAGCGAGGATTGGTCATCTCATTCTCCTTCATGTGTGCCGCATCTCCCACAATCCGCGTTTCTGTACGCACAACCGATGCCAATATACCGATGCCGCCCGTTGGGATGCTCTCAATCCTTCCTTGCGCCTCCGCGTCCCGCCTCGCCGCGACCGAGGGGAAAGTCGCAGGGGGCTTGCCAGCGCGGCGGGAGGGATGGCGACTATCGAAAGGGCATATCCCGCATCTTTGTGTGCGGAAATGAATGGATGCTATTCGTTATCCGGATCGCATCGTGCGATACTGGTTGGCATGAGCGAGGACGAAACGAGTATTGCGGCGGTGTGTGCGGCGTTCGGCATCGGTGTGCCCGTTGCCGTGGAGCGGGTGCGCGCGGGCTACCTGAACCGCGACGAGGTGGTGACGCTCGCGGATGGGCGGCGGCTCTTTCTCAAGGGGTCGCGCCACCGGGATCCGCGCGTCGTGATGGCGGAACACGCCGTCATCCACCATGCCGCCGCGCGCGGTATCCCGACGCCGCTGCCGCTCGCGACGCGCGACGGTCGTCGGGTGGTCGTCGTGGACGGGACGCCGTGGAGCGCGTATCCGTTCGTCGTTGGCGAGGCGCTGGCGGGGCCGGAGACGGCGGCAACGCTCGGCGGGCTGCTCGCGCGGACGCACCGCGCCCTCGCCTCCTGCCCGACGGCGGGGCTGGCCTTCGCGGAAGGGCCGCTCGACTGGTCAACGGCGGCGACGCTCGCGGAGATGGACGCCATCGAGGGGCATATCGCGGCGAGGGAGGCGGCGGGCACGGCGGATGCCTTCGATGCCTTCACGCGCGAGGCGTTCGACGCGCTCCGCGCCGTGCTCCGCGCCGCGCCGCCGCCCGATGCGTTCGCGCGGCTGCCGCGGCAGGCGATCCACGGCGATTTCTACCCGCCGAACCTGCTCTGCGACCCGCCCGGCACGCCCGTCGCGGTGCTCGACTGGGAGTTCGCGACGGTGCGCCCGCGCGTCTGGGATGTCGCGCGGGCGATTGCCTTCACCTTCCTCGGCGTGCATGGCGACCCGACCGATGTCGCGGCGGCGCGGGCCTGCGTCGCGGCGTACCGGGAGATCGCGCCTCTGCCGGGCGACGAACTGGCGGCGGGGGTTGGGCTCTATCGCTGGCGCACGGCGCACAACCTCGCCAAGTACCGCTGGCACGACGAACGCGGCCCGCAACCGACCGACGCCCTGGCGCCCGGCGATCTTGCGCTCGTCCGCTGGCTGCACACCCACGGCGACGCATTCGCGCGGGACATCGCCGGGAGCGCCCATTAAATGCCAGTCAGGGTTTCTTCATTATCGCCATCCGGGGAATCCTACATCCGGGGAGTTAGGATTCCCCATGACGAAATTCGGGATTTCTCGTATACTCGCCGCCACAACGGGACCCGAAGGGCGCTCGATGGCATATGGCCTGTCGTATGCGGGGAGTGGAGCGATGCGTTCGATCCGTTCGTGGTGCCGTCTGCTCGGAATGCTGCTGGCGCTCGCCGTGGCATCGCCCGTCGGGGCGGACTTCGGGCCGCTTTCACCGCCCGTCACGCCGCCGAGCCATGTGCTGGGCAATTTCCCTCTCACCGGGCAATCGTGGAACCTCTCCTGCGAATACGCCGCCACTTCCGCCGCGACGGCATACTTCCACAAGCCGATCAGCCAGGGCGCGTTCGCCACGATGATCGGGTTCGACCCGAACCCGAACAAGGGCTTTCGGGGCAACTTGAGCGGCCCGTGGGGCGGCACATGGGATTACGGCGTCTACCCGCTCCCGATCCTCTCCGTGTTGATGCAGCATGGATTCCCGCACTCGTACACCTTCCATGCCGACGCCAATCTCCTGCGCGATGCGGTCAGCAACGACCGCCCCGTCGTCGCCTGGATCAACGGCACATATGGCAACGCGCCGCGCTATAGCGACGAGAGAGACGGCGAGCAATTCCTCCTCGTCCCCTACGAGCACACCGTCACCGTCTACGGCTACACCGAGCAGGGCGTCTCGGTCATGGACCCGGCCTATCCGGCGTACTACGAGGTCTCCTGGGCGGTGTTCATGAATGCGTGGCTCCAGCTCGACGGGATGGCGCTCGCCGTCGCCGCCTGATCGCCTGCCCGCACCGCGTCGCTTCGTGATGTGTTCATTGACAGTGCCGCAATCGCATGATACAACGACGACATGAGATTGACGACTATCTTGTGTAATATAGTCATATATCTATCGGCGGGACTGCCGCTCGCCGCCTTTCCGTGCCTCCCGGCACCTCGCGCGGCCCTCGCTCCCCTTGCCCCATGTCGCTGTACCGCGCCCCGCGCCTGAACCGTAGCGGCGGGCGACGACGGGGCGTCCACACATCACGGCGATATTTCCGCACAGCGATTCTTCGGCATGTCGGCATGGAGGGGTACGAAATGAGTCTGCCATCGCTCGCCGCACCGGTTCGGCAACCCGCCGCGTGGGCGACGTTCCCCGCGAAGGCGCGCGGCTGTTTCGCGCGCCTTCGCGGGCGGTTCGGCACCATCCACGGCGCCGCGTGGGCGTGCTCGCTGCAACCGGATCACCTGCTCGCCTACGCGACGTGGGATGAAACGCTCGCCGACGCCGATGACGGCGCGCTCGATGCGCGGCCAAACCAGTGAATGCGCGATTGTTTCCGCGGGCGCTCGGTGCGACCGCGCATCCGGAACCGCCCACGCCGCATCGGCACGACTGGCCGACCGCCGCGCATCCGTGGTTCGGAGGCGCATTCCCGCTCTGCGGGATGACCCTCCGCCCGTCGGCGGATCGGGCGATGCTGGAAGGGATCTTCGGTCCGCGCGATGTGGGGCGGCGGGTGTGCGAGCGCACACCGGCGCGCGATTGATGGGAGCAACGATGGAGACGAAGCCGATCGGTATCCTGTACGAGCACCCGGAGTGGTTCGTGCCGCTCTTCGCGGAACTGGATCGTCGCGGCCTGCCCTACGAGCGGATTGCGGCGGACGCCTACAGTTTCGACCCGTCCGCCCCCGCCGTGCCGTACGGACTGGTCGTCAACCGCGTCAGCCCGTCGTCGTACCTGCGGGACCACATGAGCGCGATCTTCCAGACGCAATCATATCTCGCGTATCTCGAAGCGATCGGCGTGCCGGTCATCAATGGGGCGCAGCCTTTCGCATTGGAGACCTCGAAGGCGCGGCAGTTGACGCTCCTCGCCACGCTCGGCATCCCGCATCCGCGCAGCCGCATCGTCAACCACCCGAGCAGGGTCCCGGACGCCGCGCGGCAACTCGCCTACCCGCTCATCATCAAACCGAACATCGGCGGCAGCGGCGCGCTGATGCGCCGGTTCGAGACGGAAGACGAGGTGGCGACCGCGCTCGTCAACGGCGAACTCGATCCGATCTTCGGCATTGACCAGTCGGCGGTCGTGCAGGAATACCACCCGCCCAAAGGCGGCTCGATCGTGCGCGTCGAGGCGCTGGACGATGCGTTCCTCTACGCCATCCGCATCTTCAACGACCCGAACGAGGGCTTCAACCTCTGCCCCGCCGACATCTGCCAGGTGCCGGAAGCGGCCGCATCGCCCGCGCAACCGGCGGAAACGCCCGCGAAGACGCCGAAGCGGATCGAGGTCGCCGAGCCGCCGCACTGGGTGATTGACGACGTGTTGCGCATTTTCCGCGCCGCGCATGTGGACATCGGCGGCGTCGAATATCTGGAGAGCGAGCGGGACGGCGCGACCTACCTCTACGATGTCAACCCGATCTCGAACTTCGTCACCGACGCGCCCCGCCTGATCGGCTTCGATCCCTTCGCGCGGTTCGCGGAGTACATCGAACGGCGCGCGGGCCTCGCCACCCGCCAACTCGCCGGGCGCACGACCTGACCGATTGAACCGCGAAGGCGCGAAGGACGCGAAGAGGGGAAGAGATTAAGAGAATCGTTCCTCTTTTCTCCTGTCCCCTTCGCGTCCTTCGCGCCTTCGCGGTTAAAAAATTCCCCTTCGCGGCTAACCGAGGATGTTGTCAACAAGCCAGGTTGCGCCCTGCTTGCGCATCACGAAACTGCGCTTCGCGACGCCGGAGGCGGTGGTGATCGTCGCGGTGACCGTCGCGCCATTGCCGTCGGCGTCGCGCTGCTCGCTGTCTATCGTGAACTCCCGCACGGGCGGTTGGATATTGAGCAACTTGTAGCCGTCGTTGCCCGCCTGGGATTGCAGCGCGGGGGTCAGGAAGCCGGAAATATCCCCCTTCGCCAGCACCGTGCGCAGGAATTGCTCGGTCGCGCCGCGCGCCTCGGTGGCGGGCACCGGCGTCGTGGTCGGCGTCCCGGCCGCGCCGGTGCCCGTGACCGCCGAACCGGATGTGCCGGTGGATGTGGAGGATGCCGTTGTAGCCGCAGTCGTGGATGGTGTTGCGGAACCGACGGCTTGCGCGCCGCGCGTGGCCGTGCCGCCGCTCGTCGCGGTACTCGCGCTCGCATTTGTACCAGCGGTGACAATGACGCGGGCGAGCGGGGTCGGCGTGCCGGTGGTGGCTGTTGTCGCGGTGGCGGCCGCGCCCGTCGGGAGGCCCGCCTCGGTGGCGCGGGCGGTGCCGGTCGGCAGTCCGTTGGCGAGCGGAGTCGGCGTGCCGGGCGGCGTGGCCGTCACGCTCGGGAGGGGCTGCGTCGCCTGGATGAGCGCGGCGCTCGTCGTCGGCGTGACGGATGCGGCGGGCGTGGCGGTTGTGGTCTTTGCACTGCCGCCGCAGGCGGCGAGGGCGGCGACGGCGAACAGGATGGCGAGCGCCGGAAGGCGGTTCGAGCGGAAAGAAGACATACCTGGGACCCTCCTCAGATCAAAACACGGGGAGGCATCGCCGCCTCCCGTGGCCGCACCATAGCACGTTCTCCGGTCGCCTGTCATCTTCCTGCGGCACCTGAGCGGGGCGCAGTTTTTCCGGTGGTGGGGGGGGGGGGGGTAGGGGTATGGCAATTGAGTGGGTCGAGCAGGCCCCCCCCACAAAAAAGAGACGGATTATAGGGG
>JAICIL010000177.1 GCA_025924435.1 Chloroflexia bacterium | reverse complement strand
GGGGGCCCCCGCCTGCCCCGGGGTTTTTGGGGGGGCTCACCCCCGCCACCATCATGATTCTAGAAATAGGTGCGTCCCAGCGTCTCGGCGACGCAGGCGGGTTTCTCCTCGCCCTCGACCTCGATGGTCTGCTCGCTCGTCATCTGCACGGCACGGTCGCCGATCTCCTCGACATTGAGCAGTTTCGAGCGCATCCGGATGCGCTTGCCGACGCGCACGGGCGAGACGAAGCGCACGCGGTTCAGCCCGTAGTTGACGCCCATCCGCCCGCCGAGACTGATCTTGACACCGGACGCGCGCTTGCTCCCCAGATAGGGGATGAGCGAGAGCGTCAGGTAGCCGTGCGCCACCGTGCCGCCGAAAAAGGTCGTCTTCGCCCGCTCCGGGTCCACATGGATGTACTGATGATCGCCGGTCGCGTCCGCGAACTGGTTGACGCGCTCCTGCGTGATCTCCACCCACTCGCTGACGCCGATCTCCTGCCCGATCAATTCCTTCAACTCCGCCACCGACGTCACCACCCGCTCCGTCTCCGCACCCGATGTACTCATGCCTACCTCCCGTTAATCAGCCAAACCGATTGAACCGCAAAGACGCGAAGGACATAAAGATCGCAAAGGAATACAGGAACTCGGGTCTCTTATCCTTCTCTCCCTCTTTGCGTCCTCTGCGTCCTTCGCGTCTTTGCGGTTCAATCGGTTTCGTCCGGTTTCGTCCGTTACTCCGCGATGTGCCCGGCGAGGACTTCCTGGAGGACGCGCTCGCGGTGGGCTTCGAGGTCGCCGTAGAGCGGCTCGAAGTACTTGGCGCGCTTGAAATAGAGATGCAGGTCGTACTCCCAGGTGAAGCCGATGCCCCCGTGCACCTGGATCGCCTCGCCGCAGACCTTCCGGGACGCGCCGTTGACGAACGACTTGGCGACCGAGACGGCGAGCGCGGCGTCCGGCGCGTCGGCGTCGAGCGCCCAGGCGGCGTAGTACGTCGCGGCGTGCGCGTTCTCGACCGCGACGAGCATTTCGGACAACTTGTGCTTGACGGCCTGGAACTGGCCGATGAACTGGCCGAACTGCTTGCGCACCTTCGCATAGTCCGTGGACATTTCGAGCGACTTGCGGGACGCGCCGAGCATCTCCGCGCACGCCCCGACCGCCGCGTGCTGGAGCGCCGTCCGCACAGCGGGCCACGCACCGCCCTCCGCGCCGAGCAGGTTCTCGGCGGGCACGCGCGCGTTCTCGAAATGCAGCGTCGCGCTCTTCTCGGTCAGGTCGGAGATCACGTCCTTATCAATGCGCAGCCCGTCGGCGTCGCGCGGGACGGCGATCAGCGAGATCCCCTCCGCACCGCTGCCTCCCGTGCGCGCCGCGACGAGGATGACGTCCGCCGTGTGCCCGAAGGGGACGAACCGCTTGATGCCATTGAGGACGTACGCATCGCCCTCCTTCTTCGCGGCGAGGGCGATTTCGTCCGGCCCCCAGCCGATGGAGTCCTCAAGGAAGGCGAGCGTCATCGTCAGGCCGCCGTCGCAGACATCGGGGAGGTAGCGCGCCATCGCCTTCTCATCGCCGGAGGCTATAATCGCGCTCCCGGCGAGGACCACCGTCGCGAAGTACGGGCCGGGATAGGGGATGCGCCCCATCTCATCGAGGATGATCGCCTGCTCGACCATGCCAAGCCCCGCGCCGCCGTACTCCTCCGGGAAGGGGAGCATGCCCAACTGCACGAAGCGGCGGTAGATGTCGGGGTCGTACCCCCGCTCGTCGTCCATCATCGCGCGGACATGCGCCACCGGCGCCTGCTCCGTCAGGAACTCCCGCACCAGCCCGCGCAGCATCACCTGATCTTCCGTGAAATCGAAATCCATTTTTACCTCTCCCCCCGCCCCTCCCCGCGAGGGAGGGGTGCCTTCTGTATAGGCTTGTAGCATCCCCCGGAACGCCACGGCATTGCATCGGTGCTCCCCCTTCCTCGCGGGAAGGGGGCCGGGGGGTTAGGTTCTCAGTCGCCCGCCGCCGCTTTCTGGGCGAGGGCGATGCGGTCTTCGCGCACTTCCTTCGGCAGGCCGAGCACGCGCTCGCCGAGGATGTTCTTCTGGACTTCCGACGAACCGGCGTAGATCGTCCCGGCGCGCGACCAGAAGAAGGAGTACGCCCAACTGCCCGCCTCGCCGAAGTCGGAATCGGCGTGCAGCGCATACTCCGGCGGCAGGCCGCCCGTCTGCAACCCGTACGGGCCGAGGATGTCGAGGAAGAGTTCCTGCACGTGCTTGTCGAGTTCGGAGTAGTGCAGTTTGGAGATGGACGCCTCCGGGCCAGGGCGCTGCCCCTTCTCGAGGCGGCTGAGCAGGCGGAGCGCAGCGTAGCGCAGCACCTCGATCTCCGCGTAGATCTCGCCCAGTTTCTGCCGGACGTTCGGGTCCTCGATCGCGGGCTTGCCGTTGCGCTTGAGCGATGTGCAGACCTCGATCATCCGGCTGTACATCTCCTGCAGCCGCACGACGCGGGAGAGGACGTTGCCGCCGCGCTCGTAGGAGAGCGTCGTCTGGGCGATCCGCCACCCGGCGTTCATCTCGCCGATCAGGTTGTCTGCGTTGACGCGCACGTTCGTGAAGAAGACCTCGCAGAACTCGCTCGATCCGCTGATCTGCTTCAGGGGGCGCACCTCGACGCCCGGCTGGTGCATGTCGAGCATGATGCAGGAGATGCCCTGGTGCTTCGGCGCGCTGCGGTCGGTGCGCGCGAGCAGGATGCCCCAGTCCGCGATCACCGCGCCGCTCGTCCAGATTTTCTGGCCGTTGATGATGAACTCATCGCCGTTCACGTCCGCGCGGCACTGGAGGCTGGCGAGGTCCGACCCGGAGTTCGGCTCGGAGTACAACTGGCACCAGAGTTCCTCCGCCGTGAGGATCCGCGAGATGTGGTCGCGCTTCTGCTGCTCGGTGCCGTGGTAGATGAGCGTCGGCGCGACGATGCCGATGCCGAGGCCATTCAGGGAGGCCGGGGCGTTCGCGCGGGCCAGTTCCTCGCCGACAATCGCCTGCTCCATCGGGCGCGCGTCCTGCCCGCCGTACTCCTTCGGCCAGCCCATGCCGAGGTAGCCCGCTTCGTACAGTTTGCGATGCCACGCCCGCCGCTCGTCGAGTGTTTCGGGCCGCTTTTTCGGGATATTCTCTTCCAGCCAGTGGCGGACCTGCTGCCGGAAGGCCTTATCCTCCGCCGTATAGTTAAGATCCATGTGGAAAACCCTCCCTGTCCGTTGGTGGGGCGTTGCTGTGCGGCCACACCGCTGTACGAACGATCCCGCGAATGCGGCCGCTGCCCGCCGCATCCCTGCCCATGTTCAAGACTACGACGATACGCTACCCGTTTCCGCCGGATGCGTCAACAGCCGTGTTGAAAAACCGCCGGGCCTTCTCTATCATTGCCCGCGTTTGTACCGCATGGCCGCAGCACTGCGTGAGAATCGCAAACGAACGGGATGGACGCGCCACGCTCCCGGTGATTTGCGAACCGGAAAGGGTACTACGGGAACATCCCGAGGAGCGACGAGCATGAAAATCTGCGTCTGTGTCAAGCATGTGCCGGACCCGAATCTGGCGATGCGCGTTGATCCGGCGACAAAACGATTGATCCGCGACAGCGCGAAATCCATCCTCGACCCCGCCGACGAGTACGGCCTCGAAGCGGCGCTCCGCCTCGTCGAGCAGCACGGCGGCGAGACGGTCGCCGTGACGATGGGGCCGCCCGCCGCCGAGGACGCGCTGCGCCGCGCGATGGCGATGGGCGCGGATCGCTCCATCCACGTCAGCGATGATGCACTCGCCGGTTCCGACGCGCTCGGCACGGCGCGGACGCTCGCCGCCGCGCTTTCCGCCGAGTCGCCCGACCTCGTCATCTGCGCCACCGAGAGCACGGACGCCTACAGCGGCATGCTCCCCGGCGCGCTCGCCGCATTGCTCGGCCTGCCGCAGGTGACGTTCGCCCGCTCGGTGACGGTCGAGGGGACGACGATCACCGTCCAGCGCGACACCGAGACGGGCTACCAGACGATCCAGACCGCGCTCCCCGCCCTGCTCACCGTCACCGCGAGCATCGCCGAGCCGCGCTACCCCTCCTTTAAGGGGATGATGGCGGCGAAGAAGAAGCCGCTCGACAAACGCGATGTCGCCGCCCTCGGCCTCGACGCCGCGACGGTGGGCGAATCCGGCGCGCGCGAGCGCGTCCTCGCCATCGAACCCGTCAGCCAGGCGAAGCAGACGCGCACGATCACCGACGACGGCGGCGGCGAGAGCGTCCCGGAAATCGTCGCCTTCCTCAAGCAGATTCAGGTCATTTAGAAGACGATTGAACCGCAGAGACGCAGAGGACGCAGAGAGGGAAGAGACGAGAAATACTTTCTGCGTTGCTCAATGAAACGTTATATTTTCTCTTTGTATCCTCCTTATTCTCTGCGTTCTCTGCGTCTCTGCGGTTCATTTGGTTTCAAAGGAGTGAATGATGGCAGACCGACGGATATGGGTGTGGACGGATGTGGTGGAGGGCGCGCCGCACCGGCTGTCGCTCGAATTGCTCGTCCCGGCGCGGAAACTGGGCACGGCGGAGGCGGTCGTCCTCCACCCGGCGGGCGGGGATGCGGTCGCGGCATTGGGCGCGCACGGCGCGGCGGTCGTCCATCTCGGCGACGACGCGGCGTACGGCGACTATCTCGCGGAGCCGCAGGCGGCGACGCTCGGCGCGCTCATCGCGCGGGAATCGCCCGATCTCATCCTCTTCCCCAGCACGTTCACGGCGCGCGATGTCGCGGCGCGGCTGGTGGGGCAGTTGGGCGCGGGTGTGATCGCCAACGCGGTGGATGTCGCCTACGACGGCGACCGGCTGACCGTCACCGTCCCGTACGGCGCGGAGACGGTCGGCACGCTGACGATTGACGGCCCCGGCCCGCATCTCATCCAGTTGCGCCCGAAGGCGTTCGCGGCGGAGGAAGTCGGCGGCGAGGCGGCGGTGCGGCCCGTCGCGATCCCGGTTGATTCGGCGACCTGCCGCGTGAAGGTGCTCGAAACCGTCGCGCAGGCGTCCGAGGGGCCGAACCTCGAAGAGGCGGGCGTCATCGTCTCCGGCGGGCGCGGCATGGGCAAGGCGGAGAACTTTGCGCTCCTGGACGCGCTCGCCGCCAAACTCGGTGGGGCGGTCGGCGCGAGCCGCGCGGTTGTGGATGCCGGGTGGGTGCCGTACTCGTACCAGGTCGGGCAGACGGGCAAGACGGTCAAGCCGACGCTCTACGTCGCCTGTGGCATCTCCGGCGCGATCCAGCACATCGCCGGGATGGGCGGCAGCAAGTACATCATCGCCATCAACAACGACCCCGACGCGCCGATCTTCGAACTCGCCGACCTCGGCATCGTCGGCGACGCGCTCACCATCGTGCCGAAGTTGACGGAGGCGATTGGGTAGGGAACCTCACCCCCTGCCCCTCTCCATTGCGATGGAGAGGGGAGCCGAAAGCGATGCGTAGGGGCGGTAGGGAGCGGGAAGGAAGCGACGTGGCGAGACTCGCGGCGATCTGGTCCGATGACAAAGAGCAGCAGCGTCGCTCGATCTATGTATCGGGCGCGGTCGTCGCGGTCGGCGTCCTCGCGATCGTCGTCGGCGCGATCGCCGGGTGGGGGTGGACGCGGATCGTCGGCGCGACGCTGATTACGGTCGGCGGCACCGTGCTCGGCGCGCTCGTCGCCTTTGTCGAGCCGCGCCGCCAGCGGCCGCACGCGCGGCTCCGCGCGCTGCGGGCGACCATCGCGATCATCGCCGCCGTGCTGCTCGTCCTGCCGGTCGTGGCCGCCCTCGTCGCCGCGCTGATCGGGCTGTTCGCGGGCGGCGGGGACCGGAGCGGCGGCCTGCTGGCGGCGGGCGCGCTGGTCGGCCTCTTCCTGCTCGCGGCGACGGTTTTCAGCACGCTCGTCGCCATCCGCGCCACGCAGCGCGCCGCCATCACGTTGCGCGAGTCGCCCGCCGTACAGACAGGGGAGCAGACGTGACGCCGACGCGGCAGATCGAATGGAACGTCCATACGCTGGGGCAGATCGCGGTCTACGCGCTGCTCATCATCCCCGTCGGCTTCCTCGCCTACGGCCTCGCGCGGCGGGTGCGGATGTGGCGCACCGGCCAGCCGGAAGACCGCTTCAACGCGTGGGGCAGGCGGCTGCGGGGCGCGATCACGCAGAGCATCCTGCACGGTCGGATCGTCCGACGGCGCAACCGCTACGGCGGGCTGATGCACCTCTTCATCTTCGTCGGCTTCGTGACGCTCCTGATCGGCACCTTCATCGTGATGGTCGAGGACGACATCACCGTGCCGATTTTCCACTACAGTTTCTACCGGGGGAACTTCTATCTCGGCTACAAACTGGCGATGAACCTCGCCGGGCTGCTGCTGATCGCGGGCGTCCTGATGGCCTTCTACCGCCGCCTCGTCGTCCGCCCGAAGCAGCAGGAGACGAGCGCGGACGACCTCGTCCTGCTCTCGTTCCTCGCCGTCCTCACCGTTCAGGGATATGTGCTCGGTGCGCTCCGCCTCGGCGTCCAGCACGATCCGTGGGCGAAATGGTCGTTCGTCTCCTACGCGATGGCGATCCCCTTGCGCGGCCTCTCGGACGGCTGGCTGCGGGCGCTGCATCAGGTGAACTGGTGGAGCCACTTCGCGACGACGTTCGCCTTCCTCGCCTACTTCGCTTACAGCAAGATGATCCATCCCTTCACGAGCCTCGCCAATGTCTTCTTCCGGCGGCTGAGGCCGATGGGCGAACTGGCGCCGATCGAGAATCTGGAGGAGGCGGAGTCCTTCGGCATCGCGAAACTGGAGGACTTCAGTTGGGCGCAACTGATGAATCTCGACGCCTGCATGCACTGCGGGCGCTGTTTGGAATACTGCCCGACCTTCAACACGGATAAGCCGCTCCGCCCGCGCGACCTGATCCTGGAGATCGGCGGCTACATGGCGGACAGCGGCGGCATCTTCTCCGGCGAACTCGGCGAGGGCGAGAACTCGGCGCGCTATCGCTGGGGCGAGGGGCCGGAGCGCGAATTGATCGGCGGCGTGGTGAGCACGGAAGAACTCTGGGATTGCACGACCTGCGGCGCGTGCATGGAGCAATGCCCCGTCTACATCGAGCATGTGCCGCTGATCGTCGGCATGCGCCGCAACCTCGTCCTGGAGCAGAGCGAGTTCCCCGACGAACTGACGAACGTCTTCAACAACCTCGAACGCCTCAGCAGCCCGTATCAGTTCCCGCCGAACCAGCGCGACGCGTGGACGAAGAAAATGGCGCAGCCGGTGCGCATCATGGGCGAAGCGGCGGCCGCGGAGGAAGAGGTCGAGGTCTTGTTCTTCGTCGGCTGCCTCGGTTCGTTCGACAGCCGCAACCAGCGCACGACGATGGCCCTCGCGCGCATCCTGCAAGCGGCGGGGATTAATTTCGCCATCCTCGGCAAGGAGGAGACCTGCACCGGCGACCCCGCGCGCCGCGTGGGCAACGAGTATCTCGCGCAGATGCTGGCGCAGCAGACGGTCGAGACGCTCAACCAGTACAGTTTCAAGAAGATCGTCACCGCCTGCCCGCACTGCTTCAACGCGATCAAGAATGAGTACCCGCAGATCGGCGGCAACTACGACATTGTCCACCACAGCGAACTGATCAGACAGTTGATCGCGGAGGGGCGCATCGCGCTCGACCCGGCCTCCGATGTCGCGCGCGGCACGGTGACGTACCACGACCCGTGTTATCTGGGGCGGTACAACAAGGTCTACGACGACCCGCGTAGCGTCGTCACGGCGCTGCCGGGCGCGGAACTGACGGAGATGGGGCGGAACCGCAACCAGTCGTTCTGCTGCGGCGGCGGCGGCGGCCGCCTCTTTATGGAGGAGACGCGCGGCAGCCGGATCAATCAGGCGCGCGTCAGCGAGGCATTGGAAACGGGCGCGACGACGCTCGCCGCCGCCTGCCCCTTCTGCATGACGATGTTCGAGGACGGCATCAACGGCGTCGGCGCGAACGACACCTTGCAGGTGCGCGACATCGCCGAACTCGTCGCGGCGGCGATGGTGACGAAAACGGAAACCGGGGAGAACCGCAAAGACGCAGAGGACGCAGAAGACGCAAAGAGGGGATGAGAGAAAAAACGAATCTCTCTCCTTCTCCCTTTGCGCTCTTTGCGTCTTTGCGGTTCTCCCCGGTTTCGACCAGGAGGCAGGGGGATGGGACAGATGGAATCAGGCGCGCTCCCGCTCGAAGTGGTCGAGATACCGAACAATGGCTTCATGAGCGACCAGCCGACGAACGCGACGATTGTCGGCGCGCATGAGGTCTATGTCATTGATCCGGGCGATGCCGCCGGAGTGGCCGCCATCCAGGAGGCGTTGGGGCGGCGCGACGGCGTCCGCGTCAAGGCGATTGTGCTCACGCACGGCCACCCCGACCACGCGACGGCCGCGCCGGAGTTGAAGCGCATCTACGATTGCCCGGTGATGCTCAACCCGAAGGAGCGGCCGATCCTCCGGCAATTCCTCAGTTGGTCCGACATTGACGCAGACTTGACAGGCGGCATGACGCTGCCGATTGAGAATGGCGAACTGCGGGCGCTGGATACGCCCGGCCACTCCCCCGGCCACATCGCGCTCTACGAGCCGGTGTCGCGCACGCTGATCGCGGGCGATCTCGTCTCCGGGCACGGGACGGTCGGCATCTTCCCACCGCACGGTAAGATGACCGAGTATTTCGATTCCCTCGAACGGATGCAGCGCCTCAACCCGGCGGTGATCATCCCCGGCCACGGGCCGACGATGACCCAGCCGCCGGACATCTTCGCGCAGTACATCGAGCGCCGCTCGACGCGCGAGAGCGAGATTTATGCGGTCGTCTCGCGCGCGCCGACGACCATCGAGGCGATGATCCCCGAACTCTACCCCGTCGTGCTGCCCCACTTCCGCCGCGCCGCCGCCGCGACCATCCTCGCACACCTGGAGAAGTTGCAGGCGGAAGGCAAGGTGCGCCCGGAATCGGACGACCTGATCGAAGGCGTCTGGTCCGCCCGGATGTGAATATCCTCAGTGGTAGCGCGGGGGGTGCCGCGCCCCGGCCGGGCCCCCGCGGGGGGACCCCCCCCCACGCCGGGGAGGGCCCCCGCCACCCCCCCCCCGGCAGGTGGCGC
>JAICIL010000176.1 GCA_025924435.1 Chloroflexia bacterium | reverse complement strand
TCGCCTCCTCGAACCAGCGGCGCGGGACGTAATGGCCCCAGAGGGTTTGCCTGCGGGGGTCGTTGAGTGTCCAACGGATCGGCGCGAAGTCCGGGTCAACGGTCAGGTAGTCGCAGGCGTAGAGTTCGATGCGGTTGCCGTCCGGGTCGCGCAGATAGAGGAAGAGGGCATTGGCGATGCCGTGCCGCCCCGGCCCGCGCTCGATCGCGTCGCCCATGCTCGCGCCCGCCAGCACGTCGCAGCAGCGCAGCACGGCCAGCGCGTCGGGGAGCGACCACGCGCCGTGATGGACGCGCGGCCCGACGCCATTCATGATCGCCACATCGTGCACCGAGCCTTTGCGGTGCAGCCATGCCGCCCAGAGCCGTTCCGGTGAGTCCTCCGTGCCGGTGTATTCGGAGCAGCGGAAGCCGAGCGTGCGCATGTACCACTCCGTCAGCGCCCGGCAATCCGGCACCTGGATGTTGAAGTGGTCCATCCGCATGATGTGCGCGCCCCGGTAGAGATCGAATCGTTGCAAGAGCCGCTCGGCGGGGGCCATCGCGGCGTAGAACTCGGTCGGGATACCGGCGGGGTCCTGCACGCGGATCGCCCGGCCCTGCCCTTCTTCCTCGCCCGGTGCGAGCCAGCGATGTGGCAATCCCTGCGCCGCCGCCATCGCCGCGAGCGCGTCCAGATCGCCGTCGGTCGCCACGCGATAGGCGAGGTGCGCGACGCCCGGTTGCGGGGCGTGCGTGAGGATCAGCGAGTGATGCGTCCGTTCTTCGAGGCCGCGCAGGTACAGATGCGCGCTGTCCGCAGCCGTCTCCACGAAGCCGAGCAGGTCCACATAGAAAGCCCGCGCCCGCGCGAGATCGCTGACGAGGAACTCGATATGCCCGGCGCGCACGACATTCCCCACCGCCCGCTCGGCCCGCGCCCGCATATCGAGCCGAACCGCGCCTTCACTCCTTGCCATACCACTCTCCTGACAAACCGGACAAACCGAATGAACCTCAAAGACGCAAAGGATGCAGAGATCGCAAAGAGACTATGAAGAATATATCGTGGGAAAAGACAATCCCTCTCCTCCCATTCTTTGCGTCCTCTGCGCTCTTTGCGTCTTTGCGGTTCATTCGGTTTCGACCCCTACTGTTGTGCCGCGCCGAATTTCGGGATGTGATGCTCGCCGAGGGCGATGGCGATATTTTTCATGTCGCAATAGAACTCCCACGAGTAGTGGCCGCCCTCGCGCCCGATGCCGCTCTCCTTCGCGCCGCCGAACGGCGTGCGGAGGTCGCGGACATTCTGCGAATTCACCCAGACCATGCCGCACTGGATGCCCTGCGCCACCCGGTTCGCCTTCGCGACATCGCGCGTCCAGACGTACCCGGCGAGGCCATACTTCACATCGCTGGCGATCCGCACCGCCTCCGCCTCGCCATCGAACGGGATGACGACGAGAACGGGGCCGAAGACCTCCTCCTGCGCGATCTGCATCCGGTTGTCCACGTCCGCGAAGAGCGTCGGCTGCATGTAGTTGCCTTTGTCCATCCCCGGCACCCTCCCGCCGCCCGCGACGAGTTTCGCGCCCTCGGATTTGCCGATCTCGACGTATTCAAGCACGCTCGCGAGGTGGCTCGGATGGATCAGTGACCCGATCTCCGTCCGCTTGTCCATCGGGTCGCCGACGCGGATGTTCTTGACGCGCGCCGCGAGGTCCGCGACGAAGCGATCGTAGATCGGCCGCTCGACGATGCAACGCGAGGAGGCGGTGCAGCGCTCGCCGTTGAGCGAGTAGACGCCGAAGACGGCGGCGTCGAGCGCGCGCTCGTAGTCGGCGTCCGCGAAGACGACGATGGGCGACTTGCCGCCCAGTTCCATCGAGTACCGCGTCATCGTCGCCGCGCCCTCGCGCATGATCGCGCGCCCTGTCACCGTCTCGCCCGTGAAGGAGATCAGTTGCACGTCCGGACTCTTGACCATCCCCATGCCGATTGTCTCGCCCGCGCCGTAGACGAGGTTGAAGACGCCCTCCGGCACGCCCGCGTCGCGGATGCACTCGGCCAACTTCTCGTTGGAGAGCGGCGTCCACGAGGCGGGCTTGACGACGGCGGTGCAGCCGCTGGCGAGGCAGGGCGCGACCTTCCACGAGGTGAGCATGAAGGGCAGGTTCCACGGTGTGATGAGGCCCGCGACACCGGCGGGGCGCTGGATCGTGTAGTTCAGGTAGTCGGCGCTGTGGTAGGCCGCGCCGTCCATGTGGTTCGCCATCTCGGCGAAGAAATAGAAGTTGTCCGCCGCGCGCGGAATCTGCGCGCCGCCGGTCTGCGCGATCGGCAGGCCGGTGTCCATCGTCTCGATGCGCGCGATCTCCGGCGCGCGCTCCGTAATCAGATCGCCGACCTTGCGGAGGATACGGGCGCGTTCCGCCGGTCGCATACGCGGCCACGGCCCTTCGTCGAACGCCTTGCGCGCGGCGCGAATCGCCCGGTCGAGGTCGGCCCGCGTGCCCTTCGTGATCTTCGCGATCACGCTGTTGTCCGCCGGGTTCAATGTCTCGAAGGTCTCGTCCGCGTCGTAGACGAACTGCCCGTCAATGAAATGCCCGACGGTGCGGATGCCCAATTCCTGCTGCGGTGCGACCGTCGCCGCCATGCGCGTACCTCCTTTTGCCAAACCATTTGAACCGCAAAGGCGCAAAGAACGCAAAGAACGAGGGATGTTGAAAGGAAATGGACGCTCAGATTGGTCGTGGCGCTATCCCATTTCCCTCCCTGTACCTATCTTTCTTCCCCCTTTGCGCTCTCTGCGTTCTTTGCGCCTTTGCGGTTCAATCGCTTTCGGCCACGACCGGGTTTTCGAGCGCGCCGATGCGGTCAATCTCGATGCGGATATGGTCGCCGGGATGGATGGCCGAGATGCCCTTCGGCGTGCCAGTGAGCAGCACATCGTTCTCTTCGAGCGTCATAAACTCCGAGACGTACTCGATGATTGCCGGGATGGAATTGATGAAGAATTGCGTGTTGCCTTCCTGCCGCAACTCCCCATTGACGAACGTCTGCACCGTGACATTCGCCGGGTCGCCAAATTCGTCCGCCGTCACCATCCACGGGCCGAGCGGGCCGAAGGAGTCGAATCCCTTCGCCTTGACCGGCGGACGGTAGAAGTTCTGCACGAAATCGCGCACCGTCACATCGTTCGCGATGGTGTACCCCTTGATGTAGTCCATCGCGTCGCCCTGGCGGATTTTCCGCCCGCTGCGGCCGAGGACGACGGCGAGTTCGCCCTCGTAGTGCATGAATTGCGCGCCGTCCGGGTAGACAATCGGCGCGCCGTTGCCGGTCAGCGACGTGAGCGGCTTGAAGAAGAGCGCGGGCACGGGCGGCGCGGCGAGTTCGTCCGGCAAGTCCACCTTGTTCAACTCGGCGGCGTGATCCGCGTAGTTCAGGGCGAGGCCGACGACCTTCGGCGGCACGACGGGCGGCAGCCACGTCACGGCGTCGGCGGCGTAGACGCGGCCCTGCGCATCCACGGGGCGGCCGCCGTCCGCGACGGTGCCGGTGTGGATGCGGCCACCCGCGACGAATCGCGCGATCTTCATCGGCGCACCGCCCCGGCGACGGGCGCGTTCGCGAGATCGTACCGGGCGAGCGCGGCGCGGATGCGCTCCTGATTGGGGGGCGACGGCTCGCAGAGGGGGAGGCGATAGTTTGGCGCGATCCAGCCGAGTTCGCCCATCGCCCACTTCAGCGGGCCGGGATTCGTTTCGAGGAAGAGCGCCTCGTTGAGCGGCAGGAGGCGGTAGTGGAGATCAATCGCCTCCTGCCACCGCCCGGCGACGACGAGATCGTAGAGCGCGGCGACCTCGCGCGGCAGGATATTCGCGGTCGCGCTCACATGCCCGACGCCGCCGATCGCCAGCATCGGGTAGCAGAGGAGTTCGATGCCGCTGTAGACGAGGAAATCGCGCCCGCAGGTGTGCAGCACCTTGCTCGTGTGCTCGAAATCCTTGTTCGACTCCTTGACGCCGACGATGTTCGGGCATGCCTCGCGCAGGCGCGCCATCGTCTCCGGGGCCATGTTCGTCGCGGTGCGGCCGGGGATGTTGTAGATGATGATCGGCAGGTCCACGCGCTCCGCCACGGCGCGGAAATAGCGGAACAGCCCCTCCTGCGACGGGCGGTTGTAGTACGGCACGATCACCAGGGCCGCGTCCACGCCGAGCCGTTCCGCATACTTCGTCAGATCCGTCGTCTCGTCAATATTGTTCGTGCCGGTGGCGGGGACGAACGGCACCCGGCCAGCGACGGCGGCCTTGCCGAGGTCGAGCATCCGGCGCCGCTCGTCGAGCGAGAGCGCGCTCGGCTCGCCCGTCGTCCCGGTGACGGAGATGCCGTGGCTGCCGCTGGCGATCTGCCAATCAATCAGCCGTTCGAGGGTGCCCTCGTCAATCTGCCCGCCGTCATCGAAGGGCGTGATGATCGGGACGATCGAGCCGCGGAGCCGGGAAACATCCATCTCTAGCCTCCTTGAGAAGCGGCGCGGTAGATGATCGTAGGCTATCACAGCCCCCATCCTATGGGTAGATGGTGATACGCGCATCGCGGGGCTTCGGAGCCACTCGCAAGAGCGTGGCATGGAACATGGATGCCGATATCGCGGAGAGATGGAGAAGAAAGAACCGGTCGGCGACGAACTCCGGAAGACAATCGCCCCGCTCATCCCGCCCGATCCACCCAAGCCCAAGGCGGGCATCATCTTGACGATGCCCGCGGCTGATGCTACATTTCGCGTGCACAATTGATCGCGTGCCGACGTAGCTCAGAGGCAGAGCAGGGGACTCATAAGCCCTTGGTCGCAGGTTCGAATCCCGCCGTCGGCACCATCCTCCCCTCATCGAAGATCAATTCCATGCCCGATCGCCCGCAATCCGCCAACCGCCTGACCGAGCGCATCCATGCCGCCGTGCGGTCCGCCGTCGCGCGCGCGGCGGTCTCCAACATCCTCGTGGCGTGTTCCGGCGGCGCGGACAGTACCTGTCTCCTCCATGCGGTCGCGACGGTCGCGCGCCGGGCGGATTGGCGGGTCGCCGTCTGCCATGTACGGCACGGCGTCCGTGCGGATGACGCGCGGGACGCCGACGCCGTCCGCGCGACGGCGGCACGGCTCGGCCTCGCATGTCGCATCGTCTCGCTCGACCTTCGGCGTATGGGTGATGATAGCACTCCCTCGGAAGCGGAGATGCGCGATGCACGGTACCGCGCGCTGGCGGCGGTGGCGGATGAAATGTGCGCCGATGCGGTCTTGACCGGCCATACCCTCGACGACCAGGCCGAGACGGTGCTGCTCCATCTCCTGCGCGGCGCGGGCGTGGACGGTCTCGGCGGCATGGGCGCGGATACCGCGCGCGTCGTGCCGCCCGCTCCCGTCGCCGGTCGTGCGAGCGACGGGAGCGGGTATCATCTGCGCGTTGTCCGCCCGCTGCTCTCCGTGCGGCGCGAAGAGACGGTCGCCTATTGCGCGGCGCACGGCCTCGCCGTAGCGAGCGACCCGACGAACGACGACGTGCGCTACACGCGGAACTGGCTGCGGCGCGCGATCCTCCCGGCGCTCGGCGAGCGCAACCCCGACATCGCCGTCGTGCTGGCGCGGGCCGCGGACACCATCCGCGAGGACGCGGCGTTCCTGGCGGCGGAAACCGCGGCGGCGACGGCGCGGTGCGATGGCCGGTTCGAGCCGTCGTGCGCCACGCTCGACCATGCCGCGTTTCTGTCCGAGCACATCGCGATCCGGCGGCGTGTCCTGCGCGCGGCGATGCAGCGACTGATCGGCGGCGCGCCACGTGCCGCCGATGTGGATGCGATGCAGCGGCACGCCGCCGCGACGACTTCAACTGCGATCCGGCGGTACGGTGGCGTGGCATGCGCGCTCGCCTTCGGACGCCTCATTCTCGGCTCCGACGATGCGGTATCCCGATGGGTACACACGGCGGCGTCCCGGCGCTTTCCGCTCTATCAGGGCGCACAGACCCTCCGTGGCGATGCGACGGTCCGGTTCGGATTGCCCGATCCCTCCGTCGCGGCCTATGCGTTTCGTCTCGTGCCCGCACACCGGATGTCGCGGGCCGACGGCGGGAACGATGCGGTCGCCATGCCGCTGCAACTGCCGGAGGGGTATCGCGCAATCGTTCGGAATCGCGCCCCCACGGATCGTTTCTGGCCACCCGGCGGCGACCGTCCACTGCTGCTGCGGACGTATCTGCGCGCGCGCGGCGTGCCCGCGCCGGTGCGCGATCGGTTGCCGCTCCTCGTCGTCAACGATACGATTGCGTGGGTGATCGGCCACACGGTCGGCGCGGAGTTCGCCGCCACCGGGGCGACCGCGACGCACATCGGCCTTGTGACCCGTCGGGATGCGTAGGCAAACGAAAGGATCGTGGCGAGGATGGCAGACGGGAAACCGCCGGTACCGGGGACGGCGAGCATGCCGATGACGGTCCTGCTCACCGAGGAGATGATCCAGGGGAAGGTCGCCGATCTTGCCCACGCGATTGACCGGGATTACGCGGGGCGCGTCCCCGTATTGGTCGGCGTCCTGACTGGCGCGACGATCTTCATGGCCGATCTCATCCGCAAGTTGGCGATACCCGTCGAGATAGAGTTCATGGCGATCTCGTCGTACGGCGCGGGGACGGAATCCACCGGCGTCGTCCGCATCCTGAAGGACCTCAACAGCGAGGTGACGGGGCGCGACCTGATTATCGTCGAGGACATCGTGGACAGCGGGCTGACCCTCGCCTACTTGCAGAGCCTGCTGCGCGCGCGCGAACCCGCGTCCCTGCGCACTTGTGTGCTACTCGATAAGAAGGAGCGGCGGGAGACCAATGTGGCGCTCGATTACATCGGCTTCACGATCCCCAACGCCTTCGTCATCGGATACGGGCTCGATTATGCCGGGCTGTACCGGCAGTTGCCGTTCGTCGGCGTCCTCGATCCCTCCGCAATTTGAACGCACCTCGGGGTCGCGCGCCTTTCAGCGCGCGCCGCTCCATGTTCGCGCGCCCGTACGTATGATAGAATGAAACGTCGCGTGGCCACGATGATGATCGGCGCGCGGCTCACGGGGGATTCCATTCCACGCAGCGCTGCGGCGCCGGAGGCTCGTTGATGAGTGAAAATAAGTGGCTGAAAAACAGCCTCGTGTACCTGATTATCATTGTCGCGGTCATCGCCCTCTGGTTCACGGTTGTGCAAAGCCCCGGCGGCAACAAGTCCATAGACATCGGCCAGGTCATCACCGATGTGAAGGGAAATCGCGTCGCCAAAATCACGACCACCAACGGCAGCAGCAATGCCGAAGTGGAGTACCGGGACAGCACGAAGAAAAGCGTCCGCCTGCCGGACAACAGTTCGATCTACGAAATCCTGAAGGACAACGGCATCCCGCCGGAGCAGTTCCCCACCATCGCGGCGAAGGGCGCGAGCCAGTGGGGTAGCTGGCTCGGCACGCTCGGCTTCCTGTTGCCGACCCTCTTTCTGGTCGGCATCCTCGTCTTCATGATGCGGCAGGCGCAAGGCTCGAACAACCAGGCGATGTCCTTCGGCAAGAGCCGCGCCCGCATGTTCACCGGCAACCGCCCGACCGTGACCTTCACGGATGTCGCGGGCGTGGACGAGGCGAAGCAGGAACTGGCGGAAGTGGTCGAGTTCCTCAAATACCCGGACAAATTCGCGGCGCTCGGCGCGCGCATCCCGCGCGGCGTGCTGCTCGTCGGCCCCCCCGGCACCGGCAAGACGCTGCTCTCGCGCGCGGTGGCCGGTGAGGCGGGCGTCCCCTTCTTCTCGATCTCCGGCTCGGAGTTCGTCGAGATGTTCGTCGGCGTCGGCGCGTCGCGCGTGCGCGATCTCTTCGATCAGGCGAAGCGCAACGCGCCCTGCATCATCTTCGTTGACGAGATTGACGCGGTCGGCCGCCAGCGCGGCGCGGGCCTCGGCGGCAGCCACGACGAGCGCGAGCAGACTTTGAACCAGATCCTCGTCGAGATGGACGGGTTTGACAGCAGCACGAACATCATCGTCATCGCCGCGACGAACCGCCCCGACGTGCTCGACCCCGCGCTGCTGCGGCCGGGGCGGTTCGACCGCCAGGTGATCCTGGACAACCCGGATATTCGGGGCCGTCAGGCGATCCTCGAAGTGCACACGCGCGGCAAGCCGATTGACGAGCCGGTGACGCTGGAGGAGATCGCCCGCCAGACGCCCGGTTTCTCCGGCGCGGACCTCGAAAACCTCGTCAATGAGGCGGCGATCCTCGCGGCCCGCCGCAACCTCAAGGTGATCGGCCGCGACGAGGTCGCCGAGGCGATTGACCGCGTGATCGCCGGTCCGCAGCGCAAGAGCCGGTTGATCAGCGAGCGCGAGCGGATCATGACCGCCTATCACGAGGCGGGGCACGCGCTCGTCGCGCGGGTGCTGGCGAACGCCGATCCGGTCCATAAGATCAGCATCGTCGCGCGCGGGATGATGGGCGGCTACACCCGCATCCTGCCGGACGAGGACCGCTTCTTCTGGACGAAGGCGCAGTTCAAGGACCGGCTCGCCTACGCGCTCGGCGGCCACGTCACCGAGGAACTCGTCTTCCAGGAAGTGAGCACCGGCGCGTCCAACGACATCGAGCAGGTGACGAACCTCGCGCGGAAGATGGTCACCGAGTACGGCATGAGCAAGGAACTGGGGCCGATCCAGTACGGCAAGCGCGAGGAGATGGTCTTTCTCGGCCGGGACATCGGCGAGCACCGCAACTACTCGGACGATGTCGCCTTCCAGATTGACAAGGAAGTGCGCAAACTGGTCGAGGAGGGGTACGAGAGGGCGCGGCAGGTGCTGACGACCTACATGGAGCAATTGCACCAGATTTCCGCGCTGCTGCTCGAAAAGGAGACCGTTGACGGCGACGAGATCGAGGAGTTCTTCCACGAGCCGAAGCCCTCGCCGAACTACGTGATCCCCCAGCGCGCGAAGGATGCGGTCGCCGCCGCCATCCTCGCCGCCGAGCAGAAGGCGCAGAATCAGCAGCCGAACCCCGCCGCGCCCAAGCCCGCCAGCAACGGCCAGACGCCGCCACCGCGGTTCCGCAACGCCCCCGGCGTCGCCTGACGTTTCTGTTTGGCGAGAATGGGCGTGACGCAGCACGAACCCTGCTGCATCACGCCCATTCTCGCCATTC
>JAICIL010000175.1 GCA_025924435.1 Chloroflexia bacterium | reverse complement strand
GGCGGCGGGCGCCGCGCCCCGCTCGTGGACGCCCTGGACGCCGTGCAGCAGCTGGAGCCAGAGGGCGCCGCCGCCGGCGAGGGCGAGGGAGAAGGGGAGGAGGCCGGCGGGGGGGTGGGCCAGCAGCCACCGCACCCGGCGCGACCGCCGACGGAAACGAGCGTGTTCGACGTTCATGTCTGAGAACCTCCGCGGAAAATAAACGAAACCGTTGATCAGGCCCCTGCTAGGGGTGGTTGTGACCGTTCGAGGGCTGCAACACATCCGGTGGCGCTTGATCGGTCTGGCCGAGATTAACGCGGACCGGTTTGTCGCTCGCATCCTCGCGGAAGCCGAGCCACAGTTGCGACGCATCGCGCGCGGTGATGAAGCGGAACGTGGCCTCAAGGCTCGACTTGGGTTGCAGGAGACCGGGCTGGATGCTCGTCCAGTCGTCGCTGAGCGGCTCGTTGCTCTTGCTTGTCAGCAAGGCGAACGCATCCGGCGCATAGGGCACCGGATAATCGAGCCGGTTCGTTAGCGTGACCGAGACTTCGATCTGGACCTTGTCCGGCGGCACGAGGCTGCCGATGCCCATGCCCTGGGACATGCTGCCCATCTGTTCGTCGGTCAATCCGTCAATCTGCTCCACATGCGCGACGGTAACGGAGCCGAAGGAGGTTGGGATCGCCTGGTTAACGGCGAATGTATTTGACGGCGATGACGCCGCACCCCAGCCCGTTGCGCTCTGCGTGAACGCGTTAATCGCCAGATAGCCGCCGATGGCGGCCAGCCCGACGACGCAGGCGAGCAGGATGAGGATCGGCCTGGTGCTTCGTGCATCGGCGCCCCGTTTCCCACCAGAGCGCCCGGCACGCCCGCGCACGGCGGCGCGAGCGGTCGGCTGCGGCGCCCCCGTGCGGGCGGTATCGCTTTTTCGTGCGGGATTGCCCGGTATCGGCAATGGAAAAGAATAAGGGCGCAAAGATTCCACCTCCTGTACTCCCGGCCGGTGTGGCTCGCTCTGTTTTGGCGACTTGGCCGAACCACCCCAGCCATCTTTCGTTGTTCATCGGTCCCATGTGTCGGATGCCTCGCCGGCCCCGTCTCGGGGCACACCGGCGAAACCGCAGCCGTCGAATCCCCACTCGCCGGCCGAACCCGTTTCCTCCCCATCCCTCCTCTCTTGCTAGAGGCCCCAGCATGTGTGCCGATCGAGCATCGGCGGGGACGTGTGCTGGTCCTCCGCATGGTCTCCGCATGCTGGGAGTAGTGTAGGGGGGGAAGCCGGGGCACACATCGGGAGAACTTCCCTTCTTTCGCACCCGTCGGCGTCCATGATCGGCGACGGCGATAGGTATTTCTTCACAGCGGAAGTCCGGCACCCTCCTGCCGGGCCACTGCTCCCGGTCGTTACCGATCGCCGTGGATACCGAAAGATGGCGCAGGCACGCACCTGGGAAACCATGGGCGGGGCGAGAGCGGGAGCGTCCACGCCATCGGATTGACAGGGACAATTGCGGCTGCTAGCGTAGGCACGCTCGCGCTACCAACCGCCCGACGCGCATCGCGCGGGAGGCTATGCCGGAGCAATCCAAGGAGCCTACGCGAGCGTAGGTAGAGGTATGCGGCGATCCTGATTGCACGCGATCCCTCCGCACGGATACGTCGAGCATGGGCATGCGCGGTATCTCCCGTATGCGCGAACCGTCACAGGAATCTCACGGGAGGTCGGATATCTCGTGCAAGTAATCGCAAGCACGTTCATACCACCGTCGCAGCGGACCGACGAGGCGCTCGTCATCGCGTGCCGGCGCGGCGAGGCGGCCGCCTGGGAGGCGCTCGTCGCGCGCTATCAGCGGTTGATCTATAGCATCCCCCGCCGCGCCGGTCTCGGTGAAGAACTCGCCGCCGATGTTTTTCAGCACGTCTTCGCGACGCTGGTCGAGCATATCCATCGCATCGAGCAACCCGAACGCATCGGCGCGTGGCTGGCGACGACGGCCCGGCGCGAGGCGTGGCGTATCAGTCGCGGCCAGCGCGCCGCCATCTCCTCGCAGGCGTCGCTCGACGATGAGGAGCAGCAAAACACGATCCCCGATGATCTGCCGCTGCCGGACGAGGTCCTCCTTCGCATGGAGGAGCAGCACGACGTGCATACGGCGGTCGTGGCATTGGCCGAACCCTGCCGCACGCTCGTGACCCTGCTGTTTTACCAGCCCGAACCCCCGCCCTACGAGCGGATTGCGGCGATGCTGGGGACGACCGTCGGCAGCATCGGCCCGACGCGCGCGCGCTGCTTGCAGAAGCTGCGGCGGGCGTTAGCGAAGACGGGATTTTAGACAGCAGACGGGGCAGCGTGCTAGACTTCCTTCGACCGTTGTTTGCTGCGGCTATGTCCGATTCGCCGTGTATTTCGCGGCTCCCTTACCGCTCTATCTCTGTGACGGGACGCATTCCGGATTTGAGAACAGGAGCGCTACGTGTGGAGTATTTTCATGACCGGCACATTTCGTCACCCATCATTTGATCAACTTGTTGATTTCGCGGAAGGCCGCATCGCGACCGAAAGGCGGGCGGCACTCCAATCTCATGTCTCAACCTGCGCGCGTTGCGCGACCGAGATTACCCAACTTGAGCGTCTGATTGGCCTGATGCGCACCGATGATGCCGAGAATGCCCCATCCCACGTCGTCGCCCGCGCGGTACGGCTCTTCCGTCCGGATGCATCACGACCTGTGGCAACGCTCCGACGGCGCGTGGTGGCCGCATTGCAGTTCGATAGCGCGCAGCAACCGCTCGCGATGGGCGTCCGCAGTACGTCCGCCGACTCGCGGCAACTGATGTTCAGCGACGGGGAACACGTCTTCGATGTGCGGATCACGCCCACCGGCGCGGACTGGACCGTCGCGGGGCAGGTGCTCGGCCCGATCGAGACGGGGCGGGTCGAATTGCGCGGGCCGGCGGGCGTCTTCGAGACGGGCCTGAACGATATTGGCGAGTTCGTCGTATCGGTGCCGCCGGGGACGTACGTGCTGCTGGTGACGCTACCCGACGTTGAAGTCGAGATACCCTCCCTGAAAATCGGTGGCTAGATGGATCCCGCGGCGTTCGCGGCGTCCCTGGCGGCCGCATCCGCCGACGAACGGCAGCGCATGCTCGCGCGGCACGCCGGGCACGCGGATATTGCGGTAGCATACGCGCTCAAAGCGCTCTTTGATGATACCAAGACCCGCGATCCGCACCGCGCCGCTGGTGCGGCGGCGGCATTAGCGGCGCTCGCGGCGCGTATCGCCGACCCCGAGATCGAGGCGCTGGCGACTTGGACGGCCGGCATCGCCGCGCTGCAGCTCGAGGGCGAAATGGCACGAGCGGTCGAGCATCTCAATGCTGCCGCAGCGCGTTTCTTGGCACTTGGAAAACCCTTGTTGGCGGCGGGCACCCAGGGCAATAAGGTCCATGCCTTGGCGATGCTCGGGCAGTATGATGAGGCGATAGCCTGCGGGATCGCCGCGCGGGAAATCTTTCTCGCCCACGGCGATGCGGTGGGTGCCGGCATGATCAATCTTAACCTGGGCAACATCCACTTCCGCCGCGAGCAGTACCGCGAGGCGGAAGCGTCCTACCACGACGCGCGCGTCCAGTATGCCGTGGTTGATGATCGTAAGCGGCTCGCGTTCGTTGACCTCAACCTCGCCAATGTCTTCTCCGCCCAGTATCGCTTCCGCGAGGCGACGACGCTCTATGAACAGGCGCTCGCGTATGCCGACACGGCGGGCCTCGACGTCATGCAGGCGGTCGTCGAGTGCAATCTCGGCTGCCTCGAACTGTATCGCGGGCGCTATGACCGCGCGCTCGACCTGCTGGAGCGGTCGCGCCGCCGGTACACGGCCCTCAACATGCCGCACAAATCCGCCCTTGCCGAACGCGAACTGGCCGACGCATATCTGGAGTTGAATCTGGCCCCCGAAGCGGCGGCGATCTACGAGCGGGTAATCCCGACCTTCGCCGCATTGGGCATGCGCGCCGAGCAGGCGGGCGCGACCGCGAACTACGGGCGGGCCTGCATCCTCCTCGCCCGCGATGACGAAGCGCGCGCGCTGTTGGGCGAGGCGCGCGCGCTCTATGCCGCCGAGGGTAACGCGGTCGGTGAGGCCACCGTGCGGCTGGCCGAGGCGTATCGTTGCTACGCCTCGGGCGACTATGGCGCGGCGGCGGAAGCGGCACGCCGGGCGGAGCCGCCCCTCGCGGAGGCGGGTATCTGGGGGCGGCTGCTCCTCACGCGCTGGCTGCGCGGCGAGGTCGCGCGGGTCTCCGGCCAAGGGCCGGAGGCGCGGGCGATCCTGGAACAAACGCTGCGCGAGGCGAATCTCCAGGCGGCGCCCCAGGTCGCGCAGCGCTGCGAGACCTCGCTCGGGCTCCTGGCGGCGGCGATGGGGGATCGCGCGGGTGCCGAGGCGTCCTTCCGGCGCGCGGTGGCGCTGATCGAGGAACTGCGCGCCCCGCTCCCCGCCGAGGAGTTCCGCACGGCGTTCGTCGCGGACAAGCTGGAGCCATACGCCGAACTCGTGCGGCTCTGCCTGGATGACGGCACCCCCGATCGTATCGTGGAAGCGCTGCGCTACGTGGAGCGCGCCCGCTCGCGCGCGCTGATGGACATGCTCGGCGGCGTGCTGTCGTATTACGGGCAACCGCGCGACCCGTTCGAGGCGGAACAACTGGCGCAACTGGCGGAATTACGGGAGGAACTGAACTGGTTCTACAGCCAGATCAATCGCTCCTCGGAGAGCGACTCCATCCGTGGCGGCGTGATGGACCGGCTCCATACCGCCGTGCGCGAGTGCGAAGAGAAGGTGCTGGAAATCAGGCGCCAATTGCAGCAGCGCGGCGATGGGGCGCTCATCCAGGTCGAACCGATCAACATTGCCCAACTCCAGCGCGATCTCGGCGACGATACCGCGTTGATCGAGTATTACAGCATGGACGGCGAGTTGCTGGCCTTCGTGGTAACGAATGAGGGCGTTGAGGTCGTCCGCCATCTCGGCACGGAGGGGCAGGCGGAAGCGGCGCTCGCGCAGTGGCAATTCCAACTCGGGACGTTCCGCCACGGGAGCGAGCGGATCCATCCCCATCTCCCCCAACTCGCACGGCGCGCGCGCCACCATCTGGCGGCGCTCTACGATCAACTGCTCCGGCCGATCGAGGCGCGGATCGGGGACCGGCGATTGGTCGTCGTGCCGCATCGCGCGCTCCATTACGTGCCTTTCCACGCGCTCCACGACGGCACGACCCATGTGATCGAGCGGCGCGAGATCTGCGCCGTGCCGAGCGCGAATGTGCTGCACCATTGCCTGGCAGCGCCCAGACGCCCCTTGGAGCGGGCGGTATTGCTCGGCGTGTCCGATGCGCGGGCGCCCAGGGTGCGCGACGAGATCGAGTCGCTGGCGGCTCTCTTCCCCATGGCAACGGCCCTCGTCGAAAATCGGGCGACGCTCGCCGCGCTCCATCGGCACGCGCCCGCCGCCGACATCGTCCACCTCGCCTCCCACGGACAGTTCCGGCCCGATAACCCGCTTTTCTCGTCCGTGCGATTGGCGGATGGTTGGCTGACGGTGCGCGACGCCTATGGGCTTGATTTGCACTGTCAACTCGTGACGCTCAGCGCCTGCGAAACCGGCGTCAATGCGATCGCGCCGGGCGACGAGTTGATCGGTCTGGTGCGGGGCTTCTTCTCGGCGGGGGCGCCGTCGGTCGTCGTGAGCATGTGGACGGTGGACGACGCGACGACCGCGCAATTGATGGCCGATTTCTACCGGCAACTCCGCGCCGGTAGGCGCCCCGCCGCAGCCCTCCGGCATGCGCAACGGCGGGCGCTCACCGATCTCTCGCATCCCTACTTCTGGGCGCCCTTCATGCTCTTCGGCCGCTGGTAGCGGGCGGGTCTGGCAGTCTGGTATCCAGTATGAGGCCCTTTTGCCGGTGATGGCAGGCCAAAAAGCCTGCCATCACCATATCCCGATACGGAAAAGGGCAACGTACCAGGCGCCGCTCCCCGCGCGGATCACGGTCCGCCGGGGCCGCGGGCGCACGACGCCTTCACCGCGGCGGCGGCGTCAATCCGGCGCGCGATCTGGCCATTGAGGTGGGTCGCCGTCCCGAGGATCTGCTGTTCGACCTGGTCGCTGGTCATCCCCGGACACGCCGCCCGGACGAGGGCGGCTTCGCCAGCGACCAGCGGCGCCGCCATGGACGTCCCGCTCCATGTGGCATAGCCGCCCGGCACGCTACTGACGATGCGATCGCCGGGCGCCGCGACATTGACCCACGACCCGCGATTGGAGAAGGTGGCGATCGCGTCGGTCTGTGTGGTGGCGCCGACCGAGAACAAACCCTTCATCCCCTCGCCTGCGGGGTATTCCGGCGTCGTGCTGCCGCTGTTGCCCGCCGCCGTCACCACGACCGCGCCCCGGCCCCCCGTCGCCGCGCAGAGGTTTTCAGTGGGCGTCCGCGACGGGTTGTCGCACGTTATGGACGCCATCACATCCTGCAAGAGCTGGGAATGCAGCGGGGTACTGAGGCTGAGATTGATCACGCTGGCGCCATCCACCGTGCCGAGATCGCCATCGGGGTTGATCGCATAGTGGAGCGCCTCGGCCAATACCCAGATATTCCCCCGACCGTGCTGATCGAGGACGCGCAGGGGCATGATCTTCGCGCCGGGCGCCGCGAGGGCGACGAGACCGGCCACATGGGTGCCGTGGCCGAAGCCGCGATCCACGCCCGCCACACCGACCTCGCTCGGATCGTTGTCCATGTCAACGAAGTCGTAGCCCGGCACGAGGTGCCCCGCGAGGGCCGGATGTGTCGCATCCACGCCGGTATCGAGCACCGCCACCGTGATCCCCGCGCCGCGCGTCACCGCGAGCGCTTCCGGCAAACGGATCGCCGCGGGCGCCCACTGCGCGGCGAAATCGGCGACGGCGACGCCGCCATCCCACATCGAATCCTGCCGCTCTTCCGGTCCTTCCGACACAAAGTTCGGCTCGGCATACAGGACGCGCGAGTCGGACATGATCGCCGCCGCCCGCTGGGGTGGCGCGGCCCCGTCGAGGATCCGCAGCCGGTAGATTGGGCGCGCGCCGAACTGCTCGATCGGCGTCGGGTCGAGATAATGGGAAGCGGCGACCGCGCGCAGATCGGTTGCGACGCGCAACTTCACGACCACTTCGCCCGGTAAGAAGGGATCCGGCGCGGCGGCGGTCGCGATCGTTGCGGGCGTGCCCAACCCGCAAAGCGCGACGACAAGGAACGCGATGCACAGCAAGCGATGCCAAATTCGGGACATCTTGATCCCTCCGAATAACGGGCGCCGACGCGAGAGGTGGACACTTCATCCACCAGGGCGCGCCGCGTCGGCACGCCGGTCAAAACCACTACGGCCCCTCTCCCTCCATGCCCTGCGATCAGGGTAGCAGGGCACATTGCGCGCGGCATCGGATAAATCTCCCGAAACCGGGGGCATTCCGAGGCGAACGGAAAGAGCACCCGGCGGATGCTAGGTATTTCTTCCCATCGCCGTGTCGTTATGAAAGCGACGCACATGCTGTGCTATACGTGCAATTATGGTGACCGGGGTTGGTCCCCGATCGTATGGAGCAGGCCCGGCACTATCCGGGCAGCCGTGGCTGCGACAGGCGCAGGTTGTACACGGCATCGCGCAACCCCTGCATCGCCTGCCGCAGGCTGGCGATCTCCCCGGCCAGTTCGCCGGCGACCCCGGCATCCCTGGCTTTCGCCTGCGTCACCTGCATCGCCTCGCACGTCGTAAGCAGATTCCGAAAGACGACATCGTGGAGTTCGTCGGCGATCCGGCGACGCTCGGCCTCGCGGGTCTCATACAAGGTCTGCTCCGCCTGCTTGCGCTCGGAGATGTCCAGGATGATCGCGGCGCAGATCGGCGGCGTCTCGGCGGGGGAGCAGTGCAAGCGCACCTCGACCGGATAGGTCGAGCCGTTTTTGCGCCGCTGCACCGTCTCGAAGACGACTTGCTCGCGCGTCCCGGCGCGCAACGGCTGGAGCGACTCCGCGAATTGCGCCGCGCTCAATTCCGGCATCAGGTCGAGCGGCGTCATGCGCTCGAGTTCCTCCATCGTGTAACCGAGGTTCCGCTGCGCGCCCTGATTGACTTGCACGAAATGCAGGGATGCATCGTCGAAAACGTAGATCTCATTCGAGGAGTTCTCGAGGATCCGACTGAGGCGCGTGGCGAGCGCGAGCGCCCGCCGCCGCTCGCGGCGCACCTCCGCCTCGCGCAATTCGCGCTCAATCACCGGGGTGAGGCGGGCCAATTTGTCCTTCATGATGTAATCGTGGGCGCCCGCCTTCATCGCCAGGACGGCAACTTCTTCGCCGATCGTCCCCGATACGATGATGAAGGGCAGGTCGAGCCCGCGGCGTTGGAGGAGGGTCAGCGCGGCGGGCGCGCTGAAGTACGGCATGGCATGATCCGCCACGACGATATCCCAGGCGTGCTGATCGAGCGCCGCCTCCATCGCGGCGGGTGTGTCAACCTGTTCGAAGGTCACGCTGTACCCGCCGCGCCGCAGCTCCAGCAGCAACAGCGCCGCGGCGTCCGCCGAGTCCTCAACGATCAAGACGCGCAGGGGATTGCTCATCCAGTCGCTCCTTCGGGTGGCGATTCGTTCAACACGAGCCAATACAACCCCAGTTGCCGCACGGCTTCGGAAAACTGCTCGAAGTCCACCGGTTTGCAGATGTAGCTGTTGGCGCCGAGGCCGTAGCCTTCCATGATGTCCTGCTCTTCGCGCGACGAGGTCAGGATGACGACGGGCAGCAACCGCGTCCGCTTATCCGCGCGCAGTTTGGCCAGCACCTCCAGGCCGTTCACGCGCGGTATCTTCAGGTCCAGCAGGACGAGCTGCGGCAGATCGCCCGTGTTCCTCCCGGCATAGATGCCCTTGCCAAAAAGGTAATCCTGCGCCTCCACGCCGTCGTGGGCGACGATGACCCGATTCTGGATATTATTCTTCTTCAATGCGCGCAGCGTGAGCGCCTCATCGTCGGGATTGTCCTCGACCAGCAAAATGATCTTGTCGCTAAGACTCATCGTTCGCCTCCCCATTTTCGAGCGTGAAACTGAAGGTCGCGCCGTGGAGGGGGGCGCCTTCCGCCCAGACCCAGCCGCCGTGCCGGTGGACGATCCGCTGCACCGTCGCCAGCCCGATCCCCGTCCCCTCGAACTCGCTCGCCCGGTGCAGCCGCTGGAAGGCCCCGAACAG
>JAICIL010000174.1 GCA_025924435.1 Chloroflexia bacterium | reverse complement strand
GGCGCGGGACGCGGACTCGTGGGCGGCGGCGGCGTCGCCGGTCGCGCGGTGGTACGCCGCCCAGAGCGCCTGCCCCTCGGAGCGGCCGAGCACGGCGCCGTTCCACGCCAGCCAGCGGTCATGCGCCCTGAGCCAGGAGCGCGCAGCCATATAATCGTCCGCCGCGATGGCGCGTGATGCGGAGAGCCGTTGGAGGAGTAAGGCGGTCGGGAAAATTGCATCGCCCGGCTCGGTATCCGGTCCTTCCGGCAGTTCCTCCCGTGCCCATCGTTCCGCGAACGCCCAATCCCCTTGCGCCGCGCTCAGAGATGCAAACGCACGAGCGGGGATGTGGCGATACGTTCCGGAAACGTCGAGGGCAAGCATCGCTTCCGCCAACATACGGGCCTCCTGCCATTGTCCGCGCAATGCAAGCAGGGGAATATGCACGAATTGCGGCAGGATATCCGGGCGACCGTCACGTGCTTGGCGCAACAGACTCTCGGCCTCCCGCGCGAGTCGGTCCTGCTCCGAGCGATTCTCGGTATCGTACGGGATCGCCACCCAGATGAGTTCCTGCAATATCAGGATCGCGACGCGGCTCAGCGCTCGCGCGGCGCGGGCGACCGCCCTGCCGGAGACGAATGCCTCCTTTGCCGCTTCCGGGCGTCCGCACGACCCATGCAGGAGCCCCAATGCGTAGTATGCGAAATTCTGCGGATACGCACTGGATTCGCGCCTCGCGCGCTCCATCCCCGCGTGCTCCCGCGCGATGAGACGCTCCGCGAGGAGTTGCGCCCGCTCGTAGTGGCCGGTTGGAGCGAGCCACTGCACGAGTTCTTCCCTGCGATCGAAGGAGATACCCCACGCGCGGAACATCCTCGATAGCGGCGCGTCGGATGAAATATGGAGAGTATCGAGTGTGACAATCGCTGCCTCCATATCAGCCAATCCCCGGCGCGACGACCCCTCTTGGCAGCGGATGACGCCGCGCGTGAAGAGGAGATGGGCGGCGAGGGCACGGTTCTCCTGCGCCGACGGGAACGGGCCGTCGTCTGGCGTGTGCGCGGCGAGGAGGGCGAGTGCCGCTTCGATCCGGTCGAGCGCTGTAATGAGGGCGAATGCCCAAACTGCCCGCATTCCGGCGTAATAGAGCCATACCATTGCCTGTGCATCTCCCGCCCGACGGAAGTGATATGCCACCGCATCCGGGTCGGATCGGGGAGATGCCGCCAGTGCCTCGCCGACCGCCCGATGCAGCCGCCTGCGCCGCGTCGCCATCTCCCCTTCGTACACCGCCTCACGAATCAGCGCATGGGCGAACCGCACCCCCACGCCGTCCGGCGTTTCGACGAGCAGCCGGGCCTCCACGGCCTGTTCCACCATCGGCAGCAGCATATCCTCGGCCAAACCAGCCACCGCCGCCCACACCGCGAGCGGCACTTCCTGCCCGACAACCGCCGCGATGGCGAGCAGCCGCTGACTTTTCTCATCAAGTCGGCCCACGCGCGCATCAATGACCTGCCGTAAGAGCGACGGGAGCGCGGCATGCGCGAGGTCGCCCAGATGCCATGTGTCCGTTTCTCGCCGCAACGTGCCAGATTCCGCGAGGGAGCGCAGCAACTCGCCGACGAACAGGGCGTTCCCCTCGCCGCGTTTCTGCAAGAAGTTCGTGAGCCGCTCCGTGTCGGCGTCGGGGAGACAGTATCGCACGGCGATCAGCGCGCGCACCGCATCGTCGTCGAGGGGATGGAGATCAATGCGCTCCGCCCCCGCCTCGCGGGTGAATTGCGGCAGGAGTTGATAGAGGGCGTGGCGGCGGGTGAGTTCGTCCGAGCGGTAGGTGGCGACGACGAGCAGCGGCAGCGCGGACACAGAGCGGGCGACGAAGCGGAGCAGATCGAGGCTGGCAGGGTCCGCCCAGTGGAGATCGTCCAGGAGCAGGAGGAGGGGGTGCCGTTGCGAGACGCTTGTGCAGAAATCGAGCGCCTGCTGGAAGAGCGCGGCCTGACTCGCCACCGCGCCCACCGTCCCCCGCTCCGCGAAGGCATCGGGAAGCGGCAGGCCATCATTGGGGCGCCGGTACTGCCCGAAGAGTTCGACCCACGGGCCGTAGGGAGGCGTCTCGGTGCGGTCGTGGCAGCGCCCGACGAGGACGAGCGCGCCCCGCCCCGCCGCCTCCCGGCAGAGCGCTTCCGCGAGCGCCGTCTTGCCGATCCCCGCCTCACCGCCGATCAGCACGAGGCCGCCATGTCCGGCGAACGCGGCGGCGAGACGGTCGCGCAGGATGCCCAGTTCGCGGTCGCGCCCGACGAGGTGGGGCATGCCACCGAGGGCGGAGAGCATCGTCACCGTGCACCTCCCGCATCAACGGAGTGAAGAGATCGCTTTGACGCATTTTAGCATGACGTAACCCTGCCGATACCACTCGGTGTGATACGATTAAGGCGGTTGGCGCAACGGCTGTCATTGATCAACGTCGTCGCACCGCGGCTGGAAGGGAAGAACAGCAGTGCCAATGCGACGCGCCGATGTGCTCGCACGACGGCAACAAACCGGAGCGTGATAAAGAACACATCGCGCGTATTCTTGCGCGAATCGAACGCCTCAAACGATTCGCGGCACGAGGAAAAGACGCCCTTCTGTGATACGATGAACGACAGGTTGGATGGAGGGGTGGTTACGAGGCCACCCTTCCCGCGTTTCAAGCGGGAATTTGCGTGGCGACCGAACGTTCAACGCTGCACATCGTCATCGCCGGTGGCGGCTTCGCGGGGGTGCGGCTGGCACGGCGGCTGGCGCGAGAGGGTCCGCGCCGGGATGCGGCGGGGCGGCCGGTGCGCGTCACGCTCATTGACCGGCAGCGGGCGTTCACCTACACGCCGCTCCTCTACGACGTCGCGGCGGGCAAGGCGGCGCCGGCGCACGCGACGACGCCCTATCGCGACCTGCTCTGGGATGGCAGCGTCGCGGTGCGGCAGGCGGCGATCACCGGGTTCGACCTCGAACGGCGCGTCGTCGCCGCCGAGGGCGGCGAGATTGCCTATGACCGCCTGGTGATCGCCCTCGGCGCGGCGTCCACCTTGCCGCGCGGGAGCAATGGCAGCGGCCTCGCGGCGCACGCCCTCCCCTTCATGAACCTGCCGGACGCCGAGGCGATCCGCACCCGACTCATTGCCCGCTTCCGCACGGCGTCGCGCGCCTCCGAGGGCGTGACGATTGTCGTCGCGGGCGGCGGCGCGAAGGGCGTCGAGCTGATCTTCGACCTCGCCGATTTCACCGAGCGGCGTCTCGCGCCCGCGTGCGGCATCGCCCCGGATCAGATCCGCCTCGTCCTCGTCAACGGCGAGGAGCGGCTGATGGCCGATCTCCCGCCGCACTTCGACCGCGCCGCCCGCGCCGCGATGCGGGAGCGCGGCATCCGCCTCATTCAGCGGCGATTTGTCGTCGGGGCGGACGGGGAGCGCGTTCGCCTCGACGATGGCCGCACCATCGCCGCGCGCACGCTGATCTGGACGGCGGGGATCACCGCGCACCCGCTCATCCCCACCCTCGGCGTGCCGCTGACCGAGGGGACGCTCCGCGTCGCGCCGACGCTCCAATTACCCGGCTATCCGGCTGTCTACGTGGCGGGCGATTGCGTCTGGATGGACGACGGCACGGGGAAGCGCCGCCCCGCGACGGCGAGCCTCGCGCAGCAGCACGGGCGGTTCCTCGCCCGCGCGCTCGCCGCCGACCTCGCGGGCGCGCCGATCCCCGCCTTCCGCTACGCGCCGCGCGGCCAGATCATCAAACTCGGCGACGGCGACGCGATCGCCCAACTCGGCGGCGGGCCGCACGCGCCCCACTACACCGGGCGCGCCGCGCATGCCCTCCGTGGCGGCCTCGATCTCTTCGAGGTGCCGGGCATCGCGCAGAAGCGCGGCACGCTCCGCGACTTCCTCCGGTGGTAACCGGGAAGGTGATGGCGAAACGGATGCTCCGCGTGCCACGGCTCCGCAGCCACGTCCGGGGTGAGGAGACGCGCCACGCTACCTGGCTGGAACTCTTCTTCGATCTGATCTATGTCGTCGCGGTCGCGCAGCTGTCGAGCAGGCTGACGCACGGCGTCCGGTTTACCGGGCTGGTCTCCTTCGTCGCGCTCTTCCTGCCCGTCTGGTGGTCCTGGATCGGCACGACCTTCTACGCGACACGCTTCGTCGCCGCCGACGACTTGATCTATCGCCTGCTCACGGTCATCGAAATGGGTGCGATCGCCGCCCTCGCGATCAATGTACGGGACGGATTCGGCGCGACAGCGACCGGCTTCGCGCTCTCGTACGCCGTCGTCCGCGCCGTCCTCGTGGTCCAATATCTCCGCGCGGGCTGGGCGATCCCGGAGGCGCGCCCGCTGACGAACCATTTCGCGCGCGGCTTCGGCTTGGCCGCCGCGATCTGGATCGTCTCCGTCTTCGTGCCGGGTGTCGCGCATCTCATCCTCTGCGGGATCGGCCTCGCGGTGGACATCGGCACGCCGCTCTTCGCCGGCCGCCTCCAGACGAACATCTCGCCCGACGATTCCCATTTACCGGAGCGGTTCGGGCAGTTCACGCTGATTGTGCTCGGCGAAGGGGTGGCGGCCGTCGTGCTCGGCATCGGCCAGCAGGCGCTCACGCGCCCCGCGGCGATCAGCGCGGCCTGCGCGCTGATGATCGCCTTCTGCCTCGCGTGGCTCTACTTCGAGAATCTCGACGGCTCCGCGATCTATGCGGCGCGGGCCGGGGGGCAGATTGCCAACTATCAGGTCTGGCTCTACGCGCATTTCCCGCTCGTCGCCACGCTGACGGCGATGGCCCCGGGCGTCCAGTATGTCGTCACGAATAAACCGGGGACCGCCCTGCCCGACAGCGCCCGGTGGCTGCTCTGCGGCGCGCTCGCCGCCTGCCTCGCAACCATCGGCGCAATCCATTGGACGAGCGCCGCGCCCACTGAGCGGGCGCTCGACCGCGCCCGCACCCGATTACGGATCGTCGCCAGCCTGCTCATCCTGCTCCTCGCACCCATCGGGATGTATCTGTCCCCTGTGCTTCTGGTTGGCTTTCTTGCTACGATATGCGCGGCGCAGGTGGTGATTGACGTGCGCAACGATGGCGAAATAGCTGCGCATGGGGAGATCGAACCGCCCCACGAAGGAGCATCATCGGATGGCGGACGCGACGCGGTACGACGGTATTGTGATCGGCGCGGGGCAGGCCGGCGGGCCGCTGGCGACGACGCTGGCGAAGGCAGGGTGGAAGATGGCCCTGATCGAGCGCGAGCATATCGGCGGCACCTGCGTCAATGAGGGGTGCACGCCGACCAAGACGATGGTCGCCAGCGCCCGCGTCGCCCATCTCGCCCGCCGCGCCGCCGATTACGGCGTCCGGACGGGGCCGATCTCCGTGGATATGTCCGTCGTGCGGCGGCGGAAGCGGGAGATCGTCAACGACTTCCGCTCCGGCAGCGAGCGCAGCGTGGAGGGAACGCCGGGTCTCGACCTGCTCGTGGGCGAGGCGCGCTTCACCGGCCCGAAGACGCTCCGCGTGACGCTGAACGACGGCGGGGAGCGCGCAATTACCGCCGAAACGATCCTCATCAACAGCGGACAGCGCCCCGCCATGCCGAAGATCGCCGGGCTGGATGGCGTCCCCGCGCTCACCTCGACGACGATCATGGAGCTGGACAGCGTGCCCGAACACCTGCTCATCCTCGGCGGCGGCTTCATCGGGCTGGAGTTCGCCCAGATGTTCCGCCGCTTCGGCAGCGATGTGACGATCGTCCAGCGCGGCAAGCAACTCGCCCCGAAGGAGGACGAAGATGTCGCGGCGGAGATCGCGAAGATCTTCCGCGAGGACGGCATCACCGTCCTGCTCGAAACGGAGACGATCCGCGCCGCGTCGCACCCGGGCGGCGGGATCGCGCTGACCGTGAAGGACGCCGACGGCGAGCGGACGCTGACCGGCTCGCATCTCCTCGTCGCGGCGGGCCGCACGCCGAACACCGATGCCCTCGACCCCGACGCCGCCGGGATCGCGACGGACAATCGCGGCTACCTCCCGGTGGATGAGCGGCTGGAAACGAATGTGCCCGGCGTCTACGCGCTCGGCGATGTCAACGGCGGCCCCGCCTTCACGCATATCTCCTACGACGACTTCCGCATCCTCCGCGCGAACCTGCTGCACGGAGGCGGCGAGACGACCGCACATCGTCTCGTCCCGAACACCGTCTTCATTGACCCGCAACTGGGCCGCGTCGGCCTGAGCGAGCGCGAGGCCCGCGCGCAGGGCAAAGACATTCGCGTCGCCAAATTGCCGATGACAAGCGTCGCGCGGGCATTGGAGATGGACGAGACGCGCGGCTTCATGAAGGCGATTGTGGACGCGGAGAGCGACGAAATCCTCGGCTGCGCGATCCTCGGCGTCGAGGGCGGCGAGGTGATGGCGGTCGTCCAGATGGCGATGCTGGGCCACCTGCCGTACACCGTCCTCAAGGACGCCGTCCTCGCGCACCCGACGCTGGCGGAGTCGCTCAACAACCTCTTCTCAACGCTGGAAGGATAGCGAGTAGCCAGTAGTCGGTAGTCAGTAGTCAGAAACCAAAAGCCGGGGCGATCAACGCGTATCCCGGTCCAGGGCTGCATACGCTTGACGATGCGGATTGTAGACGCCACAATACTGCCCGCCAGTCGGTCTCCGTCTCTACTACCTACTGACTACCGGCTACTGGCTACTCCCACGGGGGTGGGTGGGCGCCGGTGCGTCCCGCGGGCTTCAACCCCGTTGTGCGGTGCCGAGAGGCAACGCAGGTCGGTTCGACTCCGATGCGCCCTCGCCAATACTCAAGGTGACAAAGAAATCCCGAATCGTGCCGGGCGTCAAACCGGGTATGAAGGTGCCATCGGTGGACGTGATGGGCGGCGGGCAGAGGGCGATGGGAGAACCCGATACGTGCGCCGATACTGCGGTCGGTACGATAGCCGAGAGATGACCGGAGCGGTACAGGGATGCCTCTTGGCGAAACACCCCGCCCGGCGCCCTATGCACCGAACGGGGTGATGCCCACGGAGGTTACCCATGAAGGCGCATTCACTGTACCATAATGCGCACTGGTTTCTGTATCTGCTCAATTAATCCCGCTCGTTCCTCCCGCACCGTCGCCCCCGCGCAATAATTCGCTCGCTTGCCTGCATTTAATGATGCCCGGCAGCGCGACAGATGGGACGCCGGGGCGCGCATAAGGTCACGGCGTGGCGCGCCGCAGCATGAAGACGCTGGTCAGCACGATCCAGAGGATGAACATCGCCACCCCCGCCATCTCCGCCGGACGGCTGTGAATATGCACATCGATGTCCGAGAGCACCCCGACACCGTACGCCCCACCGCCCGCGATGCCGAGCCAGCCGAGGCGGCGGGGCAAGCGCCGCGTCCGCCGCTGCATCAACCCGCCCGCGACGGCCAGCGTGGCCAGCATCATGTCGGTGACCGTCTCGAAGGAGGACTTGGTGGCAAAGATCGCCAGCCCCAATGGGGGTTCCGTAGCGCCCTTGCCCGCCAATGCGGCCTCGCCCCCAATGAAGAGGGCGAGCAGCAGCAGAGACACTCCGCACGCGCCGAACGCGAACACCGGCAGCGGATCCGCCCGCCGGTCGTCCACGTCCATGAAGCTCGTGATGCCCCAGACGAAGGGGGCGAAGAGGGCAACGGACACGAAGAGCAGGAAGAAGATGGCGCGGGCCGCCGGCTCATTCGCCACGAAGATGTCGGCCAGGTTGGTCGGGCGATCGGCGGAATGCCCGGCGGCGATCGCCAGGGCGATATGCGCCGCGAAGGTGGCGGCGAAAAGGAGACCGGAAAGCGCCGCGGCGCGCTGCAGCCGTGGATGGAGCGCGTCCCGGTGTTGCGGGGTACGGAACGGTCGGTCCACGGAAGCCTCCTTCTGCGCCCTTGAGATCGCGGCTCCCCCGCGTGCGCGGTCTTAGGAGAGAGGTCGCCGGTCGTCAGAGCATTTCCGGCGTGGGTTTTGGCTCCTCGAAGGCAAGGTCGCCGAGTTGCGCCCCGATCTCGCGCAGTTCCCGCTCGATCTCCCGAAAATGTGCGAGTTCCCGATCGAGCGGGATGCGCCCCGCCTCGTACTCCGCCCGAATCCGCGCGATGTGCCCTCGCAGATACCCGGCCCGTGCCCGCAGCCGCGCGACGTTCTCGCGCCGTGAGGGACGAACCCGACCCGTATTCGATTCATCCGAGCACTCCAGCTGTCGCATCGCGGCGCCCCCTTGCACCCCATCGTCACACTCGCCTAAACGGAGGATGCGGCCGGGTGGTATGGGTACGCGCGAAAACTGACAAAATCGTCAGATTGGCGCGTCACGCGGGCGGGGTCAGCAGTTCCCGCGCGGCGTCCAGGAGCGCGGCGACCGGCTCTGTCTTCGCGACGGTCCTCAATCGCTCCGATGGTGGCGGCAGATCGCTGGCGGGCGGAGTGTAGAGCACGACCGGGATCGCCGCCGTCTCGCTGTCGCGCCGCATATCGTCGATGAGGGGATAGCCGACGATGCCGGGGGCCAGTGTCCGCTCCACCACGACGAGGGCGGGCCGTTCCCGCTTGATGATATGAAAGGGGACGACCGCGCTCGGATACGCGAGGAGGCGGTAGCCCGCGCGCTCGAAGGCGGTGCGGATCACCCAGCCGACGATCCAGTCGTCATACGCAAGGACGACCAGCGGCGGCGCCGATTGCACGGATTCCATCGCGGATGCCCTTCCTCAGGGAAGCGTCATCCCAGCCGCCACAGTCTTCGTCAGGCAAGATCGTGGCCCGCGGAGTCGCGCATCAACCCGCAGCCCACGCCACCCACCCGACCGCCGCGACGGCGGCCGCGAGCAGGAGGTAGGGGGCGACAAGCCCTTCGCCGCCATCTCCTGGGTGAGATACATGGAACTATGGAACGCGCCCATCACGACGATGCGTGGCCGCTCCCATGGGCGGGCGATCAGGAACCTGCTGTGGGATTCGCACTCGACGACGGGATACCCCGCGGCACGCAGGGCGGCACAGACCACGTCGTGCAGAGTGCGACGCCCATCAACGACGGCGGCATGGGGCAATACGGTCGAGGGATCTCCATTCGATGACAGATCCGTGCTCAAGTAGCGGATTGCCCCGCTATGGCTTGCGGGACTCCGGGCCGACGGGCGGCGCGGCGGCCGGCGGTTCGGGATGCCCCGGGATCGGCGGCGCCACGGCGGGCGGCGCCAGGTGGGGCAGCGCGAACTTCGCCAGCCGCTC
>JAICIL010000173.1 GCA_025924435.1 Chloroflexia bacterium | reverse complement strand
CTGCGCCTGCGGGCGGGGCGCAGGCTGGAAAGCCCGCGCTACCGGATGATGAGCGTGCGCATGATACGTCGCAACATGGGGAAGATGTTGGTCGTCCTCGCCGCGCTGGCCTGCGGGACGTTCCCCGTGGGCGCGACGGAGTTCGCGTCGCCGCTCTTCCGCATCCAGTGGTTGCAGGGCGAGGGGATCGCGCCGAACTTCTGGGGGCCATCCGCGACGGAAGCAATCGCCGAGGCGTACGCGGAAGCGCCCGGCGGCATGCGGGTCGTGCAATACTTCGACAAAGGGCGGATGGAACTGACGAACCCGGCGACCGGCGTCGTGACGAACGGGTTGCTCGCGAAGGAACTCGTCACCGGCGATCAGCAGGCGGGCGATGCCGCGTTCGTGCATCGCGACCCACCGGCGATCCCGGTGGCGGGGGATCCGACCGGCACCGGCCCGACATACGCCACCCTGAGCGCGGCCGGCGCGCCGCTCTTCGCCCCGGCGCCGATGCGCGGCATGGCCTCCCCCGCCGCGTCCTTCGCCGACGACGGGCGGTTGATCCCCGACAGCGGCCAACCGGCGACGGCGATTGCATCACCGGGTACGTACGACGCCGCGACGCGGCACAACGTCCTCCCGCCGTTCGCGGCGTTCCGCGGCCGGGTCGGGCTTGCCGCCATCGGCTACGCGATCTGCGAGCCATTCACCGCGACCTTCACCGTCGGCGGCGTGCCGAAGCGGATCGCCGTGCAAGTCTTCGAGCGGCGCGTGCTCACCTACACGGAGAGCAACCCCGACGCCTTCAGGACCGAGTTCGGCAACATTGGGCGGCACTATTACGCCTGGCGGTATCACGGAAGTTGAATCCTTAGCGGCCCGGAGACAAGGATTCTCAACCGCCAATACTGCCCAAGGGGCACCCGCAAGGACGCCAAGAAAACGCGAAGAAGGATGTGGTTCTTCTCTTTCTCTTCTTGGCGCTCTTGCGGGTGCCCTTTGGGCAGTATTGGCGGTTCGTTTCCCCGGTATATCCCGCAGCGACGCGCTACCGTGCTGGCGCGTATTCGCGGAGGATGCCCGCGAGCGTCTTGATACCACGGCGGATCGTCTCTTCATCCGTGAAGGAGTAGGCGAGGCGGATGTTCCGCCGCCCCTGCTGATTCGCGTAGAAGACGGTGCCGGGCATGAAATCCACGCCGTGCGCCGCCGCCTCGGGCTGGATCGCGACGGCGTCCATGCCTTCCGGCAGCGTCAGCCAGACGAAGAAGCCGCCCTCCGGCTCCGTCCACGCGATGCCCTCCGGCATCTCGGTTTTGAGCGCGCTGAGCATCGCGTCCCGCCGGTTCCGGTAGACCGCGACGAGTTCCTTCACATGCTCTTCGAGTTGCGAGGGCGCATACTCCGCGACGATGTGCGAGGCGAACGGGCTGGTGCCGCCGTCCGGCTTCAGTTTCGCGACCTTATGGATGAATGGTTCCGGCCCGATGATCCAGCCGAGCCGCAGCCCGGCGCCGATGATCTTGGAGAAGGTGCCGGTGTAGATCACCAGCCCGGCGTCGTCCAGCGTGACCAGCATCGGCAGCCGCTCGCCGGAGAAGCGGAGATCGAAATACGCGTCGTCCTCGAGGACGGCGACGTTGTACTCCTTCGCCAGCGCGAGGAGGCGCCGCCGCCGGTCGAGGGGCATCGTCACGCCGGTCGGGTTCTGGAAGGTGGGGATGGTGTAGATGAACTTGGGCCGGACGCCCTGCGCCTTCAGTTCGGCCAGTTTGTCCGCGAGGAAATCCACCTCCATGCCCCGGTCGTCCACCGGGATGCCGACGATGTTCGCCTGGTGGGCGTTGAAGAGGCGGAGCGCGCCCAGAAAGGCCGGTTCCTCCGAGAGGATCGTGTCGCCGGGATCCACGAGCGCATCGCAGACGAGATCAATCGCTTGCGATGCCCCCGCCGTGATGAGGACATTCTCCGGGCGGGCCTCCACGCCATTGTCGCGCTTCAGTTTAATGAGCAGTTGCTCGATCAGGCCGTCATAACCGGCCGCCCCGCCGTATTGGAGCGCCCACTGGCCGTTCTTCTCCATCGCCCGCACGGCGGCGGCCCCGATTGCCTTGGTCGGCATGCTCTTCGGGTCGGGCGCGCCGCCCGCGAAGTTCACACGATCCGGGGAAAGGCCCCGCCCGCCCGGGGCGCCGGGGGCGACGCGCTTCGCTGCCGCGGAGAAGAGTTCGTCCAGTCGCGCCGTTTCCGTTTGTGCCATCTCGCGCCCTCCACGCCCGTCACTCGTTCCATCGCCGTATCCGAAGACGCGGCAACTATACCCGCACACGCCGCGTGCGTCACGCGGGCCGCGCATCCATCGGCGGCGCATCCGGGAGCGTTCGCCCCCGCAATCGCCCGCGCCGGAAGAGCCGCGGAAAGATAGGTACATTTGCGGATGCCCGCTCGCCGCTCGCACGCTACGTTAGCGATGCAGGTTTCGCGCGGCGTGTGCCGCGCGACGAAGAAAGGAATGGATCATGGCAAGCCGACCGATCCGGGAAATTGCAATTGTGGCGATGTACGTCTCGCCGGGCGTCAAGGTGGATGGTTCGGGGTTCGTGATTATCAACGGCAAGATTCATATCGTGCCGCCGCGCGGCCCCGTCACGGAGGTCGTCCGGCAACTCGAAGCCAGTCTCGCGGTGATGAGCGACGCCGAGCAGATCGCCGACGCGGCGGCGCAGCGCGAGATCGTCGGGGCGGCGACGAAGGTCGTTGAGGCCGCTGCCGCCCGCCTGCCGGAAGTCGTGGGCCAGGCATTTCAGCAGTAAGCCGCCCTTTCACCCCGCTCGCGCGGGCGGTCGGGGTCGCCCATCGCCCGCGCTCACCTCCCGATATCGAAAGGACTACATCACCGCACCGCACCTTGTGGCAGCGCGAGAGGCAGCGGGCCATTGAGCGCCTGGATGACATTTGCGCGGACAACGATGTCGCGATAGATGTCGCCGGGGGCGGAGTCGAAGGCGATGGCGGCGGGGCAGCGGCGCACCAGGAAGGTATCGGTGATCGTGTTTCCCGTTATTTCGATGCTCGACGCGCTCGAGTTGACGAGCACTCCCCCCCGGAATGCGCCGGGGAACCCGAGATTCTGGCCCGGATTGACGATCGTGTTGTTGGCGACCCGCACATTGCGAAAAATGCGCCGGCCCGGCTCGCCGTTGCCGATCAGGATGCCGCCGGAGGGCGCGAGTTCGATGGAATTCCCCTCGATAATGGCGTCCGACGTGCCGCCGAGATTGTGGAGCGCGACACCGGCGGAGTTGTAGTAGAAATCCCCCGGCCGCCCCGCGCCCTCGTCTTGGAAGCGGATCGCGTTCCGCGCGATCGTGATGTTCGACGCCCGCCCCTTCGCCTCGTACGAGAAGATGACGGAGACACCGCCGGTATCCGCCGTGCCGTGCTTCAACTGCGCGACCTCGATGGTATTGTCCGTCACGGTGACATTCTTCAGGTTATTCGGCAGGGTCGGCCAGAGCATAATGCCGATAAGGGCATCCCTGGCGGTGTTGTCGTGGCAGGCAATATCGCTGGAGTTGCCGCCATCGAAGTAGGACCCGACGATGTTGAGGAGCGTCTGATAGCCGGTGGCGGTGTTGCCGAAGACCTCCGCCGGGCCGCCGTGCGCCTCCATGCAGGCGCGCCCCTCGTGGTACGGGTGGGGCGTGGTCTCGAAGATGTTGCCGGAGAGGATGTAGTTCGACCCTTCGATATAGACCGCCGAGTTGTCGTAGTCCGGGTTGTCGTCTCGCATCACGAACTGGAAGTACGAATCGGTGATGGAGCAGTCGCGGATCGTCTCGCCGTTGAACGAGACGGCCCAGACGCCGGCATAGGGCGCGAAGCGACAGCGCTGCACGCGAAGATTGCGACCGGCCTGGAGATGGATGAAGGTCTGGTACGTCGCTTCCTGCATCTCGCTGATGACCGATTCCGGGTTATTCGCGATGTTCGCGTCGAACGAGAGATCCGCCACCGAGAAGTTCTCCACGGTGTCGCCCAGACTCTTCGGCGAGAATAGCCGCTGCCAGTCGCCCAGATGATCCTTGATCTTCAGCACCGTATTCGCACCGGAGCCGACGAGATTCAGGTTGCCCTTGATCGCGATGCCGGTCGTCCGCCCCGGCGCGACGATATACGTCCCCGGCGGGAACATCACCGTGCCGCCGGCGGCCGGGACGGCGTCAATCGCCGCCTGGATCGCGGCGGTGTCGTCCGTTGCGCCGTCGCCCGCCGCGCCGTACTGGGTGACATCAACGATTGTGCCCGGCCCCGGCGGGGCGGGGAGGGTGACGATCCCCGTGGCCGTCCCAACCCGCCGGGTCGGCACGGGAGGCGGCGGGGCGACGGTCGCGGGGGCGGACGTTGGGATCGGGGGGATCGCCGTGACCGTCGGTGCGGCGGTGGGGGTTGGGAGGATCGGCGATGTAGGCGCAGCGGCCGCAGGCGTAGGGGCCGGCGGTGGAGGCGTGTCGGCGGGTAGCGCCGCCGTCAATGGTGACGGTGTCGCCGCAGGACCCTCGGTTGGGTTAGATGGCCGATAACCACAGGCCGCGAGGGTGGCTGCGGCGATGGCGGTCGCGGAATACGCGAGGAATTTTCGGCGGGCAAGGGTTGGCGTACGGTGCATGCGGTGGGCCTTTATCCAATCTCTCTTCGATGCGGGCGCGGCCACTCAGCCGCGCGCATGCGGTATCCTACCGCATGCGCTGCGTATTGAGACGCAAGTATCCTGCCTCCCCGTTTCGGGGAATGGCCGGGGCCACAGTTTCCGCGATACTCCCATCATATGCACGTTGTTGCGTTGAGACGAAGGGGCGAGCAATCGCATGGCAGATACAGGTGACACGCCGCGCCGGATCGTCGCGATCGGCAGCGGCAAGGGTGGCGTCGGCAAGAGCACGGTGGCGGTCAACCTGGCGGTCGCGCTCGCGGCGATCGGGCAGCGGATCGGGCTGCTCGATGCCGACATCCACGGGCCGGACGTCGGCGTGATGCTCGGCGCGCCGGGCGAGGTGATGCTCCCCATCGGGCATCGTGCGCCGCTGGAAGGGGCGGAGCGGATGCCCGCCGTCGAGCGATTCGGCGTGCGGACGTTTTCGGTCGGCATGCTGATCGGCGAGCGGCAAGCGGTGCAACTGGATGGCCGCTTCGCCGGGATGCTCGTCCGGCAACTGATCGCGGACGTGGCATGGGGGCCGCTCGATGTGCTCCTGCTCGATCTCCCGCCCGGCACGGCGGAGCCGCATGCGACCGTCGCGCGGGAGATCAAACCAAGCGGCGTCGTGCTCGTGACGACGCCGCAGGAGGTCGCGCAGATTGATACGATGCGGATGCTGCAATTCTACGAGGCGGCGCATGTGCCGGTGATCGGGACGATCCTCAACATGAGTTACTTCGTGTGCCCCGACTGCGGCGCGCGGCACACGATCTGGCCGCGCCACGAGACGCCGGGCGGCCCGCTCTCCCACCCGATGCTGGCGGAACTGCCGCTCACCCCCGCCATCGCGAGCGCGGGCGACGCGGGCCGCCCCATCGTCGCGACCGATCCGGAGAGCGCGGCGGCGCGCGCATTTTTCGAGGCGGCCCGTCGCTTCTGGGAACGGATGATGGAGCGGGGTGCGTAGGGGCGATTCGCGATTCGCCCGCATCCGATCGCCGTGGCGATTGCGAGATATGCACATGCTCACATGAAGCCGGGGAGGGCGGTTCACGAACCGCCCCTGCGAATGTTGGCATAAGAACGCCGTGAACGACGATGTTCACGGCGCTGGCGTGGATGGCGCGAGACGCGTTACTGCCCGGTGGTCGAGGGCTGCGTGGATTGCGCAGTCTGCTGCTTCGGCATGCTCTGCGCGCCGCTCGACGGCGTGTTGCCGCGCGATTGCTGCGCGCCGCCCCGCTGCTGGCTGCTCTGCTGACTGCCTTGCTGGGGCGAGCCGGAGGTCAGGCCCTGCTTCTGCGCCGCGTCCTTCGCGGTCTCGGTGGCGGTCTGCTGCACCTGCTGCGCCACCTGCCCGACCTTCTGCATCGTCTCCTGGGCGGTCGCCTGGGCCTTTTCCATCACGCTGTCGCGCGCTTCGCCCATCAATTTGTCCTCGAACGGGGTCTCCGGCAGGGACATGCCGACCGCGAGGCCGAGCGCGAGCGCCGCCGCGCTGACGGCGAGCGGGTTCTCGTGCATCGTCTGGTCGAAGCGGTACTTCGCCTGCTGCGCGCCGTACTGCACCTGGCCGCCCCATTCGCCGACCTGATCCTGCGCCTGGTCGGTGAACTGCCCGACTTTCTCTTTCGCCTGGCTCGCGGCGTCCGTGACGGCCTCTTTCGCCTGCCCGGTGACGTCGCCGACCTTGTCTTTCGCCTGATCGGTCACATTGCCGACGCGGTCGCCGAGCGATTGATCGTCGCCCCCCTGACCGGTGCCGTAGTACGCCTGCCCGCGCCCGTAGCCCCGCTCTTGCCCATAGCCGCCATAGCCGTAGGACGAGGCGCCGTAGGTTTGGCCGCGCCCGTAGGAGGGGCGGCCACCGGCGTAGTACGCGCGGTCACCGCCGTCATAGCCGCCGCCGCGATAGACATACTGCCGGTCGGACGAGCCGCCGGAGCGCTTCATCCAGAGCCAGCCGATGCCGAGCGCGGCGAGCGCGGCGGGGATCGGGTTCTGCTTGATCGTCTCGACCACTCCGGACCCGGCGCGCTGCGCCGAATCGCCGACATTACTGACCATCTGCTCGGCCCTCCCGACGGTTGCGTCGCGGATATTCTCCTTGACCGTCTCGACTTGCTGCTGCACCGCGTCCGTCACCTGCTCCTTAAGACGGTCGGGGTTCAACTTCTCCTGGATCGCATCAATCGTCCCGCTCATCTCGACGCGGGTCTCCTCGATCTCCACGCGGAGTTCTTCGGGCGATTCGCTCTCTGCGGCCTCCCCGGCGGGCTGCCAGTCGGGGTCGCGCGGCTGCCCGTATTCCCGCATCACATCTGCTCTTTCGCCCATTGGCGGTCCTCCTTCAATGTTTGGATCGTCTGCTCCGGCGCCATGCTCTGGTGCTTGAGGGCGTTGAGGCCCCGCTGCACGAGGATGCCGCCGATCGCCAGGACGACGACGGTGACGATCAGGGCCGAGAGCCACCACGGCAGGCCGATCGTGCCGAGGATGATGATGATGGTCGCGATCAGCGCGAGCAGGCCCGCGTAGGCGATCAGGCCGCCCACCGCGAGGAAGCCGATGTCCTTGCCGACTGCGGTCGCCTTCTGCGTCATCTCGGTCTTCGCCAGCTGCACCTCCTGGCGGACGAGCGTGCTCGTCTCGCGCGCGAGGTCGCCGAAGAGTTCACCGAGCGAACGCTCGTCCCTGCCCTGCATCACTGCATCTCCGTACCACGGACGTACCAGTTGTGCTCGCCCGTACCCGTCCCGTACTCGCCGGTCCGCCCGGCCGCCGTGCCGCCCGGATACTGGCCGCTGTACTGCCCGCCATACTGGCCGCGACCGTATCGGCTGCCATACGCGCCAGAATAATATCCCGGCCGATAGCCGCCGTACGGGCCGGAGCCGTACCGGTCGGAGCGATACTGGCCGCCATCGCTGTCGTCATCGCGTTGCGCGGTGCTCTTGAGGAAGCGCGCGCCGAGCAGGCCGAGGACGAACGCGCCGCCGAGGAAGAGGGCGGGCTGCTGTCGCGCGTACCGCTCCACGTCGCGGACGATCTCCTGCACATCCTTGCCGCGCAACTGGCCGGAGAACTGCTCCACCCGCTCCGCCGCCTTGTCGGCGAACTGCGCGACGCCCTGCTGATCGTTCTGGCGCAGATGCTTACCCGTCTGCCGCAGGGCGTCCGCGACGGTGCCGAGGCTGTCCACCGCCCGATCCTTCTGCGAGGACAATTGGCTCGTCGCCTGCTGCTTCGCCTGGTCAACGACCTCGCCCGCCTTCTGCTGCGTCTGATCGACGACATCCTGGGCCTTCGCGCCCATGTCGGTCTGCGCCTGCGACGAATCCCCCGCGCCGCCCTGCATGCCGCCGGATGCCTTCTGGGAACCGCCACCAGACTTGGGCGATGACCCGATCATCGTGTCACTGCGGTTCTGAGGTTGCTCGGAAACCATGATAATACTCCTTCCGTGAACGGAACCGACGTGGGGTGTAGGAGCATGTTTCGTGCCACACATACCAGCGGGCAAGTGACTGATACAGAGGGATATTGGTGCTATTCGCGCCACTGGCATTGCCCGGAAAGGTGGGCATCCTCGCTTGTCGCGCCGCATTTCCGGGCGCGAACGCGGTATGATGCACGGGCCGGGCGCGTCGCGATCTGTGGGGCGATGCCGCCATCACCGTGGGGAGGGGAAACCGATGGTTCTCAATCAGGCGGCGCCGACGCGGGAAGCGATCATGGAGGCATGCGAGCGGTTCCTCGGCGGGCACGGAATGATGCGCCCGCACGACGAACTCGCGGCGCTCGCGTCGGCGACATCGCCGGATGAAGGCGTGGATGTCTACGGGAAGGGCGACCTGATCGAAGAGTTCGAGCGAGAGATCGCGGCGATCCTCGGCACCGAGGCCGCACTCTTCCTGCCGACCGGCACGATGGCGCAGCAGATCGCCCTGCGCATCTGGGCGGAGCGGAAGCGGTGCGACACCGTCGCCTACCATCCGATGTGCCATGTGGAGACGAAGGAAGAGAAGGGCTATCAGCGGCTGCACGGCCTCCACGCGCGGCTCGTCGGCGACGCGCGGCGGCCGATGACGCGGGAGGATTTGCAGGCGGTCGCGGAGCCGATCGCCGCGCTCCTGATCGAATTGCCGCAGCGCGATCTCGGCGGCATGCTCCCGTCGTGGGAAGCGTTGCAGGCACAGACCGACTGGGCACGGGAACGCGGCGCGGCGGCCCATATGGATGGCGCGCGACTCTGGGAGTCCGCCCCCTTCTATGGCCGCTCCTACGCGGAGATCAGTGCGCTCTTCGACAGCGTCTACGTCTCCTTTTACAAGGGCATCGGCGCGATGGCCGGGTCCGCGCTCGCCGGATCGGCGGAGTTCATCGCGGAGGCGCGCGTCTGGCAGGTGCGCCACGGCGGCAGGATCATCCATGTCGTCCCGTATATCGTCTCCGCCCGCACGAAGCTGCGCCAGCGCCTCGATCGCTTCCCGCACTACCACGAGCGCGCCGTCGCCATCGCCGCCGCGCTCGGCTCCGTGCCGGGGGTGGCGGTCAAGCCCGACCCGCCGCAGGCGCACATGATGCACGTCTATTTGCAGGG
>JAICIL010000172.1 GCA_025924435.1 Chloroflexia bacterium | reverse complement strand
CGGTCCATGCTCCTCCGATTCCACACGCAGACATGCGGTTGCACGCTGACCGCGCAGCAGCCGCACAACAATGTCGTGCGCGTCGCCTTGCAGGCTCTCGCCGCCGTCCTGGGCGGGACGCAGAGCTTGCACACCAACTCCTTCGACGAAGCGCTCGGCCTGCCGACGGAGCACTCCGCGACCCTTGCGCTCCGCACGCAGCAGGTGATCGCGGAGGAGAGCGGCGTCACGGCGACGGCGGACCCGCTCGGCGGCTCGTACTACATCGAGGCGCTGACCGACGGCGTGGAGCACGAGGCGCGCCGCTGGATGGAGCGCGTGGCGGAGCGCGGCGGGGCAGTCGCGGCGACGGAGAGCGGCTTCATCGCCGGGGCGATTGCCGAGCACGCCTACCGGCAGGAGATGGGGCAGGAGACGGGCGAGCGCGTCGTCGTCGGCGTCAACCGCTATCAGGAGCGGGAGGAGATTGATGTGCCGATCCTCCGGCCCGACCCGGACGCGGAGCGGAAGCAGGCCGCCCGCCTCGCGGCGCATCGTGCGAGCCGCAATACCATCGCCTGCGAGTCGGCGCTCGGCGTCGTCCGCACCGCCGCGCAGGGGAGCGCGGAACTGCTCGGCCCGATGCGCGCCGCGCTCCTCGCGGGCGCGACGCTGGGCGAAATCTGCACCGCCCTCCGCGACATCTGGGGGACGTATCGGGCGGCGCGGCCGGTGTAGGGAAACCTCACCCCCCGACCCCCTCTCGTACGGAGCCTTTGCCCCACGGCAAAGGAGAGGGGGTCGGGGGGTGAGCCTCCTCGTGATCGGGATGTTCGGGGAAGCGGCACGGTATCCGCATGAGTCACCCCTTCCCCCGTGGGGAAGGGGCAGGGGGTTAGGTATGAGCCTCGAAACAATCGCGGAAGAGTATCACGCGCCGCCGGAAGCGGTGGCGATGGTGCGGCCGATTCTTGAGCGGATCGAGCGGCGCGACCGCGACGGCGCGGACATCACGATTGCGCGGATGGCTTTGCGCTGCGCGGACCTGGTGGAGCGCGGCTCGATGGGCGCGTGGGTCGCGGATAGCGCGTTCACAATTCTCGATGTCTGGCTCTCCGAGGAGATGGCGCGGACGGATGTCGGCGTGGACGAGCGGACGTGGGAACTGCTGACGGAAGGGAATCTCTTCCACGGCCAGGGCGTCATCTTCACGCCCGACCTCTCGTATCTGCGGCAGGTCGCGACGGCGATCCTCTTCGATCACGGCTTGCCGCCGACCTATCCCGACCCGGATAATCTGTCGGACATCACCGAATTTCGGGAGCGGCATGGCAACGAATAACCACCCCCACGCGGAGCGAATCGCGCGGTTGCAATCGCAGCGGCAGCGCGAGGAGGACGAGGCGCAGCGGAAGCAGCACGCGCGCGGCAAGCGCACGGCGCGCGAGCGCGTGCTCGCGCTGCTCGACGAGGGCACCTTCAGCGAACTCGACCCGTACGCGGTGCATCGCTCGGAGCACTTCACGATGCCGGAGCGGCACCCGCTCGGCGACGGCGTCGTGACGGGCTTCGGGCTGCTCGACGGGCGGCCCGTCTGCGTCTTCTCGCAGGATTTCACCGTCTATGGCGGCTCCCTGGGCGAGGTCTTCGCGGAGAAGGTCGTCAAGATCATGGACAAGGCGCGGGCGGCGGGCGTGCCGATGATCGGCATCAACGACAGCGCGGGCGCGCGCATCCAGGAGGGCGTCGAGGGATTGGAGGGGTACGGCGAGGTCTTCTATCGCAACGTGCAATGCTCCGGCATCATCCCGCAGGTCTCTATCATCGCCGGGCCGTGCGCGGGCGGCGCCGTCTATTCTCCCGCGATGACCGACCTCGTCGTGATGGTGGACGGCATCTCGCAGATGTTCATCACGGGGCCGGACGTGATTAAGACCGTCACCGGCGAAGACGTGACGCACGAATCGCTCGGCGGCGCGCACACGCACGCGACGGAGAGCGGCGTCGCGCAACTCGTCGCGGTGGACGAGGATCACAGCGTTGATCTCGTCCGCGCTTTCCTCTCCTATCTGCCTTCGAACAACAAGGAGCAGCCGCCGCGCGTCGCGCCGACCGATGACCCGCACCGCGCCGACCCCGAATTGGACGATCTCGTGCCGGAGCAGCGGACGAAGCCGTACGACATGCGCGGCGTCATCCGCCGCGTTGTGGACGTGGACTCGTTCTTCGAGTTGCAGCCGGAGTTCGCGCCGAACATCCTCACCGGCTTCGCGCGGCTCGATGGCTACTCGGTCGGCGTCGTCGCCAACCAGCCGATGCATCTGGCGGGCACGCTGGACATCCTCGCCTCGGAGAAAGCGGCGCGCTTCGTCCGCCTCTGCGACGCCTTCAACGTGCCGCTCGTCACCTTCGAGGACGTGCCCGGCTTCCTCCCCGGCACCGACCAGGAGTACGGCGGCATCATCCGGCACGGCTCCAAATTGCTCTACGCCTACTGCGAGGCGACGGTACCGAAGGTGACGGTGATCACGCGCAAGGCGTACGGCGGCGCGTACGTTGTGATGTGCTCCAAGAGCGTCGGCGCGGACCTCAATCTCGCCTGGCCGACGGCGGAGGTCGCCGTGATGGGGCCGGACGCGGCGGTCGCGGTGATCGCGCGGCGCGAGATCGCGGCGGCGTCCGACCCGGCGGAGAAACGCGCCGAACTCGTCGCGGACTACGAGGAGCGATTCGCCAACCCCTTCGCCGTCGCCGCCCGCGGCTACGTGGACGACGTGATCCAGCCCCGCGAGACGCGCTTCCGGCTCATCCAGGCCCTCGCCCTCCTGCGGAACAAGCAACGCCCGTGGCCGGAACGTCGGCACGGCAACATTCCGTTGTGAGATGCCGAGACGAAATGGCCGAAGGAGTTAACCAATGGTGCAAACGCTCGGTGAGCAGCAGTATTTGGAATCTATCAGGCAACGGCTTGACCACTTAAGAGGCATCTCGATAGCGAAAGCATCCCGGACCTCGGCGCGCCAATCAGGGACTGGTATCAATTTCTCCTCGCAATGAAGGAGATTTCTGGTAATGCGAGTAATGGCATGAGCTTTGTCGCGGGTCTAATGGCAAAGGACTATTTATCTCAGAAGTTCCGTATGCGCCCATTCGACATTGCCGCGAAAGCGCAGGGAGCGCCCGGGTTGGATATTGATGAACGGACATTAGACGGGCAACGCATAATCGGTGAGATTAAGACGACTACTCCGTACAAGGGCAACGATTTTGGCTCACAACAATGGACGACATTCATGAAGGATTTCGAGAAACTCCGCAATGCTCAGGGGTTGTGTCCACGAAGTTCTGTAGATTCCTCCACATCGTTCGACTTCTCAGGACCCGTATCCCCTCAGCCTACCGCGGGCACGCGGCCGACCGCCAGCACATTCGCATCGATCAGGCATGTGTCCGGGTCGTCCAGGAAGCGGTCCAGTCCGTCCGGGTCGCGCAGCCCCTCCCACGCCTCGCGGTCCGCTTCGGGCACGTCCCACCCCGCGGCGGTCGCCGCGAAGAGGGTCAGGGTGTTCCGCCAGAATCGGCGCGTCGTCGCATCCAGGGGCGGGGAGCGCTCGATCAGCGTCGCGCGCCGCCAGACCTCCACCAGCCCCGCCCGCCGCAGCCAGCCGCCGAGCAGCGGGGTGCGCAGCGTCCCCACCGCCTGCACCACGCCGTGCCGCGCCGCTTCCTCCGTGAGCCGCAGGAAGAGTCCGGGCGGCGCGGGTGCGATGGACTGGGAGGCTAGATCAGCCTCCTTGACCGCGACGAGGCCCCCCGGCCGCACCACCCGGCGGAACTCCGCCAGCGCCGTCACCAGCTCCGCATCGGTCAGGTACTGCGCGGTGTTGGCGAACCAGACGGCGTCGAGGCTGCCGTCCGCATACGGCAGGGCGAGGACCGTGCCGCCGCGCGCCTCCACCGGGCAGGGCGGCGCCGCCGCGGCCACCCGCTGCTCCGCGACCGCGACGTTGTCGGGCGCGAGGTCGAGCGCGGCGAGGTGACCGGTCGGGCCGACCAGGTCCGCGAGCCAGGGGAGGAAGGAACCGGAGCCGCAGGCGGCGTCGAGGACATGCCAGCCGGGTCGGATGCCGACCGCGCGCAGCTGCGCCTCGTACTCCGGCCGGGCCGCCTCGAAGTGGTCGTCGAGCCAGGCGGCGTCCGTGAACGTCTGTCCCGTCGAAGACGCGTGCATGTCCGGCGTTCCTGTGTCCATGGAGCACCTCCGTTCCTGCATTGCCGTCCTGATGCGCACGGGGAGCGCAACGCAGCCATCCAATGCCGCCGATCCACGGAAGATAATCCGATACTTCCGCGCACGGCGGGGGCCGCGAATCCGTCCCGATGCGACCGGAAGGGCCTTACTTCGTGCCGCGACGAGGCCTATCGCCCTGGTTACGCAGTGACCGCATGATACTTGCACGCGAGTGAGGATGCAAACCGTTTTTGCGCTAGTATGGAGCGGATTGATGCGCGTGCCCCCCATCCTTTCCGAGCGGTGTCTCCGACGGAGTCATGTCGAGGCAGCGCCGCCCACTGACCCACTCCTCCGATTGCTCGACGCACAACGCCGTCACCAGCCGCAAACAAGCCGCAGTGTTGGGGAAGATGCGCACCACCTGTGTCCGCCGCTTGATTTCTTCGTGCAATCGCTCCAAGCCGTTCGTGGTGCGGATACGCGCCCGATGCGCCAAGGGGAACGCGAGACAGGCGAGGCAATCCTCAATCCCTTCCTCCACGAGCCGCGCGACCGCGGGATGGCTCGATTCCCAGCGTGCCGCCACCACTTCCGCCAGCGCCATCGCCTGCTCCCGCGTCGTCGCCGCGAAGATCTCGCGCAAATCGGCCGCAAGGTCTCCGCGTCGTCCCGCACCGACCAGCTTGACGAGATCACGAGCGAAGTGCACCTGGCACCGTTGCCAACTCGCGCCGTGGAAATGCCGGTCGATCGCCGCCTTCAGCCCCCGGTGGTCGTCGCTCGTCACCAGCCGCACCCCGTTGAGGCCACGTGATTTGAGATCCCGAAAGAGCTGGTGATACGTCCCCTCGCTCTCGGTATCGGCAACTTCGACGGCAAGGACCTCGCGATGCCCGTCCGCGCGCACGCCCGCGACGATGAGCACGCCTTGGCTGACGATCTGGCCGCCCTGCCGCACATGCTCATAGCGGGCATCCACACTGAGGTAGGGATAGGTCGTCTCGATGAGCCGACGGTTGCGCCACGCCTCCAACTCCGCGTCCAACTGTCCCGCCAACTCCGACACGAGGCTCTTGGAGAACGTCGTGCCGCACAGCACTTCGGTGATCTCGCGCACTTTGCGGGTCGAGACGCCTTCGACGTACATCTCCATGAGTGCCAGGACGAGCGCCTTCTCGTTGCGTTGGTAGCGCGCGAACAGTTGCGTCGAGAACGTGCCGTCCCGGTCTTGTGGAAGTTGCAGGGAGAGCGTGCCGACGCGGGTGTTGAGTTGGCGCGGCTTGTAGCCGTTGCGGTAACCCCGCCGTTCGGGGCTGCGCTCATAGGGCTCGGCACGCAAGTGTGCGGTCATCTCGGCTTCGAGGACCGCCTGCACCACCCGCTCCACAAGTGACCGCAAGAAATCGGGATAGTCGGTCAGGATGGATTGTGTTGCTGACGCCACGCCGGTACGCTGTCGATAAGCCATCGTCTTCCTCCTTCGCGTCGGTTCGTTGCCACACCGATCGTGGAGGACGATGGCCGCCTGGCAAAGCGGCACCGCTAATTACAGAAACCCGTGGACACTACCTGCTCAGGCCGGTTACAAATTCTTCTTTCTCGCCGATCAAACAGCATTTCGGCTGATGGCAGGGAAGTACGCCGCGCAAATTCCGAATGTTACAATCGTGCTCCTGACAACAGGCGAAGAGCATACTGTCTCGTCCAGCTAAGTAGCACGGGATAGTCACATCGAGCACGACACCCGGAATCTGCCGTAATCGTCTCCTGATATTTGCCCGCACGCGCTTCGATGCGCCATAATCGCCCAAAGGAGTGGAGCAGGGTGAGTGTGGCGACCGTCCTCATTGCAAATCGCGGCGAGATCGCGTGCCGGATTATCCGGGCGTGCCGCGCGCTCGGCCTGACGAGCGTCGCCGTCTACGGCCCCGGCGAGCAGGACGCGCTGCACGTCGAGATGGCGGATCGCGCCTTCCGCATCGAGGCGACGACCGCCGCGCTCCCGTATCTCGACATCCCGGCGCTGATCGGCGCGGCGCGGCGATCCGGCGCGACGCTCCTCCACCCCGGCTACGGCTTCCTCTCCGAGAACCCGGCGCTCGCCGAGGCGTGCGCGGCGGCGGGGATCGCCTTCGTCGGGCCGCGCGCCGAGGTGATCCGCGCGATGGGCGACAAAGTGGCCGCGCGCCGGATCGCCGCCGATGCGGGCGTGCCGATCGTGCCCGGCACGGCGGATGCTGTGAGCGACATCGCGGTCGCGCGCGCGTGGGCGGGTGAACACGGCTACCCGCTCGCGGTGAAGGCGGCGGGCGGCGGCGGCGGGCGCGGCTTCCGCGTCGTCGAGCGCGCCGAGGATTTGGCGGCGGCATTGGAGGGGGCGGCGCGGGAGGGCGCGCGGTCGTTCGGCAATGCGGCGGTCTATCTCGAACGATACTTCCCGACGCCCCGGCACATCGAAGTGCAGGTGCTCGCGGACGCGCACGGCAACGCCGTCCATCTCGGCGAGCGCGATTGTTCGGTGCAGCGGCGGCACCAGAAACTGATCGAGGAATCGCCTGCGCCCGGCATCACCCCGGAGGCGCGCGACCGGATCACCGAAGCGGCCGTCGCCCTCGCGCGCAGCGTCGGCTACGTCAGCGCGGGGACGGTCGAGTTCATCGAGCAGGGCGGCGAGGTCTCCTTCCTCGAAATGAACACGCGCGTCCAGGTCGAGCACCCCGTCACGGAAATGGTCACGGGTGTGGACATCGTCCAGTGGCAGTTGCGGATCGCGCTCGGCGAACCGCTGACGCTCGCGCAAGGTGACATCACCGCCACCGGGCACGCCATCGAGTGCCGCATCGTCGCAGAGGACCCCGCCCGCCGCTTCCAGCCCCTGCCCGGCCTCCTGACGCGCTATCGCGAGCCGACGGGCGACGGTGTCCGCGTGGACGGCGGCTACCGCGCGGGCGATGCGATCCCCACGCAGTACGACTCGCTCGTCGCGAAACTGATCGCGCACGGCGCGGACCGCGCGGCGGCCATCGCGCGCATGGAGGCGGCGCTCGCCGCCTACGAGATCGCCGGTGTGCCGACGACGATCCCCTTCCACCGGGCGGCGCTCGCCGCGCCGGTCTTCCGCGACGGGGCCGCGACGACGCAGTTCATCGAGGCGACCGATGTGCTCGCCGCGCTCGCGCCGCAGCCGGACCCGGTGCCCGCGCCGCCGCCGGATCCGGGCCGCCTCGTGACGGCGGAGATCGCGGGTGAGCGACGGCGCGTGCGCGTCTACGGCCTTGAATCTGCATTGGTGAATGCTCCTCAATCCGCCCGCCGCCCGTCGCCCCGGCTGGATCGGACGCGGAATGGCGGCGCGGGCGGGAACGGGACGATTGCCAGCCCGATTCAGGGCGTCCTCGTCCGCATGCCGGTCGCCGCCGGGCAGGCCGTCACCGCCGGGTCGGTGATCGCCGTCATCGAGGCGATGAAGATGGAAAACGAGGTGCAGGCGGACCGGGACGGCGTCGTCCAGGCCGTCCACGTCGAACCCGGCGCGACCGTGCAACTCGGCGCACCCCTCGTCACCTTCGCCGAATAGCCTCGGTGCCGGAGAACTGAACCACAGAGACACAGAGGACACAGAGAAAGAGAAGAGATGTGAGAGGGGAAGCAATATCTGCATCCTCCCTCCTTCCCCCTCCGTGTCCTCTGTGTCTCTGTGGTTCAAACCGTGTGTCCGTCATGCGGTAGAATGCCTCGCAATCGTGCGAGACGCCATGACGCGGGAGGGAGTGGGCGATGCCGAAAGATGTCGGGTTCGTGACGATGGGCAACGCGGCGGAGATGCGCGACGTGCCGGAGATCGGCATCGGCATGCTCGGCTACGCGTTCATGGGGAAGGCGCACGCGAACGGCTACAAGCAGATGCCGTACATCTTCTGGCCGCCGCCCGCCCTGCCGAAATTGGTGAGCATCGCCGGGCGTTCCGAGGAGCCGGTGCGGACGGCCGCCGCGCGCTACGGCTTCGCCCGCGCCGTGACGGACTGGCGCGCGGTTGTGGACGACCCGGAGGTGCAGGTTTTCGACAACTGCGGCCCGAACAACCTCCACGCCGAGCCGTCCATCGCCGCCGCCGAGGCGGGCAAGCATGTCATTTGCGAGAAGCCGCTCGGCCGCAGCGCCGGCGAGGCGAAGCAGATGCTCGACGCGGTGAACAAGGCGGGCGTCAAGCATCTCTGCGCCTTCAACTACCGCTTCGTGCCCGCCGTGCTCCACGCGCGCGACCTCATCCAATCCGGCGCGCTGGGCCGCATCTATCACTTTCGCGCCCGGTACTTGCAGGAGTGGATCCTCGACCCCAATTTCCCGATGGTCTGGCGGCTCCAGAAGGATGTCGCGGGGAGCGGCGTGCTCGGAGACCTCGGCGCGCACATCATTGACCTCGGTCGTTTCCTCGTCGGCGAGATGGCGGCCGTCACCGCCGTGACGCGCACCTTCATCCCGGAGCGGACGGATAGCGAGGGGAAGCGGCGGCGCGTGGACGTGGACGACGCCTTCGCGGCGGTCGTCGAGTTCGAGAATGGCGCGCTCGGCACATTGGAAGCCTCCCGCTTCGCGCTTGGCCGGAAGAATCACAACGTCTTTGAGATCAACGGCGAGCACGGCAGCATCGCCTTCAACCTCGAACGGCTCAACGAATTGGAAGTCCATCTGCCCGACCAACAGCCGGAGAACTCGACGGGGTTCACGACCGTCCTCGTCAGCGAGGCGTCGCACCCGTACTGGAAATACTGGTGGCCGCAGGGGCATATGATCGGCTGGGAAAATCTCTTCGTCCACGAAGTCGCGCACTTCCTCGGCGCGGTGACGGGCGCGAACGAGGTCGCGCCGATCGGCGCGACCTTCGCGGACGGCTACCAGGCGGCGGTGATCTGCGACGCGATTGTCGCGTCCTCCGAGCAAGGGTGTCGCGCGCCTATCGCGCCACTGGCCGGGGCGTGACGCGCCGATCCTTTTGAACATCTCGGTGGTGGCGGGGGGGAGGCGGGCCCCCCGCCGCGAGGGCGGGCGGGCCGCCCCCCCCCCCACCCCCGGGGTGTTGGGGGG
>JAICIL010000171.1 GCA_025924435.1 Chloroflexia bacterium | reverse complement strand
CCGGCCCCGGGCGTGGGACGGGGGGTGAGCCGCTGCTTGATCGGGGCTTTTGGGTAACGCCTCGGTATCGCGAAGAGTCCCCCCTTCCCGCGCCGGGGGACGCAAGGGGCCGGGGGTGAGGTTTCTCCCCTCATCCAATTCGCCGCGCCCGGCGTAGACAGAAATGGGGCGCGGCGCGTGGAATGGAACGGGCGGGCGCGGTGTTCCGAACAAGGCGGCAGACAGATTGGCTGGCATCAGCACTGCGGTGAATGATCGGGTCGTGACCGTCGGTGTTTCCCATCCACCCCAGCCACCCGTCGCGATGCCGCCCCGCGGACCAGGATGTTCGCGGCGAAACCGGGCGGACCATGTCGTCCGCCACGCAGCGGAGAGGACCGTATCCCATGACACTGGCAACGAACCGCGTCCGGCAACCGGCGCACACGCACCAGGAAATTCTCACCACGCCGGTGGACAAGGAGCGCATCAAGCGCGCGGTGCGGGAGATCATCACCGCCGTCGGCGAGGACGCGGACCGCGACGGGCTGCACGAGACGCCCCGCCGCATCGCCGACATGTACGAGGAGGTCTTCGGGGGCCTGCGGACGGACCCGTACCAATTCCTCGACGTGACCTTCGACGAGGCGTACTCCGAGATGGTCGTCCTCAAGGACATCCCCTTCTACTCGATGTGCGAGCACCATTTCGCCCCCTTCCACGGCGTCGCGCACGTCGCCTACATCCCGAGTGGGCGCGTCGTCGGCCTCTCGAAACTGGCCCGCGTCGTGGAGGCGTACGCCCGCCGCCCGCAGGTGCAGGAGCGGCTGACCGCGCAGATCGCCGACACGATCATGGAGGGGTTGCAGCCGCAGGGCGTCGGGGTCGTCATCCAGGCGGAGCATACCTGCCTGACGATGCGCGGCATCAAGAAGCCGGGCGCGAAGATGGTGACGAGCGCGGTGCGCGGCCTCTTCAAGGACCACCCACCGACGCGCGCCGAGTTCCAGGCGATCCTCCGGGGCGACCACTTCGGCGGCATGGGAGGCGCGGGGTGAGCGATCCCGCTCAGGCCCGCGAAATCCCCGTCGCCCTCACCATCGGCGGCAACCTCGGCGACCGCGCCGCGAACCTGCGTGATGCCGTGCGGCGGCTCGTCGCGGGCGGCGTGATCGTGGACGCCGTCTCGTCGCTCTACGAGACGCCGCCGTGGGGCTACGCCGATCAGCCGCCCTTCCTGAATGGCGCGCTCCGGGGCCGGACGGCGCTCGCGCCGCACGACCTGCTCGCCCTCGCCAAGCGGATCGAGGGAGAGTTGGGGCGCGAACCGTCGTTCCGCAACGGCCCGCGCCCGGTGGACATTGACATCGCCCTCTACGGCGACGCGATCATCAGCGAGCCGGACTTGCGTGTGCCGCACCCCGGCCTGCCCGAACGCGCCTTCGCCCTCGTCCCGCTTGCGGAGATCGCCGGGGCGTGGCCGCACCCTGCGCTCGGCAAGACGATTGGCGAACTGCGCGCCGCCCTCGGCCCCGCCGACGAGATTAAGCAATTTCTCGCACCTGCCAAATGGGCCTACATCACGCCGGAAATGGAACAAAGCCATCGCACTCCTTCTCACATCAAGGTTGAGACGTCCACCCATCCGCGCTATCACGCCCGCATCCTCGCGATTCATCGGGGAAATGAATTAGCCGCGGAACTGACACGTCTCGGCGTTGGCAAAGACGCGGCGACCTTTCTCCGGCGCACGGGATACGCAGTCGTCGTCGTCGCAGGGATCGAACGACAGGTCGGGATAGAGGTCGCGCAAGCGGTCGAGCGAATGCGCAAGGTCGCGAGCGGCCCGATCGGTGACATCGCGGCGGCATGCGGCGACGAAGGGCACGCTTCTCTCATCCTCGTCGGCACGATCACGGGGCTCGAAGGGATCGCCGGTCTCATCGAAGCGGGCGCAATTGGCTCCGGCGAAATCATATACACCGCCGAGCATCGCGCGGTGTGGCAGGCCGTTGGTCTCGCAATCCAGCGGCACGAGAACCCGCCCGCGACCGTCACCGTCGGCGCGCACACCTTCGATTGGGCGAACCGGGTCCAAGTCATGGGTATTCTCAACGCGACGCCCGATTCGTTCTCGGATGCCGGGAAGTACTTCAAGTTCGATGATGCGGTGCGCCGCGCGCACGAGATGGCCGCACAGGGCGCGACGATGATCGAGGTCGGCGGGCAATCCGCGCAGCCCGGCACGGTGATTGCCGAGGACGAGGAACTGGCGCGCATCGTGCCGCTGCTCGAACGGCTGCGGGTAGAGATCGGCCTGCCGCTCGCGGTGGACACCTTCCGCGTCGGCGTGGCGCGCGGCGCGGTGGCGGCGGGCGCGGTCTACATCAACGACATCGGCGGCGGGGGTGATAAGGGCGACGGCATGGCCCGCCTCGCGGCGGAAACCGGCGCCCTGCTCGGCATCATGCATCTGCGCGGCAGGCCGAAAGAGAAGCAATGGGAGACCGACTACGCGAGTGTGATGGACGAGGTGATGGGCTTCCTGCACGAGCGGATCGGGCGGGCCGTCGGCGTCGGCGTGGCGCGGGAGAAGATCATCATTGACCCCGGCCTCGGCTTCGGCAAGGAGGCGCCGCACGATCTGGAGGTGATGCACCGCTTCGCGGAGTTGCGCTCCTTCGGCCTGCCGATCCTGCTCGCCACGAGCCGCAAAAACTACCTCTCCGACACGATGGGCCGCACCGCGCGCGACCTCCTGCCCGAGACGGCGGCGGCGGTGGCGTACGGCATCGCGCAGGGCGCGAACATCATCCGCGTCCACGATGTCGCCTTCATGGCCCGCATCGCCCAACTGATGCCGCACATCCTCCGCCACACGGCGGACTAAGAAGGGATCTGACGAAGCCTGGTTTCTCCGGGAATGACGGGAATGGCCGGATGTTGTACTGTAATAGGAAGAAGAGAACCGCGGCGGGGTGCGGGAGCGGTTGCGCCGGACCGCGAATACGAGGAGGATTGGTGTGGCGACGATTCAGACGGACATCGCGATTATCGGGAGCGGCCCCGCCGGGCTGACGGCGGCGATTTACGCCGTGCGCGCGGGCCTGACGGCGCACGTCATCGCGGGCTACGCATGGGGCGGGCAACTGATGTTCACGGGCCGGGTGGACAACTACCCCGGCTTCCCGGCGGGCGTCGAAGGCCCGGAACTGATGCAGAAGATGCGCGAGCAGGCGGAGGCGCAGGGCGCGGTCGTCCTCGATGACGAGGTGGAGGAACTGATCCCCGGAACACAACCGCCGCACACCATCAAGACGATGAACGGCGAAGAGATCGTCGCGCGGGCGGTCATCCTCGCGACCGGGTCGGAGCCGAAGTGGCTCGGCATCCCGAACGAGGAGCGGCTGCGCGCGGGTGGCGTCTCCTCCTGCGCGACGTGCGACGGCGCGTTCTTCCGGGGCAAAGACGTCATCATCGTCGGCGGCGGCGACACCGCGATGGAGGAGACGCTGCACCTCGCCAAACTCGTCAATCATGTCACGGTCGTCCACCGGCGCGACACGTTGCGCGCCACCCCGGCGATGGTCAATCGCGTCAAGGAGCAGCCGAACGTCTCCTTCGCGCTCGAACGCGTGCCGGTCAATGTCGAGGGCGACAAGAAGGTGACCGGCCTGACGGTGCGGAAGCCGGACGGCACGGAGGAGACGATCCCGGCGGACGGCGTCTTCGTCGCCATCGGCCACAACCCAACGGTGCGCCTCGTCGAGGGCATCATCCCGCTCTCCGAGTATGGCACCGCCGTGCGGATGCCGAACTCGACGCAGACGGCGGTCGCCGGCCTCTTCGTCGCGGGCGATGTCTGGGATCACCACTACCGCCAGGCGATCACGGCGGCGGGCGACGGCTGCCGCGCCGCGATGGACGCCGAGCGCTGGCTGGGCGCGCCGCGCCTCGATAGCGCCGAGCGCTACGACGGCTACCCCGCCGACGCCGAAATGCTGGCGACGGCGAAGGCCTAACCCCCTGACCCCCTTCCCGGATCGGGAAGGGGGAACTCGTTGATAACGCCGTAGTGTTCCCCGAACACCCGGCGCTCCTGTATCCCTCCCCCTCTCCTTTGCCCCACGGCAAAGGCTCCGTACGAGAGGGGGCCGGGGGGTGAGGTTTCCCGATGCGCATCGGCATGATGAACAACCCCGCCCGCGATCCGCTCCGCGAGATCGCACGGGCCGCCGAGAACGGCTTCGACTTCGTTGACCTCACGCTGGAGCACCCGAAGACGGGCGCGGACGTCGTGGAGAGCGGGGCGATCCGGGCGGCGCTCGACGCGACGGGGCTGGACGTTGTCGGGCACACGGCGTGGTATCTGCCCTTCGCGTCGCCCGTGCCCCGGCTGCGCGAGGCGGCGATCGCCGAGGTCGAGAGCGCGTTCCCGCATTTCGTCGCGGCGGGCGTCGCGCTCGTCAATGTCCACCCCGACGGCGGGCGGCGCACCGTTGGCATCGGCGTGGAGCAGTTGCGCGACTGGAATGTCGCCGCCTTCGCCCAGCTCGCGGCAGCGGCGCGGGCGCACGGCCTGCGGCTGATGGTCGAGAACATCCCGGAGCACTTCGCCACCGTCGCCGATCTGCGCGCCTTCCTCGACGCGCACCCGACGATCGGCTTCCACCTCGACATCGCCCACGCGCAGGTGCGCGGCAACCGGACGCACGAGTTCCTCGCCGCCTTCGCGGACCGGCTCGTCCACGTCCACCTATCGGACAACACCGGCCGCGCGGACGACCATCTGCCGCTCGGCGCGGGCCGCCTCGATTGGAAGCGGCTCGTCCGCGCCCTGAAGCGCACCGGCTACGATGGCACCATCACGCTCGAAGTCTTCTCGGACGACCCGGAATACCTCCTCGCGTCGCGTCGCAAACTGCGCGCCGCCTGGGATCAGGAGGATTGAACCACAGAGGCACAGAGGGCACAGAGAGAAAGGAGAAAGAAGAAAAATCTCTCTCTACTTTCTCCCCTCTGTGCCTCTGTGGTTCGACTCCGGTTTCACGGTGCGATGGGGTGGACCGCGCCGGGATGGTGCTGGAGGAAGGCGTCGTACTGATCCTGCGCCTGCTGCAACACCCAGAGGGCGGGAAGGACGGACTCGGCGCTGATCGCCGGTTCGCTACCGTCACGGACGGCGGTGAGGAAGTCGCGATCCTGCGCCGCGACGCCGTTGACCGGGTCCGGCCCCTGCCCCGGCAGGACGAGCGACTCCTCGCGCCCGATCAGCAGGTAGTCGCAGAGGCTGACGTGCGCGTTGTACGACATGTTGACCGAGACGAGTTGGTCGAGCGGCGTGCGGACGAGCAGCGTGAGGTCGAGGAATGAGGCCATCTTCTGATCCGGCAGCGCGATCTGCGACGTGACGGAGAGGCCCGCGACATCGGTGACACCGAGGAGCCAGAGGCAGAGATCGGTCGCGTGGCCGCCGTGGTGCCAGAGCAGATTGTCCGTCCAGGAGCGCGCCTTGCCGGTCAGGTCCCGGTTCTCGCGCCGGAGGAAGACGTACCGGCTGACGATGTGATGCAGCGTCAGTTCGCCCGCCATGATGCGCCGCTTCGCCTCCTGCATCGGGCTGCGATAGCGGTGCGTGTGGCAGACCATCAGCGTCCGGCCCCGCTCCCGCGCGAGGCCCGCCAGCGTCCGCCCCTCGGTGTACGACATCGCCAGCGGAATCTCGACGAGCACATGCTTGTCCGCCATCAATGCCTGCTCCGTCTGCATGGCGTGCGCCTCGCTCGGCGAGCAGATCGCGACGAGATCAATGTCGGGCCGCGCCAACGCTTCCGCGAGGTCGGTCGTGGAGCGCGCGTACCCCTGCTCCGCCGCGAACGCCGCGCCCCGCTCCGGCAGCCGCCCGACGACCGTATCAAGCGCGACGCCCTCCTCCCGAAAGGCCCTCGTGTGCGCCTTCGCAATCGTCCCGTACCCGACCATGCAGAGATTCATCACGCCGCCCCTTCACCGAAAGATTCTGAACCGCCAAGACGCCAAGGACGCCAAGAAGAGAGAATTCGGAGAGAATATACCGCGATAATTCGTCCTATTCTTTGTATCCTTGGCGCTCTTGGCGTCTTGGCGGTTCAATTTTCCTTCCGGGGGTTAGGCCAATGGACGAAGCGGCGAAGAAACGGGTGCTGCGACTCTTCTCGTACGGGTTGTTCGCGGTGACGGCGCGGGAGGGCGAGACGGTCGCGGCGATGACCGTCAACTGGGCGGCGCAGGTCTCGTTCGCGCCGCCGATGCTCGCCGTCAGCATGGAGCGGGAGAGCCGGACGCGCGCCATCGTCATACGGACGGGCGTCTTCGCGCTCTGCGTCTACGCGGCGGAGCAGCGGGAACTAGCCGGGCTGCTCGGCCGCCACAGCGCGAAGGCGCCGGACAAATTCGCGGCGGTGGCGTGGGAACCGGGCGGCGCGACGGGCTGCCCGCTGATCGCGGGGACGCTCGGCGCGCTCGAATGCCGCGTCGCGGGGACGATGGCGGCGGGCGATTCCGTCCTCGTCCTCGCCGAGATAATCGCGGCGCACGCCCTCCGCGACGGCGACCCCCTGACGATGCGGGCAGCGGGCTTTCGGCACGCGGGCTGAGGGAACCTCACCCCCAACCCCTCTCCGTCACGCGGAGAGGGGAGCAACTCCCATAAAGATGCGATGGTCAGCAAAGATTGCGGCATTGCGGACGCGACACCCCTCGCCATCGCAATGGAGAGGGGCCGGGGGGTGAGGTTGTCCCCTACTTGCTCAATCGCGGGTCGAGCGCGTCGCGGAGGGCATTGCCGACGATGATGAGGGCGAGCACGGTGAGGGCGATGAAGAAGCCGGGGATGAAGACCAGCCCCTTCGACTTCGTCAGGTATTGCTGCGCGTTCGTCAGCATATTGCCCCAGGAGGGCGTCGGCGGCTGGATGCCGAGGCCGAGGAAACTCAAGGCCGCCTCGGTGAGGATGAAGCCGGGCACCGCGTTCGTCGCGAAGATGATGACGAGGTGCGTGACGTTCGGCAGGATATGCCGCCCGATGATGACACGGTCCGGCGCGCCGATCACGCGCGCCGCCTCGACGTACTCCCGCCGCCGGATCGAAAGAATCTCCGAGCGGACGAGCCGAGACAGCCCGAACCAGCCGAGCAGCGCGATCACGACCGAGAGCACGACCGGGCCGACCCGGAAGAGTGCGCCGATCAGGATGAGCAGGATGAGCGAGGGGATGGAGAGCAGCAGGTCCACGAGACGCATCAGCACCGTGTCCACCCAGCCGCCGTAGTAAGCGGCGACCGCGCCGACGAGCGTGCCGACGACCACCGCCACCACCACCGCGAGGGCGGCGACGCCGAGCGAGACCTGCGCGCCGTAGACGATGCGCGTCAGCACATCGCGGCCCAGTTCATCCGTCCCGAACCAGTGCTTCTTGCTCGCCGGGTCGAAGTTGTCCAGCAGGCTCTGCTTCGAGACGCTGTAGTGCGTGACGTAGCGGGAGATCAGGGGCGCGCAGAGCGCGATCAGGACGAGCAGGCCGACGACCACCAGCGCGGCCAGCGCCATCTTATTGCCCCGGAAGCGCCGCCACGCCCGCGCCGCGTTGCTGCGCGGCTGCCGGAACGCCGCGCGCTCCTCCTGGCCGCCGAGAACGGCGGTCGCCGCACGCTGGGTCGGAATCTCCGCTGCCATTCGTCATTCCTCGCTTTATTCGTACTGGACGCGCGGGTCCGCGACGCCGTAGAAGACATCCGCCAGCAGGTTCGAGAGCACGGTGACGATCGCGAAGAAGAGCACCAGCCCCATCACGACGGTGTAGTCGCGGTTCCGGGCCGAATCCACGATGAAACTGCCGACGCCGGGCCAGTTGAAGATCGTCTCGGTGATCGTCGCACCGGCGAAGAGCGCGGGGATATCCAGACCGACCAGCGTGATGAGCGGCAGGGAGGCGTTGCGGAAGGCGTGGCGCATCATCACCGTCCGCTCGTCCACCCCCTTCGCCCGCGCCGTCCGCACGTAATCCTGACCGAGCACTTCGAGCATCTGACCCCGGATGTAGCGGATCCAGCGCGCGACCTGGACGAGCGCGAGCGTCAGCGCGGGCAGGATGAGGTGCTTGGCGCGGTCGAGCGGGTCGCCGCCGTGCGGCAGCGTCTGCGTCCCGCCCGACGGCAGCCAGGGCAGCCCCCACGACTGGAACTGCACCGCGAAGAGCAGGATGAAGAGCAGGCCGAGCCAGAAGGAGGGGATCGCCTGGCCGAGCGTCGAGAAGATCGTCGCGAGGTAATCGAAGAGCGTATTCCGTTTGATCGCGGAGATCACGCCGACCGGCACCGCGATCACGAGCGCGAGGAAGAGCGCGGTGAGCGTGAGAACGAGCGTGTTCCCGACCCGCTCCTGGAGCGTCTGGCGGACGGGCCGGTACGTCTTGAGCGAGATGCCCATGTCGCCGTGCGCGAGTTGGCCGATCCAAGTGACGTACTGCTGCGGCAGCGGCTTATCAATGCCGAGCGTCTTCTTCAGGCTCTCCAAATCGGCCGGTTTGACATTCGGATCGAGCCGGTACTCGTCAATCGGGCTGCCGGGCGTCAGGTGCACGATGGCGAAGACGACGAGCGTGATGCCGATGACCAGCCACGGCAGTTGGATCAGCCTGCGGATGACAAATCTACCCATGGAGAAACCTCACCCCCCGGCCCCCTCTCCGTCACGCGGAGAGGGGGAGCGAGACAGATCAAGGTGTCGAGCGATGGACACGAGAACGCTTGATAGATCGGTCACGACAGCATGGACGGAGAGCCGAACGACGCGGTAACCGCACGATTCCAGAATGTGCTGGCGCTCTTCGTCATGCTCCCGTTGCGTTCCGTGGACCGTCCCATCCACTTCAACGATCAGACGATGTTCCGGACAGAAGAAGTCCACGACGAAGGGGCCGATCTGCTGTTGGCGACGAAACTTCGCGCCGCTCAGTTGCCGGTTCCGCAAGGCAGCCCAGAGCCGCGCCTCCGTCGGCGTCGGCGCCGCGCGAAACTCCCTCGCAATCCCCATCAGCTGCCGCATCATATCCGGCGATACGGCGAGTCTTTCCATGCCCGACATGCCAATCCATCCTACCAATTCTCCCCCTCTCCATCGCAATGGAGAGGGGGCCGGGGGTGAGGTTCCCTCCCTATTTCCCGTCCGTCACGTACCACTGGTGCGCGTTGTTCCGGTCGGAACCGGCGACACCGTTCGGGATGCGGTTCTTGACGCGCTTATTGACGCCGTAGATCCCCTTCGGGAAGTCCGAAACCATCGCGGGCGCGTCCGCGAGCACCTG
>JAICIL010000170.1 GCA_025924435.1 Chloroflexia bacterium | reverse complement strand
GACGCCGCAGTCAATGCACTCGTTCGGGTCAATGAAGTACATATCGTCGTCATCGGTGGCGTGGATGCAGTCCACGGGGCAGACCTCGACACAGGACGCATCCTTCACCCCGACACACGGCTCGGCAATAATATAGGCCATGAAGATACCCCTCTCGCAATCAGACTATTCGTGCCGGGCGATGCTCCCCCATCAGGGAAGCGACACCCGGTCAATCATCGCGGGGTGCCACGGCGGCTCCCAGACCAACTCGACCGTCACCGCGCCGACACCGTCCAGCCATCGGAGCGCGTCGTGGACGGCCTCGGTGATCGTCGCGTGCAGCGGGCAGCCGCGCGTCGTCATCGTCATCACGATCCGAACATCGCCCCGCTCGATGGTGACGCCATAGACGAGGCCGAGCGTCACGATGTCCACCCCGATTTCCGGGTCCATAATCCAGCGGAGCGCGTTGAGGATGTCCACGCGCTGCACGGGCGTCGCGATTGCAGATCTCATTGACCTCCCTCGGCGGATACGACAGGCCGCGCCGCTCGCGCCGCCTGATGCTCCGGGGCGCGCGTCGAGCGGCGGTGCGGCAGGAGGACGCAGAGCAGCGCTCCGAATAGCCCGAGCGCGCCCGCCGCCGCGACCGACGCCCCGATGCGCACGACGCCCGCGTGGTCGCCGAGCAGCCCGGCCGCGGTGAGCAGGAACCCGGCCGCGTACCCCGCGATGGCGGCGGTCGCCGCGCCCTGCGGGAGCAAATCCTTGAGGAGCGGCACCGGCCCCCGCCCCATTCCCCTCCCGTAGCGATGGAGCCAGACGAGGAACGGCACGATCTTGGTGAGATGCGCGCAGATCGCCAGCGCGCACCACCCCGCGAGCGCGATGTAGCCGTAGGCGAGCAGCCAGGGCGTCGCGGCGAATCGGCGGCCCGGCAGCCCCGTGCTCCAGAGCGCGCCCATCAGCGCCGCGACGCCGAGGCAGGCCATCGCGCCCCACATCGTGACGAGCGTCAGGTCGTATCGCCGCCGCCGCTGTCGGTAGAGCCGGGCCATGTCGAAGAGATAGATGCCGACCGCCGCCGCCAACCCCCACGCAACGACCGCGATCGCCCCTCGCCGGGCATCGAGGCAGAGCAGCGCGACAAGGCCGAGCAGCAGCCCGACGAACGCGCCCAGATTGCCGCGCGCGAGGATGCCGGTGGGCGCGGGCGCGATGGCGAACATCGGCACGAGGCGGTACGAGACGCCCATGATGAGCAGCGTCAGCCAGCCGATGCCGCCGAGATGGACGTGGATGGCGAGCAGGTGCGGGGGGATCGGGAACCAGCCGAAATGCCAATCGAGTGCGTAGGTGAGGCCGAAGGCGATCGTGGCGATGAGGAAGGAGAACGCGGCGATCACATACCACCCCGCCGTGTCCCACTGCGTCGCGCTCCGCAGAACCGTGCCGATGATCGCGAGGAAGAGCAGCACCGCGAGCGCGACGCCCGTGCCGCCGATGGCGAGGAGCGGCGTCCTGCCCGAAAGGAAGCCGCAAACCATCAGGATCCACCCGGTCGTGAAGAGCGCGCCCTGCACCAGGCCGAGCCGGTGGTGCGGCGACTCCGCCACGAAGATCACCGGCGTCATTTGATAGAGCGCGCCCATCATCGTGGCGACGATGCCGCCGAGGACGAGCAGATGCGTGACCGCGACGGTCGCCGTCGCGCGGTACGACCCCAGCACGGCGTCCGCGCGCGCCGCGAGCAGGAGATGTGCCGCCGCGAGCATCAACGGCCCGGAGAGCAGGAAAGGGAGGGGCAGCCACGGCGCGGGCGCGTGGCGCGGATTGATGCCGCGAAACATCCTCGTTGCTCCTCGTTCACGCGCCGGTGGCGTGGGCGCTTTTGCCGATGCGGATGATCCACGTCTGCGGCCCGGTCTGCTCCGGCTCCCAGGTCGCCTCGCCCGCGTGCTCGGCGGCGAACTGGTACTTGAGCGGCTTCGGATCGTGATCGTTGACGAGGCGGAACGCCTCGCCGGGTCGCAGCGCCTCGAATGTCGCGAAGATGCGCGCGTGCCGGTCGCGCGGGACGAGGTCGCGCACGTCGAGCGTCGCCGGATCGGTCCCCGCGAAGAGCGGCACGGCATCCGATTCCACTATCTCCGCTTCCACGACCGCCGCGCGGTGGACGAGCAGGACGAGGTCCGTCCCGGCCGTCGCGCTGTGCGGGGCGTTCGCCGGCAGCGAGAAGAACGCGCCGGGTTGTGCGGGATATGCCGCGTCGCCGACGGTCACCGTCCCTTCCCCCCGGATGACCTGGATGGTGATCGGCGTCGCGACGCGGTGATCACGCAGCCGCTGCCCCGCGCGCATGCCGATCAGCAGCACCTGACCCGGCAGCGCCGTATCGAGTTGCACCCCGACGGGATGCCGGTCGTCGAAATGCGCCCGGCCTTCCAGCAAAATCGGCCCTGTTTGCGTGTCCATCCTCTTTCCACCCTTCGGTATGTGCGGACCCATGCGGCCTTAGTGCCGCATGCCATCACCATAGCGGGCGCACGCGCGGCATGCTGTGAGAAATCGCACAGCCAGGGGAGGGGCGGGCGGAGAGCATAGCGGGGGAGGCGCGGCGCCTCCCGGAAAGGAGACCCTGCGATGCGTATGCAACGGGTGGTGGATGTGCGCGAGGATATCCGGCGAGGCCAGGAGCCGTTCGACCGGATTATGCAGGCCGTGGCAAGCCTGGAGGACGGCGAGGAATTGGTGGTCATCAACGTCTTCGAGCCGGTGCCGCTGTATAGCGTCCTCGCGGGGCAGGGCTTCGCCCATGAGACGGCGCGGACGGCCGAGGGCGACTGGCGTGTCACCTTCCGAAGAGGCACGGCGTGACCCGATCCGCGCCGATTGACACGGTTTTGTGACGGAATCCTCCGCAACGTCGCGCCGCTGTGACGGCCGCGCGCCTACCCTACCAGCAATGGAAGCGTCGCGACCCGCGCATCACGCAGTCGCGGATGTCGCGCGCTATCGCTCGCGGAGGCTCGGATGTTTACACGGATCGTCGTCCCCCTCGACCGGACGGAGTGCGCGCTCGCCGCGCTGCCAACCGCCCGCGCGCTCGCCGCGCGCACCGGGGCGACGCTCGCCCTGCTCCATGTGCTCGATCACCACTATCCGAGCACCGATCTCGCCGACCAGCACCGCCGCGACGCCCGACAATGGCTCCGTCAGGTCGCGCGGGAATCGCAACCCGAGCAGATACCGACGATCATCGCGGTTCGCGACGGCACGCCCGCCGAAGAGATCGTCACCTACGCAGACGAAATCGAGGCGGACGCCATCTGCATGGCGACGCACGCGCGCACGGGCATCGGTCGGATTATGATCGGCAGCGTCGCCGAGCGGGTCGTCCACGACGCCCCCCTGCCGGTGCTCCTCATTCGGCCGGATGTGGCGGCACCGGAACCGTCTCCCCACACGCCGATTGTCGTGCCGCTGGATGGCTCGCCGCGCGCGGAGGCGGCGTTGCCGTATGCGACCGATCTGGCGAAGGCGCTGGGCACGCCCCTCGCGCTCGTCCGGGCCTGGAACGCGGCCCCACCGATCATCCCCGGCCCGTACGCATTCGAGATCAACCAGGCGGCGTTCGAAGCGGTCGAAGCGGTGACGGCGGAGCGGGTTGCCACCTACCTTGACGGCGTCGCCGGGCGGCTGCGAGGCGATCTGGCCGTCGAAACGGTCGGTCTGCACGGCGACGCCACCGAACAACTGGCCGCCTACCTGCGCGAGGAACGGCCCGGCCTCGTCGTCATGGGCACGCACGGGCACGGCGGCGTGCCGCGTTGGGTGATGGGCAGCGTGGCGATCGCGCTCGTGCGCGCCGCCGTGGCCCCCATTGTGCTCGTCGGCGAGGCATGCGCCCACGCGACGGAGCGGGAGATTGTCTCGGTGGAGCGTCTTATCGCGCGCTGATATGCGACGCCCGCAGCGGCACGGCATCGGGTGCATCCACCATCATCGGTCGGTGAACGGAGCGGGTCGCCCCGCCCCTCGCCTCGTGCCGCGCGGGAACCACGGAGATGTGCCGTTCGTCCTTTACGCAGAGGGGTGCGATTGCGTACAGTAGTCGCCACCGATCTCAGTTGGGAAGGATGAGACTCCGGCGATCCGATCGAACATGCCCGCCGCGCGCCTTCCCCGTACAGCGGCACAACGCAGGGTGCACCGCCTGCATGACGCGGGCGACGGCAACAGGGAAGGATGGCACGACATGGGAGATGCCCGGCCACCCGGCGTCCCACCGGACGCGCAGGAAACGGTGCTCCCCGCGAGCGACGGCGCGACGCCGACCGCGCTGTTCGGGAATCGCTACCGCATCGAGCGGATCATCGGCGAGGGGGCATTCGGGCGGGTTTACCTCGCGATGGACAGCCGCCTCCGGCGCAACGTCGCCATCAAGGAACTGCTCGCCAGCCGGAACACCACCGATCATACGACGTACGCGCGGTATCTGGAGCGGTTCCAGCGCGAGGCCCGCGCCGCGGGGATGGTCCAGCAGCCGAACGTCGTCACCGTCTACGATTTGCACGAGGATGCGACGGGCAACAGTTATCTCGTGATGGAGTACGTGGACGGCACGAACCTGCGCGATCTCCTCGCCCAGGTCGGCACGCTGCCGGTTGGCCGCGCCGCCGCGATCGCCGCCGATGTGGCGCGGGCGCTGGAGGCGGTGCACGAGCAGGGGATCGTCCACCGGGACATCAAACCCGCGAACATCATGATTACCCGGCGCGGCGCGGCGAAATTGATGGATTTCGGCATCGCGCAGGTCGGGCACGAGAGCCTGCGCACGCAGGTCGCCTCCGGCCACCCCGGCACGCCGATCTACATGAGCCCCGAACAATCCGCCGGCTACGGCTACATTGACGGCCGCTCCGACCTCTACAGCCTCGGCCTCGTCCTCTACGAGATGCTGGCGGGCGAGCCGTACGCGCGGCGTCGCCAGCCGCTCGCCGCCCGCCGCGGCGACCTGCCGCCGGAGATGACGGCGATTGTGGACCGGGCGCTTGCCCGCGATATTGACGCGCGCTACCAGAACGCGTCCGATCTCCTGAAGGGTCTCGGCGCGCTCGGCACGGCGACGACCCCGGCGGCGGACGCCTATGCGCTCCCCGACGATGGCCGGACGCGCGTCGCCGCGCCGGTATGGCAGGCGGGGGCGGGAAGCGCCGCGCCGCCGACCGGCGTGCCCTCGGCATACGGCGGCCCGACGACGCCGGGGGCGGCGGGCGCGCCAGTCTATCCGCCGGGCACAACCGGCACGGGAGGGTACGCGCCCCCGCGCTACCCCGCCGCGCCCGGTTACGCCACGCCATCCGGGCCACCGCCGAAGCGCGGCAACCGGGGGCTGATCTTCGGCATCGGCGGCGCGCTCGTCGCCGTCCTCGCGGTCGTCGCGGGCTTTGCGATCTTCTCGGACGGCGGCACGAAGACCGCGACGGCGACCGTCGTCGCCCCGACCGCCGCCACCGCTTCGACGCCAACCGCTGTCGCGACCGTACGGCCGACGGCGGCGGCAACCGTGGCAGCCACCGCGACGCGCGCGCCGTCCGCGACCGCCGCGCCGACAATCGCCCGACCGACGACCGCGCCCACCGCCGCACCCGGCGGCTTGGCAACCTTCACCGACCCGAAGAATCTGGTCCGGCTGCAATACCCGTCCGGATGGAAGGTGACGACGGATGCGGACGTCCAGTCCAACGTCCTCGAACTGGACGGCCCGGACGACACCTTCTTCTTCGTGGACATCTACGACCCGCAGACCGGCACATCCGTCGCCGATGAGGTGCAGAATATCCGCGATGTCCACGCGAAGAGCACGGATTTCGCCTACGTGGACGGCCCGGTGAGCGACAGCAAAGTGGGCGGCGAACCGGCGAAGACGTTCCCCTTCACCTACACGGCGAAGAAACCGGGCGCGACGACCCTCAACGGCCAGATCTGGGAGGTCAACCACGGCGGGAAGGAGTTCCTCCTCACCGCCAACGCCGGGGCCGCGCACAAGGCGGAGATTGACGCCATCATCGCCTCGCTCACCTTCAGGAAGTAACGCCGAGCGACACACCACGCTGCGGGAATCGGGGGCAGCAGCTGCCCCCGATTCGTTCGGGCGATCCGAATATCGCGGCGACGAAAAGGCGGGCTTTCGCCCGCCCCGCATCGCACGCCGTTGGGCGATTGCGCGATTTCAGATGGCTGTCGTGCGGTCATCGCGCCCGCGCCGGTATCCGAAGCGGCGCCAGCGACCGAACGGGCCGAAAAAGAAGAGGAAGAAGAGCGGCCACGCCAGCCAGAAGAGGTGCGCCCCGGTGAGCGCGCAGAGGACAATGAGCGCGATCGCGACCGGCACGACCATCGCGAGCCGCCACGGTGGGAGCCATTGATGGCGGGCGTGGTCCTCCTCCGCTTCCCGCGCGGCGGCGCGCGGCAGATCAACGAACAAATCATCGAGCTCGCGCACGGTCTTGGCCGCGTAGCAGCGTTCGATCCGCTCGTCATACTCCCGCGCGTCCAACCGTCCCTCCGAGTAGTGCTGCCGGAGCAGCGTCGCCGTCCGCTCGCGGTCGGCGTCGGAAGCGCGCATCCCTCTGGCGTGCGGGCTGCCGCCGCGCCCGCCCCCATTTTCCGTGTCGTTCCCATGATCCGTGGTCATCTGATTACTCCTTTCGATCAGTCTCCGCCTATCGGACACCGGCAGGCGCATGCGTGAAATCGGTCGCGGGCGAACGCGCCGCTCGCCACCCCGTGCTGGCGAGCCGCTGCGCCACGTACAAAATCGCGATCGCGTTGACCGGGTGGAGCGCGGCGACCAACGACGGCCCGCGCACGAGCAGCGACTGCACGAGCGTCAGGCCGAAGAGCAACGCCGACAGCCCGATTGCCGCGCCGCCCAGCCTCCCGGCGAGCGCGAGCAGGGCGAGGATCAGCGACCCCGGCACGATCAGCGAGCCGGTCAACCGGTGCGCGCCGAAGCCCGCCGCCCCGAACAATCCGAGCCCCGCGAAGAAGAACTGCGCGACGACCGCCGCGAGGATGACCCACGCCAGGCCCGCGTGCATTCTGGAAAGGATATTCCGCATCTCGACCCCTCATCGTTTCATCCCTACCGTGCATCCGGCCATTTCCGGAAGCACATCCCGATGATGAAGGGCGAAAATCACGAACGGGTGCGGCGAAATGTCACGAAACGGTCACCGGCCGTCCACAGTGCGGTCACGTCCCCGGCGAAGCGCCCAAAAGCCCCGCCGGGCGTGGCACAATGATCGTGAAGGACCGTCTCGGAAACGCTCCGGGCGCGACGACAAGCGGAGGGCCGCAACGATGAGGGAGAAACGAACGGTGCTGGTCGTGGACGACGACGCGGCCATCGTGGACCTGATGCGCGATTTCCTCGAAGCCGAGGGCTTCCATGTGGAGGGCGCCACGAGCGCGCGGGAGGCCCTCGCGGCGATGGATCGCGCCCCCATAGATTGCCTGCTCCTCGACATCATGATGCCGGGCGAGAGCGGCTTCGACCTCTGCCGGCGGGTGCGGGGGACGAGCGATGTGCCGATCCTGTTTCTGAGCGCGCGGGGCGAGGACCTGGACAAAATTCGCGGGCTGGGGTTGGGCGGCGACGACTACATCGTCAAATCCGCCACGCCGCCGGAGGTGGTGGCGCGCGTCAAGGCGGTGCTGCGCCGCTCCGTCGGCACGGGGACCGCCGAGAGCGCCGCGCTCGATTACGGGCGTCTCGTGCTGGATGCGCGGGCACGCGAGGTCCGCGTGGACGGCGCGCCGGTGCCCCTCACCCCACGGGAGTTCGAAATCCTCTGCCTGCTCGCCGAACATCCGCGCCAGGTTTTCACCTACGAGCAATTGCTCGAGCACTTCTGGGGCGGCGCGGGCGACCGGCACACCGTCACCGTCCACATCGGCCGGATTCGCGAGAAGATCGAGGCAGACCCGAGCGCGCCGCCCCTGATCGTCAATGTCTGGGGCGTCGGCTATCGCTTCGAGGGGAAGAAGCGATGAGAATGCTCGGCATCCGCCAGTTCATGCTCGTGGGGGTGCTGACCTTTTTCTTCCTGCCCGCGCTGGCCTACGGCGCCACGGACCTGTTCGACCGCCGCGTGCTGCAACCGCAGCAAACCCAGCAACAAAACGACGCGCTCGCCGCCGCGCGGCGGGAGATCGTGGACAACGCGGCCCGCTGGCGCGACCCGGCGTGGCAGGCCTCCGCCCGCGACATGTTCGCCACGCTCGGCGCGGGCGTCGTGATCCGCGACCCGTCCGGCGGCGAGGTATTCCGCGCCGGACACGCCGCAGCGGGGGGGCATCCGCCCTGGTGGTCCGGGACGCATCCGAGCGAGCAGACGGCGGTCGTGGCGGGTGGGCAGGAATTGGGCACGGTGGACCTGTTCGCCCCGCAGCGCGACGACGGCCTCGCCCGCACGGCGGCGGGGATCGCACTCGCGCTCGCGCTCCTCAATGTCGGCTGGCAGATGCGCCGGTCCGTCGTGCGCCCCCTCGAGGCGATGGGCGCGGCGGCGCGGCGGATCGCGGGCGGCAATCTCGACTTCGCCTTGCCGCAGTCGCGCGTTAAGGAGATCGCGGCGGTGCGCGCGGCCTTCCAGGCGATGGGCGACGGGCTGCGGGAATTAATCGGGCGGCAGGCGGCGCTGGAGGAGGAGCGGCGCTTCTTCATCGGCGCGATCGCCCACGACCTGCGCACGCCGCTCTTCACCCTGCGCGGCTCGCTGGTGGGGCTGGAGCAGGGGCTTGCGACCTCGCCGGAGAAGGCCGCGCGGTATATCGCGGTCTGCCGGCAGAAAGCGGATCAACTCGACCGGCTCGTGGACGACCTCTTCGCCTACACGAAGGCGGAGTATCTGGAGCAGACGCTGCGCCGCGCGCGGATGGAAATCGGGCCGGTCTTCGCGCGGGCGGTAGATGATCTGCGGCCACGCGCCCAGGCGAAGGGCGTGGCAGTCGAGCGCGCGGGGCCGGACGGTTGCCCCGCGCTCGTGGGAGATGCACACCTCATCACGCGGGCGGTAGAGAATTTGCTGGACAATGCGCTCCGTCACACGCCAACCGGGGGGGCGATCACCGTCCGATGGCGGACGGAACCGGATCGCGTCGCATTCACCATCGCGGACACGGGGCCGGGGATCGCCGCGCACGATTTGCCGCACCTCTTCGAGCCGCTCTACCGGGGCGAGGCATCGCGGAACCGGGAGACGGGCGGGGCGGGCCTCGGCCTCACCATCGCCCGCCGCATCCTCCGCGCGCATGGCGGCGACCTCACCGCCGCGAATGGGGAGGGTGGGGGGGCGGAATTCACCGGCTGGCTGCCGCTCGTCCCATCCCCGGCCCCGCTCCATTCCTCATAATCCCT
>JAICIL010000169.1 GCA_025924435.1 Chloroflexia bacterium | reverse complement strand
TCCGGTCTCGTTCGATGCGGAGGGCCGCCAGGCGAGGGGTAATCTGCCGCGTCAGGTGCGCCGACCACCAGTCGAAGTCGGCCCGCTCGCGCTGCTCGGTTGAAAGGCGCCGGCTCGTCGCCCAGGCGACGAAGGTGCGGGGAGCGCGCTGCTGGAGTTGCAGATGGCCTGACGCGCACTGCGCCAGCGCGAGACGGGCGAGCGCCAACTGGTCGCAGTCGCCGAGAAATCGCTCGGCCCAAGTGGCGCGCAGTGCGCGGTCGGCGGGAAGGTCGCCGTCCTCATCGTCGTGCCGTTCAAGGCAGAGCCGCAGGGCAAGGTTCCAACCCGGTCGCGCGGCCTGCGCGGGATCACCGGCGAGCGCCATCCTCTCCCCGGCGCGCAACAGCGCGAGCATCGCCCGCGCGCGACCCGGCGGCGGCGTGGCGGCGACCGTGGCGCTCGCTTCCGCCAGTAATTGGTGGCAGCAGTCCAGCGGCGTCATCAGCCCCGAATCCCTCCCGCCTACCGTACCATCATTGGCAGCACGCGCTAACGCCCTCCGCCGACAGGTTCGGTCCGGGTGGTGTCGGCATGCGCCGCATCGCGGCCATTCGATGGCCCCGCGACGGCATCATCGGTGGCGATTGCCGCCCCGGTTGGGGCGTTGGGCCGGTGGCGTCCGGTCGTGTGGGAGCGGAGCAGCGCCGTATCGCGGGCGCGCTCCCGCTCGTTGAACGGTGTCGCCCAGAGGCCGCCGAGCGCGCCCGCGACGCAGTAGAAAACATCCTTGCCGAAATTGCTCCAGGAGTCGAGTTTCCCCAGCGCGCCCAGCCCGGCGGCATTCGCGATATGAATCTCGTCCAGCCCTTGTTTGCCGAGCCAGATGACGAAAATATAGAGGATTGCGACCGTCGCTCCCTGGATGCCCTCGAATCGCCGCCCGAGCCGACCGGCGACAAAACCACCGCAGAGCAGCGACACCATCGTGAGCATATCCACTGGCCCGGCACTCACCTGGAGGCCGAGGCGCGTCAGCAATGGCGTCAGCACGAGCGTGCCGACCGCCGCGACGAGAAAGCCGACCAGAACCGCCGTCCAGCGTACGCGTATGGGCAAGAAGATGTCCTTTCGAGGCATGGCCGAGATGAACCGCGCCACCTCCCTGACCGCAGGACCGCGACCGTGCGATAATCGTATCACAGGGGCGTCGGCGATGGCCGGTGCATGTCGCGGTTATCGGACAGTTGGTAAGGTTGCGATGGCTTCTTTCTATTGGTGCGAGACATGCCGCCGCGTCTATCCCGCCGGGCGGATCGAATCGGGCAGATGCCCGAACGATCACGATGATCTGATATCGGTCGGGCGCTTCGGCGGCATGATTAAGGGATTCATCGCGGCGGGCGGCCTCGAGGAGCGGTCGGAGGCGCAGACGCGGCATCGCCAGTTGATCCACGCACTCTGGTCGCGGGATGAGCGCGATCAGCAATTCTATCAACTGCTGACGCCGCCCACTTCCTTCTCCCGGTTCGTCAAGCGGATGGACGAACTGCACCTGCGCGGCGTTGACGAGGGGTGGATTGGCATGATCCTGCCCGACTCGCCGTTCGCCCCCGCGACGGCGTACGGGATCGAGTACCGCGATCCGGAGCGATTCGTGCGCGAGATGTACGCGCTCTACAATATGCCCATCCCCGACACTACCGCCGCTTCCGTATCGGACGACTTCGCGGCGATCGGCGCACCGTCCGCGCCAACTGATACCTTTTCCCAGTAGCCAGGTCGTGATACGTCTGACGCTGCCCTCACTTCGCATCATGCGATCTCTATCCGGCACAACTCGCTACCGCGGCTTGCCCCATGTGATTTCCGTGACGAGGGAGAGCGTGACGGACTTGGGGTCATACGCCGTCACGAGTTCGCGCACGGCGGCGTCGAACGCCTTGGCATCAGCGGGCGTCATACGGTCGCGAGAGAAACTGCTGCGCCCGTGGAACGAGGCGATGTACGCTTCGACGGATTGCGTGAAGGCAACCGGCGCAGTCGCGCGGCTGCCCTGGACGGTGAAGAGACCCAAGTGCACCAGTTCGTCAATGAGATTGAATGGGGTATAGTCGCGGTGCGTCGAGTAGCGACGGATGATCGGCAGCAAGTCCGCCTGCCACGGCGGCGGCTCCTGCCCGTTCTCGAAGATCGCGAGGTAGCCGTTCGCGGTCAGCATCGCGCTGAGGCGAGGCAGCAGGGCGGGCCAATCCATCCAGTGCAGGCTATCACCCGCGGTGACGAGCGCGTACGGTGGGTCGAGGGGCGCATCCTCCGCGCGCCCGAGGATCCAGCGCAGGCGGGAGTCGTTGCCGCCCGGTAATTGCCTGCCCGCTGCAATCATCCCTTTGGAAATATCCACCGCGTCCACCGCGTCCACATACGGCAGCAATTCGCGCGCGACGAACCCCGTGCCGCAGCCGAGATCGAGGACGCGGCGCGGCGTCTCGGTGATGAGGCCGGACAGGACGGTGAAGGCTTCCGGCGGGAATGGCGGGCGATAGCGGTACGACGCGATGACCGAGGGATCCTGGAAGGCGGCGAAGTATTCGGCCTGCATCCGGGCATTCTTCGGTTCCATCGAGCGCCCCCTTACCGACGCACCGGGCCGGTTAGCGGTCCCGGCCCGCCGCGTGGAGCACGTCGCGCGCGCGGCCCATGCCAGCGGCGAGGTACTCGCGCGAGAGGCGGATATAGCCTTCCGCGCTGCGGCGGATACCGGCGGCCTCCTCGTCACTCACATCGCGCCGTGGTTTCGCCGGGACGCCGAGCATCATCGTTTGCGGCGGCACGACGGTGCCTTCGGGGATCAGCGCCCCCGCGCCGACGATACTGCCCGCCCCAATCTCGCTGTGGTTGAGCACCGTCGCGTGCATGCCGACGAGGGACGACGGCCCGATCGTGCTGCCGTGGACAATCGCGTTGTGCCCGATCACGCAGTATTCGCCGATGCGGGCGGGCGCGCCGGGGTCGACATGCACCGTCGCGTTCTCCTGCACATTGGCGCCCCGCTCGACAATCACTGACGTGTTATCGCCGCGCAGCACGGCGCCGGAGAGGATGACGCACTCCTCCCCGATCGTCACATCGCCGATGATGACGGCGCCCGGCGCGATGTACGCGCTCTCGGCAATCGTCGGCCAAAGATCCCGGTACGGATAGATCGCCCCGTGCATCGCCCGCTCGCTCATCGCCGCACCTCGAGGATGATCGCGTCGCCCTGCGCCCCGCCGGAGCAGATCGCCGCCAACCCCAGGCCGCCGCCCGAACGCCGCAACTGCAACGCGAGGGTGCCGACCAATCGCGCGCCGGACGCCCCGATCGGATGGCCGAGTGCAATCGCGCCGCCATTGATATTGAGTCGCTCGGAGTCCACGCCCAGCCGTCGCCCGCTGATGATCGGGACGCTGGCGAATGCCTCGTTGATCTCCACCGCGTCAATGTCGTCTATCGAGAGATCGGCGCGTTCCAGCGCCTTGCGCGCGGCCATCGCCGGGCTGTAGGCGAGGTACGGCACATCCCACGCGGCCGTCGCGCTCGTCACGATGCGGGCGAGCGGCGTCAGCCCTCGCGCCGCTGCCCACGCCGCCGACGTAACAACGACCGCCGCCGCGCCATCGTTGACGCCCGGCGCATTCCCGGCGGTCACGGTGCCGGACGGGTGAAAGGCCGGTGGCAGTTTGGCGAGCGCCATCGCCGATGTGTCCGGGCGGGGCGCTTCATCGCGCGAGACGCGGACGACCATCCCCTTGCGGTCGGTGATTTCGACCGGAATGATCTCCTCCGCGAAGATGCCCTTCTCGGTCGCGGCGACCGCCCGCCGGTGCGACCGGAGCGCGAAGGCGTCCTGCTCCTTGCGCGAGACATGCTCCTCGGCGGCGACATCGTCGCCGTACTGCCCCATCACGACATCGCCGACGCCGCAGCGCAGGCCGTCGTGCTGCATGGCGTCGAGCAGCGCGCCGTCCCCCATCCGGTAGCCGAAGCGCGCGTTCGGCAGGAGATACGGGGCGTTCGACATGCTCTCCATGCCGCCCGCCACGATCACGTCGTACTCGCCCGCGCGGATCAAAGCGTCCGCGACGGTGATCGCGCGCATGCCGCTCGCGCAGACGCGGTTAATCGTGTCGCTCGTCACCTCGCGGCCGAGGCCCGCCTTGAAGGTCGCCTGCCGGGAGGGGATTTGCCCCGCGCCCGCCTGCACAACCATTCCCATGATGACGTGCTGCACATCCGCCCCGGAGATATTCGCGCGGTTGATCGCCTCGCGGATGACGATTGCGCCGAGGTCCACGGCGGCGAGGCCGGCGAGCGCGCCGCCGAGTTTCCCGAACGGCGTCCGGCACGCACTGAGCAGGACGCTTCCCGGTGATTGCTGCATGGTTGAGTGTCCTTTGGGATTGCGACGAATGACGCGACGAAGCGTGCGCGTCCGAGTCAGCGGAGTATAGCGACGGGTTCGCGCCACGGTCAAGGCGAACCATCGGCCTCGCGGACGACATGGCGGAGCGAGCGCACCGCCGTGGCCGCCAATTGGGCGTGCGCCCCGCTGTCCGACACGACGATCACCTCGCCACCGTCCGCGACATCTTCCGCGACCCCGCACACGACCCTGCCATCGCGGAGCGTCACCACGACTTCGCGACCGATCGTCGCGAGCGCGCGCCGCCATGCGTCAACGGTCTCTTCAACTCCGCCGCGTTCGAGGCGGTCCTGACGGGCCGCGAAGTGATTCAACAACGATGCAAGGAGGGCATCGCGCTCCACATCGCGCCCGGTTTCGGCAGCGACACTCGTCGCGTCGGGGAGTGAGCGGCGCGAGAACGACGCGCGATCACCGCCGACGTTGATCCCGATACCGAGGCGAACCGCATCGAGGCGGGCGCCGCGCCACGTCGCGTCGCCGAGGATGCCGGCGATTTTTCGGCCATTGAGCAGCACATCGTTCGGCCACTTGATCGCGGCGGGCGCGCCCCCGACCGCCGCGACCGCGTCCACAACGGCCAGCGCGGCGATCATCGCGAGGTGCGGTACATGGCACGGTTCCGCCGGTCTCACGATCAATGTCATCAGCAGGGATGTGCCCGGCGCGTCGCGCCAGGCGTCCCCCTTGCGCCCATATCCGGCGGTCTGGCGCTCCGCGACAACGGCGGTGTGGTTCGCGGCCCCGGCGGCGATGAGGGCCGCCGCCACGCGCTGTGTTGAGTCTACTGTATCGTAGCGATGGACCGTCCACGAGCCGACGCGCGCGCGCATCACGACGCTACGACTGTGTCGGCAGTTCGGTCGTCACGGCGTCGAGCGCGGGCGGGGCGGGCGTCTCCTCCGGCTTGCGCTCGACGCGCAATGTGGCGAGGCGCTGATTCTCGATATCGAGCACGGTGAACGTGATCCCCTCGATCCAGAGCTTATCCCCGACATCCGGGATGCGCCCGAAACGGTCGAAGATCAGCCCGGCCAGCGGCTCGCGCTCCTGCTCGTCGTCCGCCCAGTGGACATCCATCAATTGCTCGAAGTCGCCGACCTCCATGCGCGCGTTGACGATATACGCGCCGTCCGGCAGCGCCTCGACGAGCGGCGGTTCGGTGTCGTACTCGTCCTGAATCTCGCCGACAATTTCTTCGAGGATGTCCTCGATCGTCACCAACCCGGCGGTGCCGCCATACTCGTCAATGACGATTGCCATGTGGACACGGCGCGCCTGCAACTCCCGCAGCAGTTCCGGCACGCCCTTCCCTTCGGGGACGAAGAGCGGCGGGCGCATCACCGCGACGATGGACGCATCGGCGTTCCCCCGCCCGACGAATCGCAGCAAATCCTTCGCGTAGACGACGCCGACGATGCGATCCAGGCTGCCATCGAAGACCGGCAAACGGGAGTGGCCGGCCTCCAGCGCGGCGTCCACCGCGTCCCGCACGGTCGCCTGGCGGGGCACGCCGATCATGTCCACGCGCGGCGCCATCACATCGCGCACGGTCGTGTCCGTGAAGCGGAAGATGCTGTTGACGAAGGCCAGTTCCTCCTCCTCGATCCGGTTGTCGCCCGCTTCCTCGCGCACCAGTTGGATCAACTCTTCCTCCGTCGCCATCGCCGTGCTCTGCGACGGTGTGGGCACGCGGAGGAGGCCGATGATGAGCGTGGCGATGCCGTTGATCGCCCCCGTGATCGGCGACAAGAGGATGACCGCGAATCGGGCGATGCGCGCGCAGGCGAGCGCCACTTCGTCCGGCAACCGCAGCGCGACCGAGCGCGGCACCGCGCGCCCGAGGACGAGCATCACGACGACGGCGACAAAGATCGCCAGCGCGACGCCCCAGCGGGGCAACAGATCGACCGCGACGCTCGTCACCAGCGCGCTCGCCAGCGCGACCGCCGCCGTGTCGAGAAAGATCATCGTCGCCTGGAGGTTGTGCGAGCGGTCGAGCAGGTCTTCCACCGTGCGCGCGCGGCCGCTGCCGTGCGTCGCCAGCTCGGTGATGCGCGTGTGCGACGACGCGGCGAACCCGATCAGCACGGCGGTCGCGAAGGCGATGACGCCGATTGCCACGAGCGCCACCGCCAACCGTATCCAGTCCCCGCTACTCATGCCGATACACCTGCCGTTAGTCGAAGAGACTGCTGACCGAGAGATCCTTGTGGATGCGCTGGATCGCCTGCGCGAGCAGCGGCGCGACGGAGAGGACAGCGATGCGCGCGCCGGTCGCGACATCCTTGTCTATCAGCAGCGTGTCCGTCACCCAGAGGCGTTCGATGTGCGATTCGGCGATCTGGGTGAGCGCGCCATCGGCGAAGACGCCGTGCACCGCCGCCGCGAAGACCGCCGCCGCGCCGCGCTCCCGCAGCTGCTCCGCCGCCTCGATCAGCGTGCCGCCCGTCGAGATCATGTCGTCAATGATGATCGCCGTCTTGCCGGAGACCTCCCCGACCATATCGAGCATCGCGGCGGTATCCGGCGCGTGGCGCATCTTCGAAAAGATCGCCAGGCCGCCGCCGATCCGGCTGCGGAAATCGTCCGCACGCGCCACGCCGCCCGCGTCCGGGCTGACGACGACGAGGTCCTGGAACCCGTCGCGCTTGATGTAGTTCGCCAGGATCGGCGCGGCACGCAGATGATCCACCGGAATATCGAAGAAACCCTCGATCGCGGGGGCATGCAGGTCCACCGTCAGCACGCGATCCACGCCCGCCGTGACGAGCAGATTGGCGACCAGTTTCGCCGAAATCGGCTCGCGCCCGACGGTCTTCTTCTCCTGCTTCGCGTACGCGTAGTACGGGATCACCGCCGTGATCCGCCCGGCGGAGGAGCGGCGCAGCGCGTCAATCGTGATGAGCAAGTCCATCAGGTGCTGATTGACCGGCGAGCACATCGGCTGCACGATGAAGACATCCGACCCGCGGACATTCTCCTCGATGCGCACCCGCGTCTCGCCGTTGCGGAATGCGCCGACGAGCGCGCGCCCGAGCGGGATGCCGAGATCATTGACGATCGCTTCGGCGAGCGGCCGGTTCGCGCCGGCGGAGAAGACCTGGAGCCGCCCGTCCATCATCGCTCCTCGTCCGCTCGCGCGGGGCGATTGTTCGCCGGGCGCATCGGGCGGGCCGGGACGCCCGTCACGAGGATCCCGTCCGGGACATCGTGGGTGACGACCGCGCCCGCGCCCGTCGCGGCATCGTCTCCGATGCGGACGGGCGCGCGGAGAATCGTGCCGCAGCCGATGAACGCGCCGTCGCCGATCTCCGTTCGCTTTTTCACCGGCGTGCCGTCGTAGTTCGCCGTGATCGTGCCCGCCGCGATATTGACATGCGCGCCGATGGTCGCGTCGCCCAGATACGAAAAGTGCCCGACGGCGGTGTGTGGCCCGATGACGGACTGCTTCACCTCCGCGAAATTGCCGATGTGCGCCCCCTCGCGGATCACCGCACCGGCCCGGAGGTGGCTGAACGGCCCGCAATCCGTGCCCGCCTCCATCGTCGCCCGCTCCAATGAGGAGGCGACGACACGGCAGCGATCCCCGACTACGGCCCCGTCCATCATCGTGTAGGGGCCGATAACACACCCCGCGCCAATCGTCGTCGCGCCCCGGAGGATGCAGCCCGGCTCGATGACGGTGTCGGCAGCAATGGCGACCGTGTCATCTATATACGTCGTTGCGGGGTCGCGGATGGTCACGCCCGCGACCATTAATCGCCGCAGCGTCCGCTGCCGGAGCGCCGCTTCCGCCTCCGCCAGTTGCACGCGGTCGTTGATCCCCATCGCCTCGGTTTCGCTCGTCGCGATCGCGGCGACGGGCCAAGTGCCGCCGCTGTCCGCGTCGCGGAGCGCCAGCGCCACGAGATCGGTGAGATACCGCTCGCCGCTCGCGTTCTCCTCGACGCGCGGCAGCATCGCCCGCAGCCACACGGCATCGAAGCAGCAGACGCCGCTATTGATCTCGTTAACCCGCATTTGCTCCGGCGTCGCCTGCCGCGCCTCGACAATCGCGACCACCCGGCCCTCATTGTCGCGGACGATCCGGCCGTAGGCGGCGGGATCGGCGGCGCGCGCGGTGAGGAGCGTGATGGTTGCCTGCCGCGCATGGTGTGTCTCAAGCAAGGCCGCGAGCGTCGCGTCGCGCAACAACGGCGTATCACTGAAGAGGATTAAGACTGTCGCGGCGGTATCCGGGATATGCGACAACGCGACTTCAACGGCATGCGCGGTTCCCTGTTGGGGAATTTGCGTCGCATAGACGTGCGAATCGCCGAGCGCGTCTCGCACCTCGTCCGCACCATGCCCGACAACGATCACCGTCGTCGCCGCGCCCAACGTTTGCGCCGCACGGAGCGCGTACGCGACGAGCGGCCGCCCGCCGAGTGGATGGAGTGGCTTGGGAATCTTCGATCGCATCCGCGTGCCCGCGCCGGCCGCGAGGATCACGACGGCGAGCGACGCGGCGGGATTGTCGGTGGATCGGGAGGCGGTGGACGGCACGGGGCGCATTCCCATCGTTGAGGAGCGGTGCGCGCTCCCTGGCGCGTGCCGGCATGGCTGGCGGACTAGGATTCGAACCTAGATCAAAGGATCCAAAGTCCTCTGTGCTACCATTGCACCATCCGCCAACGGTCGCGCGACCGCCGCAAGTGTAGCCGAGCGCGAGATTTTCTGTCAACGAAGACCGGCGGCGCGGGGGCAAAAAAGCGAGTTTTCGGTAAACTCTTGACAGCGTGCGCGCGGCGCGGTACGATCCCCTTCGCTGCCTGAGAGCGGCGAATGCACCTTACCAGCAGAGGGGAAGGGAGAGAGGCAGCAGTGCCGATGGCGCATGGCGCGAGCCGTGTGCTGAGAATAATGGTTTGAGAGTTTGATCCTGGCTCAGGATAAACGCTGGCGGCGTGCCTAATGCATGCAAGTCGCACGG
>JAICIL010000168.1 GCA_025924435.1 Chloroflexia bacterium | reverse complement strand
TGCGCGCCGCCGGCCTCGGGGGGGGTTGGGTTCCCCCGGGCGACGCGCGCGCGGGAGCGTGCCTTAACGCCACCGCCACCAGTCTGGCAACAAAACGGGCACCCGCGAAGGATGCCCATATCTTTGCTGCCCGTTGCGTGCCGCCTGCTGGCTAGTAGCCGCTGGCCCGCCGCTTCTGGAAGCAATCGCGGCAATAGACCGGGCGGTCGCCGCGCGGCTGGAAGGGCACCTGCGTCGTCTGGCCGCAATCGGCGCAGACCGCCTCGAACATCTGACGCGGCGGGCGATCGCTGTACCCACCGCCGCCACCGCTGTAGCCGCCGCCCCCGCCGCCCCCGTAGCCGCCATCGTTCCCGTAGCTGCTGCGGGTGCTATAGCCGCCCCCGCCGCCCCCGCCCTGCGCCGATTTGCGCGCGGCGCGGCAACTCGGGCAGCGCGTCGGCGGGTTCAGCAACCCGCGGCTCTGATAAAACTCCTGTTCGCCCGCAGTCCAGGTGAACTGCTCGCCGCAATCGCGGCATGTCAATACCTTGTCCGTGAAACTCACCGGAACCTCCTCGATGGCCCCCGGCCATCAGACAACAACAAACGACCGCCTGTGGAGAGGTTCGGTGCGTACCCGGCAAGGATTCGACGGACAAAACAAGCGCGACCCTGCGAACACGAGCGCAGTTAGCAAGCCTTCAATCTACTCCACGGCGGTATCATACCGAATTAAGGAGCATTTCGCAAGTCAAACCAGTTGGCGGGGACGCGTCTAAAACCCGGTCGGTTGTCGAGAGAGCAGGTCATCGGTAGCGCAGGCTTTCCAGCCTGCGCTACCGATCCGCGCGGCAATGCTCGACCGACCGGGTTTTAGACGCGTCCAGCAGGCAGCAGGCAGCGAGCAGCAAGAAACCGTATCTATCATGGATACCGGCTACCTTTTCTGACCGCTTACTGCCCGCTGCCCGCTGCCTGCTGCCCGCTTTCTCGGCTTGACACGCGCTCCTCGCCGATGCCACAATCCCGTGCGTCGTTTCCGCCATCGCAGGGAGTAATTCGCCGTGAGTGAGGCACCATTTCGCATCGTCACGCATCCATATCTCGCCCCGCTGCCCGCTGCGGAAACTATCCAGATCACGGTGGATGGCGAGCCGCTCGATGCCCGCGCGGGGGAGCCGGTGGCCGCCGCGTTGCTCGCCCACGGTCGGCGCGTCTGCCGCACGACGGTCCGCACGGGGGAGCCGCGCGGCGTCTTCTGCGCGGTCGGCCTCTGCGGGGATTGCGCCATGCAGATTGACGGCGTGCCCGGCATGCGCGCCTGCGTGACGCCGGTGCGCGCGGGGATGCGCGTGGAGACGCAGCGGGGCCTCGGCGCGTGGGACGCCGCCACATCGCGATGACGATGCAGACCGAACTGGCAATCGTCGGCGGTGGCCCGGCGGGGCTGGCGGCGGCAATTGAAGCGGCGCGGCGCGGTGTCCGCGTGACGCTCGTTGATCTCGGCGATCAGCCGGGCGGCGCGCTCTCCCTTCAGACGCACGCGTACGGCGGGATTGGTCTCTCCGGCTTCGCGATCGGGGCGCTGCTCTGGCGATCGGCGGCGGCGGCGGGCGCGACGCTCTTGCCGCGCACCCTCGCATGGGGGCTGTTCGAGGACGGCACGCTCGGTCTCGCGATCAATCACGACACGGACGCCGAGCGGAGCGACGCGTTGCATGCGGAGGCCGTCCTGATCGCGACGGGTGCGGTGGATCGTTGCACCCCGTTTCCCGGCTCCACCCTCCCCGGCGTGATGACCGCGACCGCCGCCCTGACGATGCTCCACCGCTGGCGGGTCCGACCGGGCACAAACGCCTTGATCGTCGGCGGCGACCCGATCGCGGAGCGCGTCGAGTATGCGGTGCGCGAGGCCGGGATGCAGCCCACGCGCACGCCATCCGCCGAAGGGCTGCACACGCTCGCCGGCCCCGACCACACGCTGGCGCGCGTCGAGAAGCGCGGCACGGCGGCGGCGGAATGGGCGGCGGAACAGGACACGCTGATCATCGCGGAAGGGATGCAGCCCGCGAACGAACTCGCCCGGATGGTGGATTGCCCGATGGTATGGAGCGCCCCGCTCGGCGGCCATGTGCCGCGCCACGATGCCGGGATGCGGACGGGCGTGCCGGGCGTCTCCGTCGCCGGGGACGCGGCGGGCGTCGGGGACGCGGGGAGCGCGATGCTGCACGGGCGCGTCGCGGCGGCGGCAATCGCCGACCGGCTCGGGAAAAGGAAGCGGGCCTTCAGCGTCTTTCCGGTGACGATGACGCCCGGCGCGTTCCGCCCGATTCATTCCGACATCTGGCAGTCGGTGCGCATGACGGAGGCCGCGCGATGACGAAAACAACGGAGATGGCCGTCTGCCGCTGCGAGGAGATTACCGGCGCGGAGATCGCGGCGGCGATTGGCGAGGGCGCGCGGACGCTCAACGACGTGAAGCGGCGGACACGCGCCGGGATGGGGATGTGCCAGGGGCGCTGGTGCGCCCACACCATCGCCGCCATCGTCGCGGCGGAGACGGGCCAGCCGCTCGCCGCGCTCGCGCCGATGACCGCCCGCCCGCCGGTGCAACCCGTGACACTCGGCGTGCTCGCCGACAGGGAAGGTTGACGAACGCGTGGGCGTCGGCGAACTGCTCGGCCTGATCGCCGCGATCATCTGGGCGACCTCGAACACGCTGCTGCGCATGCAGACGGCGCGGCTCGGCGCGGTGGCGGTCAACTTCTGGCGCTGCGTCGTGACGATCCCCTTCTTCATCCTCCTCTTCCTGATCGTCCGCGATCCCGGCGCGCTCCGCGAACTGGCGCCGCTCACCCTCCTCTACATCGTCCTCGGCGTCTGCATCGGCATGGTGACGGGCGACACGCTCCAGTACCACGCAATCAAGTTGATCGGTGTCTCGCGCTCGATGCCGATCTCCGGCTGCTTCCCGCTCTTCACCGTCTTCTTCGCCTGGCTCCTCAACGGCGAGCCGATCCGCGCGCAGGTGCTCGGCGGCGCGGTCGTCGTGATGGTCGGCGTGCTGCTCATCTCCCTTCCGAAACGGTCGGCGGCGCGGGTCGGGATCATCGCCGCGCCCGCGCCAGTCGCCGTGGATCGCACGAACCTGATCGGCATCGCCTTCAGCCTGATCGCGGCGATCTGCTGGTCGCTCTCGACGGTCGTGCAGAGCAAGGCGCTCACCCATTCCGACCCGATCACCGTCAATCTCGTCCGCATGCCGGTCGCCGCCTGCGTGCTGCTCGTCGCCTCGCGCGGGCGGGCGAACATCCCGCTCCGGCAGTTCGGAGGGCGGACGTTCCTCTTCCTCGCGATCATCGGCATCTTCGGCACCGGCCTCGCCAGCATCGCCTACCTCGGCGCGCTGAAGATCGCCGGGGCGGGGCGGACGGCGGTGCTCGGCGCGACGGCCCCCTTGTTCGCGCTCCCCCTCTCGGTGCTGCTGCTCGGCGAGCGGCCCGGCCTGCGCGCCGTGATGGGCACGCTCCTCACCGTCCTCGGTATCGCCCTCGTCGTCTGGTCGTAATTATCTGTAATCTGCCCATTTTATCGTATCCTTGACACATATTATATACTGCAATGTAATAACGGTCTCCATCTGTCGGGAGTGCCTCACAGCGGCACGGATGCGAAGGCTTCCGCGCAACTTCCGACGCGGGGAGACTGACGTATTCGTGGGGGTGGGGAACGGTTGGCCTGTTCGCGGTCGTGTTTTGGCATGTGGTTTTTCCGTCGGTGCACGGTGTCGTCCACACAGCGATTGCTCTTCTTCACAATCCTGCTCGCGCTCGCGAACCAACCGGTTGGCGCGGCGGAGGCGTCCAACCCGGACGCCGATCCGCGCCTGCAACAGGCGGTGTCGTGGGCGACGCAGCAGATGGGCGCGCCCCGTCTCTGGATCGAGGATGGTGTGACGCTCTGCGACCAGTTCGTCGAGAACGCCTTCGGCGTCACGGCGCAGTACCCGACCGCGTACGATATGTACCGCGCGCTCGGCACATCCGGCGACCCGGCGCGCCATACGCTCGCCGGCCTGCAACGCGCGCCGCCCGGCGCGATCGTCTTCTTCGACCGGAACAGCGGCAACTTCGGCGACGGACATGTCGGCATCTTCCTCGGCAACGATCGTTTCGTCGGCGTCGCGACCGGCGGCACGGTGAAACAATACGGCGTCCAGTGGTGGGACGATCACATCTCCCGTTTCCTCGGCTGGGCGTACCCGCGCGCCGACTGGCCGGGGTACGGCACGGGCAAATCGGTCAGCCGCCCCGCGCCGCCCACGTCGCCCACGCCATTGCCGGAATCGGTTGACTACGCCGCCCGCACCTTCCAGAAGCAATGGAGCGCGGGCGAGGCGACGACGCGCAACCTCTGGGGGCCGTCGCTCGTCGCGCCGAAGATGGAAGCGTACGGCGAGGCGTCCGGTGGGTATCGCCTCGTCCAGTATTTCGACAAGGGGCGGATGGAGTTGGCGAACGCGAAGGAGGGCACGGTCACCAATGGTCTGCTCGCCACCGAACTGATCACCGGCCGGATCCAGACCGGGGACGGCGACTTCCAGCCCCACGATCCCGCCGCCATCCCCATCGCGGGCGACCCCGATTCCCCCGGTCCCACGTACGCGGCGCTCGGTGGCCGCGCGGCGAAATTGCTCGCCGCAACGCCGTCGCAGGTCGGTACGACCGTGACCGCGAGCGTCTCCCCGGCGGGGCACGTCTCGGAAGCCGCCCCGACGAGCGGCGACGATGTGCGAAAAACCGCGACCGCCGATACCACTCTGACCGTGTACGACGGCGCGACACGCCACAACGTGCCCGCCGCCTTCGCCGCGTATCGCACGAAGACGGGTCTGGGCGTGATCGGCTACGCGAAGAGCGAGCCGTTCGTGGCGACCGTCAAGGTGGCGGGGGCGCAGCGGCAGATCGTCGTGCAGGTCTTCGAGCGCCGCGTGCTCACCTACAACGCCGCCAATAGCGACGCCTTCAAGGTCGAGATGGGCAACATCGGCCAGCACTACTACCGCTGGCGCTACGGACCGTAGCGATTGGCACGGGAATCTTCCCCGCTATCGCGGTTGCATCATCACCTCGTCCACGTAGCACCAGAGCCAGTCCTCGCCGGGCTGGAATGACTGCATGATCGGGTGGCCGGTGGCGTGGAAATGCTTCGTCGCGTGACGATTGGGAGATGAATCGCAACATCCGACGTGCCCGCAGATGCGGCAGATGCGCAGATGGACCCACGTATCGCCCGTCTTCAGGCATTCCTCGCAGCCGTTCGCGCTCGGCGTGACATCGCGGATTTGGTCGAGGTGGGTGCAGGTCGTCGCCATTGCTCCCTCCAATCACGCATAGATCGCCGTGCCGCCATCCCGGCGCGGATCGGACGCGCCGACCCAGTCGCCGTTCTCCGCGACGATCAGTTGAATCCGCCCCTGCAACGAGTCGTAGGCGAACGGCCGGGGCGTGAGGCGGTGGCCGCGCGCTGCGAGGGCTTGGGCGGTCGCGACGGGTAGCCGCGTTTCGGTCAGCACCGGGCCGCCCTCGCAGTGGATACGCGGCGCGGAGACCGCTTCGAGCGGCGTCATGCCGAAATCGAGGCGGTTGACGATCACCTGCGCGATCGCGTTGACGATGGCGTTCGAGCCGGGGCTGCCGAGGATGATCTCCGGCCGACCGCCGCGCAGGACGAACGTCGGCGCCATCGGCGTGATGCGCGGCTTGCCCGGCGCGATGGAGCGCGGCTTGCCGGGCAGCGGGTCGAAGGTGCACATGCCGTTGTTGTACTGGAAGCCGAGGCCGGGCGTGACGACGCCGGAACCCATCGAGAGCGTGTGCGTGAGGGCGACGGCGTTCCCCTCCCGATCCGCCACCGAGAGATGTGTCGTGCCGGGCACGCCTACTGCCTCTTCGGAGGGAATGTCCGTCGCGGCGATGCGGGCGCGCAATTCCGCCGCGTGCCGCGTGCCGATCAGTTCATCCAGCACATCGCCATCTTCGCCCGATAGCCGGTCCCGCTCGGCGAAGGCGAGGCGCATCGCGGAGGCGAGCAGATGGAGATATTCCGCGCTGTTGTGGCCCAACGCCGCGACGGGGAAGCCTTCGAGGATGTTCAGGATTTGCAGCACCGTCGCGCCGCCGAGCGGGCTGGTCGCGACGGTCGCGCCGCGATAGTCGCTCCGGATGGGCGCGCGGACGACCGCCGTGCAGGCCGCGAGGTCGTCGGCGGTGATCAGCGCGTCGTGCGCGGCGAAATCCGCCATGATCCGCGCGGCAATCTCGCCGCGATAGAAGGCGCCCGGCCCCTCGTCGGCGATGCATGCCAGCGCGTCGGCGTAGTCCGGGTTCGTCAGCCGGTCACCGACGCGGCGCACCGTGCCGTCATCGCGCAGCCAGAGAGTGGCCATCGCGTCCGTCGTGTGGACGAATTCGGCGAAGGTTGGGTAGTTCTCGCCGACGGGATATTGATGTGTCTCGAAGAAATACTCGGTGATGTACTCGTAGAGCGGGAAGCCCTCGCGCAGGATGCGGATCGCGGGCCGGACGAGGTCGCGCCACGGCATCCGCCCGCGCGCATGGATCGCCGCCAGTCCGGCGACGGTTCCGGGGACGAGGATGGACTGGTATCCGAGGTAGTTGCGCCACCCCTCGACATACGTCTTGCCCTCGGCGGTGCGGCGCGCCAGTTTCGCCCACTGATCGGCCCGCGCGCGGGAGCCGACGCGCCCGACGAAATCGAGGATGACATGCTCGTCCGATGCCGCATCGAAAATCTGGGCGACGCCGATCCCGCCGATGCCGCACATGAACGGATCGGTCGCCGCCTGGACGAACGCGGCGGCCACCGCCGCGTCGAAGGCGTTCCCCCCGCTCCGCAGGATTTCCGCACCCACCTCCGCCGCCCGTGGCTGCGGCGCAACGACGACCCCGTTCATATGCGTTTCTCCCCGTGATGCGCGAGCGTCCGTGCGCGCGAGTATACCTCACCCCCGGCCCCCTCTCCACGCGATGGAGAGGAAAGGCCACGACACAGCACGCGAGGCATCCCTCTCCGCGCGGGTGACCTCCGGGCAGGTGAGAGGGGCCGGGGGTGAGGTTCCCCGTTGCGTTCGCCCGGCCATCGCGCTACACTCGCGCCGGTGTTCGTACGGGTGTTCGGAAGCGGTGCGTATGGGCGGGAACGCGCGAATTTTCGCGGTGGCCAATCAGAAGGGCGGCGTCGGCAAGACGACGACCGCCGTCAACCTCGCGGCGTGCGTCGCGGCGACGGGGCGGCGCGTCCTCCTCGTGGACACCGACCCGCAGGGGAACGCCTCCAGCAGCCTCGGTATGGACAAGGCGGCGATGACGGCGACGCTCTACGATGTGCTGCTCAACGAAGCGCCCGCCGCCGAGGTGATCCGGCCCACGCATGTGCCACACCTCGATCTGCTGCCGAGCACGAGCGTCCTCGCGGCGGCGGAGATCGAACTGGTGGATTTGCCGCGTCGCGAAACTTACCTGCGCGCCGCCCTCGGGACGGTCGCGGAAGCGTACGACTTCATCTTCGTGGACTGCCCGCCCTCGCTCGGCCTGCTCACCGTCAACGCGCTGACCGCCGCGCACGGCGTCCTCATCCCGATCCAGTGCGAATTCCTCGCCCTCGAAGGTTTATTGCAACTCGTGCAGACGGTGGACCGCGTTAAGCGCACCGTCAACCCGACACTCGATGTGACGGGCGTCATCATGACGATGTACGACGCGCGTACCCGGCTCGCGCCGCAGGTCGTCGCGGAGGTGCGCCGCTTCTTCCCGACCCGCATTTTCGGGAGCGTCGTGCCGCGCACCGTCCGCCTCGCCGAAGCCCCCTCGTACGGGCAGGCGATCACCGAATACGACGCCTCCGGGCGCGGCGCGCAGGCGTACCGCGCGCTGGCGGACGAACTCCTTGCGCGCGTCGAGACCGCCGCCCATCCGGCGCTGGCGGGCGCGCGCTGACGTTGCCCCATCGGTGTGATGGCGGTACAATCCAAGGAGAGACGTGGCGTGGTTTCGCTGCATGGAGGACGGGTTTCCGCATGTATCGGCATCGCGCCGGATCGGGATTTTGCACACCGAACATGCCGCGAAAGGCGTGCATCACATGATCGAATCAGTCGTCGAGTCTATCCGCGTCAGCCTCGTCACGAACCAGCGCGTCGTCATCCTCAAGGAGTTGGAGGGCGAGCGCTATCTCCCGATCTGGATCGGGCACTTCGAGGCGGAGGCGATCGCGATGGAGTTGCAGGGGGTCGAGGCGGCCCGGCCACTCCCCTACGACATCATGAAGAAAATGATCGGCGACCTCGGCGGGCGCGTCCGGCGCATCCTCGTCACGGGTTTGCGGGACGATGTCTTCTACGCCACCATCGTCATCGAGGCGGCCGGGCGGCAGGTCGAGATTGATTCCCGCCCGTCCGACGCCATCGCCCTCGCCGTGCGGACGAAGGTGCCGATCTTCGTGGATGAGACGGTGCTGGAGAAGGCGGGCGTCCTCTTCGGCGAGGACGAGGAGGAGGCCGACACGGACGCGAAACCGAAGCCCTCCGTGGACGACGAGAAATTGACCTCCTTCCGCAATTTCATCAACAGCCTCGATTTCTCGGACGAGAATAAAGAAGGAAATTGATCGCGCGAGCGCGGGGGCGAGCGCAACAGGTCGGTCGGGGCGCACAGCGGTGCGCCCTTTCGCTGATGAAGGGGAGAGTGCGATGGGCACAACGGAAACAAAACGCGAGCGGATCGTGCTCATTGACGGCCACGCGCTCCTCTATCGCGCCTTCCACGCGCTGCCGCAGACGATGGCGACCTCCGCCGGCGAACTCGTCAACGCCACCTTCGGCTTCACCGCGATGATGCTCGACGCGCTGCGCGCCTTCTCCCCGGCCTACATCGCCGTCGCCTTCGACAAGGGCGGCTCCTTTCGGGACAACCTGCTCGCCACCTACAAGGCGCACCGCCCGCCGATGCCGAACGAACTGCGCCAGCAGGAGGATCGCGTCCGCGAGGTCGTCGAGGCCTTAAGCATCCCGATCTTCGCCATCCCCGGCTACGAGGCGGACGACGTGATCGGCACGCTGGGCCGGGTGGCGGCGCGCGAGGGAATCGAGACGTACATCGTCACGGGCGATACCGACACGCTGCAACTCGTCTCGGACGACGGCGTGAGCGTCGTGCTGCCCGGCGTGCAGAACCGCTTCTCCGATTTCCGCATCTACGACATGGCGAAGACGGTCGAGCGGTACGGCTTCCCGCCGCCGCTCGTCGCGGACTACAAGGCGCTCGTCGGCGACAAGAGCGACAACATCCCCGGCGTCAAGGGGATCGGCGAGAAGAGCGCGACCGCGCTGTTGCAGCAGTTCGGCCCGCTCGAAAACTGGCGCGACCATCTGGGCGAGATC
>JAICIL010000167.1 GCA_025924435.1 Chloroflexia bacterium | reverse complement strand
GGGCAGACGGTCTACTACACCCGGACGACCTCGGGCCACCTGGTCAGCCAGCGGACGGCGGCGGGCAGCTACTACTACCTGTTCGACGGGCTGGGGAGTGTCGTCGGCATGGTGGACCCGTTCGGGAACCTGGCGGCGCGCTACGGCTACGACCCGTACGGGCAGGCGGTGGTCAAGGATGGCGGCGGCTTTATTGCAGCCAGCCGCGCGCGCGGAGGATTTCGCTGCCGAGGAGACCGAGTGCGACCTCCCCGTCCTGCCCTTGCTTCTCCGGGTGGCGCTCGAAGCGGTGGCGCTCGAAATACTGCACGGTGTACGTCTTCCCGTCGGTCGCGCTCCTCTCCGCGAATGGCTCGCTGATCGGGAACCCGAAGACCGCGAGGCCGCCGTGTGTCTCCCAGAAGGCCTTGAATGTGCCGCTCAGCAGATGCCCCACCTCTGGGAAGAAGCGCCGCTCCGCCGTCTCCGCGACCGCCGCGACGCGCGCGAACGGCGCTTCCTTCCCCCGCCCGCGCGCGGCGATGCTGCCGAGGCGGCCGAGTTCGACGCGATCCGGCGCGCCATCCTTCCCCGGATGCACCTCGAAGCGCGCCCGCTCGAAATACTGCACGATGTACATCTTCCCGTCGTCGCCGTTCTTCTCCGCGAACGACTCGGTGATCGGGAGGCCGAAGAGCGCGGCGCCGCCGTTCATCTCCCACTGCGCGCGGATCGCCCCCGCAATGGTGTGCCTCGTCTCGGCAACGTAGATGCCGTCCTTCGCCTGCGCGGCGGGTACGGGGTCGGTCGGGTTGGCGAGCACGATGATCGCCTGCGGGTCGGTCTGATCGAGGACGATGTATCCCTCGCGCCGGAGGGTCACCGCCAGTTGCACCCGCCCCGGCGCGCGCGCGCGCATCGCGACGGCGAGCGTCGCCGTCTCGCCGGGCGGCAGGTCGCGCTCCAGCCCCCACCGATAGGGCGGGTCGTTGGGCCGGGTGGGTGGGCCGATGGCGATGCGCAACGCGCCGCGCGGCACCGGGAAGCCCTTCTTTGCGTACGTCTCCCCCTCGGTGTAGATGTACGTCGGCGCGGGCGTGCCCGCCGGGAGCGCCGCAGTGCCCGTGTTCTTGATCGTCAGCCGCACCGTGAGCGGATCGCGGGCGTATACGGTCGTGGCGGACCACGAGACATCCGCCAGCGTAGCGCGTACCAGTATCGGTTTCGCGACGGGTGGCGGGGCCACGGATTTCGCGGGTTGCGCGGATGCCGGTGGTGGTCCGGCGGCGTCCGGCGGATTCGCGGCGAGCGGGTCCGCGTCGGGGTCGCCCGTCCACTGCGGCACCCCCTTCAACGCGCGGCGGAGGTTGGCGAAGGAGAGATAGAACCGGTCGCCGGGGCAGTCGGTCTGGGTCAGGGAGCGATGTCCGCTGATGTTCCAGACGTTCTCGCGATTGACGAAGAATCCCTTCCCCAGTGGGTCGAGGTGGCCCGCCCTGTCGTGAATCAGCGCTTCCAGGGCGGTGCGCGCCGCGTCCGTGATGCTCCGCGCGCTATACGTCCCCAGCATGGCGATGCCCATGCTGCCGTAATTGTAGCCGTAGGTGTGCCCGCCGACCACGCCAGCCCCGCCATGGCGCCCCTCGTAAATGCGGCCGTCCGGGTCAATGAGGAAATTGTACCCGATGTCCCCCCATCCGCGCGTGACGGCGTGATACTGGTAGATCGCCCGGATCGTCGCCGTCGGATTCGGGTCGGGATTGGCCGTCACGGTGTGATGGATGACGACCTTCTCGATCGGGCGGTACTCCGGCGGCCAGACCTCTTGCTGCTTCTTGTCGAAGCGCAGCCGCTCGTCCGCCCCCCAGCCCGCGCGCGGGATGATCTTCGGCGTCGGCGCGACTTCGCGCGCCGTCACCGGCGACAGATCGTCGCTCATCGTATCAACCGCCGTGAAGATGAGCGCGCGGAGGGTCGGCCCGCCGCCGTCCGTGCTCGCGCCCGCCTCGATCCGGTACTGCATCCGCGTCGCGGGCGCGACGATGACCAGATCGCCGAACGTCCCGTCGTCGGCGTCATCGCGCGCGTGGTCGTCAACATGGAGCGGCATCCACTCCGTCCAATCCCCGCCATCGGCCCCGGTGCGGATGGAGAAATCGAGCGAGGATCCCGCCGGGGTGTCGGCATCCCACTGCGATTCGAGCGCGTTGAACGGGAAGTCGCACGCGAGCGGCGGCGAGATGATCGGGGCGTCGGCGAGCGACACGTCGCGCTGCTCCCAAGTGAAGGTGCGCGCGAAGGGCGCGGCGCGTGCGGTGGCCGGTGTGAGGAACAACGCGGAGACGGTCGTCCCGATCACCACCCGGCCGCCGAGGCGCAAGAGCGCCCGCCGCGTCACGCGTTCTTCAAAGCCCATGCGAGTCGGCCCCTCCTCCATTCGCGCGAGCAATCGCCGCCCGTATGCTCGAACGATACGGACACAACGAACGTACACATAACCTCGTACTATGTCAAGTTGCGACAGCGACGGTCATCGCCTCGATCTCTACCGCCGAGGAATCGAGGAGGACTTATGGCGTCCGTACAATCGGCATGCGCGCGCCGCCGTGCGATACTGCGCGACGACGGCTGCCCCGCTCGCCTCATCACCGTTTGGGCATTCCGTACGATCACTCGCCGCGTATGCTCCCTCGCGGTCCGAAGCGCGGCGCCGAGCGTCCGGTTGGAAGGGGTCCTGGGTCATGGAAGAGATGGTCGCCGTCGAGTACGAGTCGCTCCCCATCGCCGCGTCGCCGGTCGCCGCGTCGCCCACCCCGGCGGTGCGGCGGGAGCGATTCGCCCGCTATGCCGCCGGGCAGGCGGTCGCCGCCTTTCGCTATCGCGTCCCGCTCGAGGAAATCGGCGTCGGGGCGGATGGCGGGGGTGGCGCGGTCGCGCTCTGGCCCGTCGTCGGCCCGGCGGACACCTATTTCTGGGGCCGGATCGTCCTCTGCCTCGCCGGGCGGGAGGCCGTCGCCGCGTGTGATCGAGCGGAGGACGCGCCCGCCGAGGCGCCGCGCGACGCATACTGGGATTATGCGCCGCTCCCCAAGGCGGACGATGCACATGCGGATGTCGCCGAGGCGTGGCGGATCATCCCCGCGCTGGAGGCGGCGCAGCGGGAACGCTGGAATGCGCTCTATCGCCGGGCGCGCCGGGAGGCATTCGCGCTCTTCGAGCAAGCGGCGAATCGGGCGGCGTTGCGGGTGCTCGCCGGGCACCTGGCGTGGCGCGAGGCGATGACGGGGATGGAGGCGGCGGCGATCATCGGTGGCGTGATCGCCCGCACGCCATCGGAGCGGACGAGCGCGCGATCTGCCCCACCCCCGGCGCGGCATCTGTCGGACACCGACCGATTCCCGCACACGACGCTGCAATAGAGTATGCCGCTGCCGGCACGCTCTCCCGCCCGACCGCGACGCTGTGCTAGGATGGACGCCTCGGAATCCACGACGATGTGCTTCGAGCGGCGACCCGGAAACCCGCCACCGGATGGCGAAACCGGCCGGAGGGCAATCATCCATCGGGAGGAAGCAGCCATGCACGAACCACGCCATGCCCGCATCGGCTTCTATACCGCCAGGCCCGGCGATCTCGACGCCGTGCTCGATCGCGCGCGCGAGGAGGTCATCCCGATGCTGGAACTGGAGCCGGGCTTCCGCCGCTACACCGTGGTGCGGACCGGCGCGGACACACTCGCCTCGATCACCGGCTGGGACACCCACGCGCAGGCGGGGGCGGCGGCGCGGCGGCTCTCCGCCTGGGTGGCCGAGGTGATGGGGCCGGAATTGATCTCCGTGGAGAACCACATTGCCGAGGTCGTCCACCTGACGGAGACATCCAGCGCGACGCCCGCCTTCGGGCGCATCGCGCTCTGGCAGTTCAAGCCGGGGATGCGCGAGGCGATACGCCCGCGCGTGGAGGGGGAGTTCGTGCCCCTGCTCCAGCGCCAGCCCGGATTCGTGCGCTACGTCGCCTTCCAGGCCGGGGAAGACGACGCCATCACGTTCACGGGATTTGCGTCGCGCGAGCAGGCGGCCGAGGCGATGGCGGTCGTTCGCCCGTGGGTCGAAGCCAACGCCGTCCCGGCGGCGGCATCGGTCGCCCGCCATGAGGGGCTGGTTGTCTGGTCCCTCCGCGCCGACTGACACCCCGGCATCGCCGTCGAAACCGTGCGACGGGCGCGGGAGAGAACCAAGGGCATGCCGATGCGTTTATTGAGTAGATTTGCACGGCCCGCACCCGTCTCTGTCGGGAGCGGCGCTTTATGAAAGGGGATTGGCATGTTCCGTCGTCTTCGCCGCCTCTGCGCGGTTGGCGCAATCGGCGCCGCGCTCCTCGTCGGCCTGAGCAGCACCGCGTCGGTCTCCGCTGCGATTGACCCCGTGGCTTTCCAGAAACTCGGCTGCAACAATGGGGACTATACCTGCTACTACGCCCGGCTGTATGGCGGCTATCCGCTCCGTGCTCCCTTCTGCGACAACACCGGCTGCACGGTCGCCGCCGTGGGCGATGGCTACTTCGCCGCGCCGTTCTACGCGGCCCCCTATTACGCCGGGTATCCCGGCGTCTATGCGAATCCCGGTTATGTCTATCCCGGCGTCGGCCTCGCGTCGCCGGTTCACGGGGGGTTTATCACCCCGCTCAACCCATAGCGCACACGCGCCGATGCGCGCATCCCCCTCCCGCATTGGGAGGGGGATGTTTTTTTAGGGGTGTGGCGCGGACGGATTATTGCACGCCAGGTTCGAGGATGCGAAGCGTCTTTTCCGTCGCGTCCAGCCGCGCCTGCACGCCGATCGGCAGCGTCGCGTGGTGCTTGCCGTGCCCGATCGGCAGATTGTAGAGCGTCGGTATGCCGAGCGGCACGATCAGGTCGTCGAAGATTTCGGCGAGGCTGAGGCTGCCCGGCGTCTGCGGCCCGCTCTCGAACAACTCCCCGATCACCAGCCCCGCGCACTGCTGCAACCGGCCCGCCGCGAGCAAATGCGACAGGAAGCGGTCCACATCCCCCGGCCCGCGCCGGTTCGTCTCGATGAAGAGGATTTTGTCGCGCAGGTCGAGTTCCCACGGCGTGCCGACCGTCCAGTTCAGCACCGGCAGCGTCCCGCCGACCAGCTCGCCCTCCACGACGCCGGGGACGATCGTCTCCACGTACGGATCGTCGGGGTTGGGCAGGATGTCGAACGGCTCCGCCTCCATCAGCGCCTGCCGGAAGGAGGCGAGGGTGTAGTCGGTCGCGTGGGCGAAACTGGTCAGCACCGGGCCGTAGAACGTCACCCAGCCGAGTTCCTTGCCGAAGAGCGCGTGGAAGACGGAGATGTCCGAATAGCCGATGAACGGCTTCGGCGGGCGGTCCCGCAGCCGGGCGAGGTGGTCGCGGTCCATCGCGTACGCGGTGCGGGTCGCGCCCGTGCCGCCGCGCAGGCACATCACGGCGTCCACGTCGTCGCGGAAGAACATCGCCAGCAGATCGTCGGCGCGGTCGCGGTCGTGCCCGGCGAGATACTCGCGGCGGTCGTGGGCGTGCGGGCCGAAGACGATGTGGAAGCCCAACTTCTCCAGGGCGGCGACGCCGCGATGGACGTCGGATCGCTCGAAGACGGGGGAGGAAGGGGCGACGATGCCGAGGGTCATGCCGGATTGCAGGCGGGGCGGGCGCTGGCGAGTGGGCATGGGCGTGTACCTCCATTCGTGGCGTTCGCGACGCGATCAGTCTCGTGCCGCCCCGCGCTGCTCGCGCAGGAACGAGAGGACGCGTTCCCGCGTCTGGGGCACGTTCTCCGGCGCGCTCCAGTCCGCCGGGAGGCAGGTCGCGCGGGGGGCCTCCGCGCAGATGCGCTCGGCGATCGCGGTCGGGTGGAATTCGTCGGTGCCGGGGAGGATGAGGAGCGGCGCGGGGCAGCGGCGCACGAACCCCTCCTCCACGCTCATGAATGCGCCGTGCGCGCCCCACATCCGGTCGTCGTAGGCGCGGATGATCCCCTCGTACGCGCCGGGATCGAGCGCGAGCGCTTCCTCCCGGAATGCCGGGTCGACGGCGATGCGCGGGGCGAACGGCCCGCCCGCGTTGTTCCGCACGAAGAGCGGATCGGCGAGCGCCGCGTCAACCACCGTCCGCATCCCCCCGCCCGCGCTGGCGGCAATCGTCGGCTCGAACATCTTGAAGAAGGTGTGGCGGGTGTTCACGCCGTCGAAGAGGCCGACCGGATTCTGCCCCACGGCGGCGACGACGCGGTCGGGGGCATCCTGAATGAAGCGCAGCACGTAGGCGACGCCGATGCACCCACCCCAGAGCAGCGCTCGCTCGACGCCGACCGCGTCGAGAACGGCGCGCTGATCCGCGCAGTGATCTTCCCAGGAGGGGGCGGCGAGCGGGGCGGGGGAGTGCCCGGCGTTGCGCTGATCCATGCCGATCACCATGAACTCGTCGGCGAAATCGAACGGGTTGACGGCGCTCGACTCCCAGAAACTGATCTGGCTGCTGACGCCGCCGGGGGCGAAGAGCAGCAGCGGGAAGCCGCGCCCGTGGATCTCGTAATAGATGCGCGCGCCGTCGGGCCGGTCAACATGTGGCATCGTTCGTCCTCCCTCGTCCGGTTTGGCGATCCATGTGCGGACGCAGTATAGCAGGAGCGTCGCAATGCGCCCCGACGGACCAACATATCCCGTGAGTGCCGATTATCGTCAGCCCTTGCGTCACCGTCGGCCCTGCCCGTACTATGCGAAGGCAACGGCCATTGAGGATCGCGAGCGTCGCGCGGGGAGGTTCCGATGCAATATCGAACGATGGGCACATCCGATCTGGAGATTTCCGCGATCGGTTTCGGCTGCTGGGAGATGGGCGGCAACCAATACGGCGATGTGGACGATCAGGAGGAGGCCCGCGCCGTCCACCGGGCGATGGACCTCGGCGTGACGCTCTTCGACACCGCCGCGATCTACGGGCACGGCCACTCCGAGGAAGTGCTCGGCAAGGCGCTCGGCGCGCGCCGCAAGGAGATCGTCCTCGTCACGAAGGGCGGGCTGAGTTGGGAGATGGTCGGCGGGCCATCCACGCGGGACAGCTCGCGCGCCGCGATCACCCAGGGGATCGAGGATAGCCTCCGGCGGCTCGGCACCGACTATGTGGACCTCTACCTCATCCACTGGCCCGACCTGAACACGCCGATTGCGGAGACGATGGAGACACTCAATGACCTCGTGCGGGCGGGCAAGACGCGCTACGTCGGCGTCTCCAATTACAGCGCGGCGCAACTGCGCGAGGCGAAGCGGACGGCGGACATCTGCGCCAATCAGGTCGGCTACAACCTCTTCGACCGCCGCTGGGAGCGCGAGATGTTCCCGACGGCCCTCGAACTCGGCGTCGGCGTGATGGCGTATGGCCCGATGGCGCACGGCCTGCTCACCGGCGCCTTCACGACGGAGACGACGTTCGTCGAGTGGGACTGGCGGGCGCGCGGCTCCGCTTTCGGCCAGCATCTCTTCACCGCCGAGCACTTCCCGAAGAACGTCGCCGTCGCGGATCGCCTCAAGGAAGTGGCGGCCCGGCTCGACACGACACTGCCGAAACTCGCCATCGCCTGGGTCTTGCAGCAACCGGCGGTCAGTGTCGCGCTGGCGGGCATTCGCAAGCCGGGGGAGATCGAACACAACGTCGGCGCGCTCGACGTGCAATTCTCGCCCGCCGACCTCGGCGTGATTGACGAAATCATGGCGGGTGCGGCGGGGCAGACGGACGCGATCCCCGTCTGAGCGCGTTTGCAATCGCGCCGCGCGCTGGTATGCTGCGCGCGTTGCACGATTGCGCCTAGCGTTCCGCTCTCGCTCGCCGGTTCGGATAAACAAGAGGTCGAGAGGTCTGGTCCAAGCGGCGCCACGGTTCGCTCCCTGCGGGCGGGCCGCACAACTGACGGCAGAGAAGGCCGGAGGTACCTGATTCGGCGCGTCTCATCGGGCGGTGAGACGCGAACTGAGAAGGGAATCCGCCCGATGACTGTCGAGGTTCTCCCCGTCGCCCACGCCGCGCGCCGCACACTGCTCGTCACGTCGGCGATCCACGTCATGAACGACGCATGCTTCGCGCTCTTGTATCCGCTGCTCCCCTTCATCGCGGCGGACTTGCACCTCTCCTACACGCAGATCGGCATGGTGAAGGCGAGTTTCGCCACCGCGCAGAGCGTCCTGCAGATCCCCGCCGGGATGCTCGGCGAGCGGTGCGGCGAGGCGCTTATCCTGCTGCTCGGCAACATCTGGGTCGGGCTTGGCCTCGTGCTGATGGCCCTCTCCGGCGGCTACGCGCTGCTCCTGCTCACGTCGCTCGTCGCGGGGATTGGCGGCAACGCGCAGCACCCGCTCGCGACGGCGATCGTCTCCCGCGCCTATGTGCGGGCGCGGCGGGCGACGGCGCTCGGCACGCTCAATTTCACGGGCGATCTGGGCAAGATGATCGGCCCGCTCGTCGTCGGCGTGATCGCCGTGCGCGGGGGCTGGCGGATGGCGCTCGTCGGCGTCGGTGGCGTCACGGCGGCATTGACCCTGCCGCTCCTGATCGGTCGCCGCGCCGCGCTGCCGCCGGTGGATGGGTCGGTCGGCGCGGCGGAGGATGGGGAAGGCCACACGACGACACGGCCCGGCTTCCCCTTCCTGCTCGTCGTCGGCGCGCTCGACTCCGCGACGCGCGGCGCGGCCCTCACTTTCCTCCCCTTCATCTTCGCGCGCGAGGGGGTGGGCGCGGCGGCGGTCAGCGCGCTCTTCAGCCTGATCTTCGCGGCGGGGGCGGCGGGCAAGTTCCTCTGCGGCTGGCTCGGCGACCACTGGGGCGCGTGCGCCGTGATCGTCGGCACGGAACTGGCGACGGCGCTGACGCTCGTCGGCTTCATCGCCGCGCCGGTCTGGGCGATCGTCCCGATTGCCGCGCTCTTCGGCTTCTCACTGAATGGTACGTCGTCCGTCCTGAGCGCGGCGGTCGCCCATTTCGTCCCGTCCCACCGGCGGGCGCGCGGCTACGGCGCGTATTTCACCGCCGCGCTCGTCAGTTCGGCGCTCGCCCCGCTCGTCTACGGCGTGCTCGCCGACGCGGCGGGGTTGGCGCCCGTCTTTCTCGCCATGGCGGCGATGACCGCCGCGATCCTGCTCCCGCTCGCCCCGATCTGGCGGACCCTCGCCGCGATGGGCTGACTATCGGTCCTTCCTAACCCCCAACCCCCTTCCCTCCGAGGGAAGGGGGTTGGGGGTTAGGATTCCCCGACAATGCATACGCCCTCCGAGGTCAGCCTGACACCTTGACGAATTCTGCCTTCCCTGCAACGCTACCGGCACCATTGACGATGGCGCCCCGGCCGGGCGCAGCCCACTCATTGCTCTTGCTCATCGCTCATTGCTCATCGCTTCGTACAGGAGGAACGCTATGGTGACGTTCGCGGAG
>JAICIL010000166.1 GCA_025924435.1 Chloroflexia bacterium | reverse complement strand
GAAGAGGTGGATCGGCGCAAGGTCGCGCTCGATGAGCCGATCCGCAGCATCGGCGAGCACAAGGTCTCCGTCCGGCTCGTCGGTCGCCTCGTCCCGACGGTGACGGTCATTGTGACGGGTGAAGGTGGCGAAACGGCGGAAGAGGCGACCCCGGCGGCGGACGCGCAACCCGAGCAGCCGGAACCGCCGAGCGAGGACTGAGGACTGAGCGATGAGGACTGAGACTGAGTAGAATCAGTCCCGCAGCGCTTCGTTCCTCAGTGATACGGCGAGAGTATTGGCGGCTGAACCTCAGTTCTCAGCCCTCAGTCCTCATCGCTCAGTCCTGAAGGAGCGAAGCGACGGATGGCGCTACAAGAGCGGGTACTGGACCGGTTACCACCGAACAACAGCGAGGCGGAGCAATCCGTCCTCGGCTCCCTCCTCATTGACCGCGAGGCGATTGTCCGCGTGCGCCCCAGCCTGAACCCGGAAGACTTCTACCGGGGGGCGCACCGCGAAATCTACGCCGCCATCGTGGACCTCTACGACAAGCGCGAGCCTGCCGACCTGACGACCCTGCCGGACGAACTCCAGCGCCGGGACCGCCTCGATGATGTCGGCGGGCTTGCCTATCTCACGACGCTCCTCAGCATCGTGCCGACCGCCGCGCACGTCGAGTATTACGCGGGGATCGTCAAGCGCGAGGCGACGCGCCGCCGCCTGATTGACGCCGGTTCGACGATTGTGACGATCGGCTACAACGACGACCTCGAACTGGTTGACGCCCTCGACAAGAGCGAGAAACTGATTTTCGATGTCTCCCAGGACCGGCTGGAGCGGGATTTCAAGCCGATCTCGCACTTCCTCGATGCCTTCTTCGAGCGGATTGACTTCGTGCAGCAGCATCGCGGCGAACTGGCCGGTGTGCCGACGGGCTTCGCGGACCTCGACAAGATGACCGGCGGCTTGCAGCAGTCCGACCTCATCATCATCGCGGCCCGCCCCGGCGTCGGCAAGAGCTCGCTCTCCCTCTCGATGGCCTTCAACGCCGCGCTCCGCTACGGCAAGCATGTCGGCATCTTCTCGCTGGAAATGGGCGGCGAGCAATTGGTGCAGCGCCTGCTCGCGATGGATACGGGCGTGGACTCGCAGCGGCTCCGGCTGGGGTATGTGGACGACGACGAGTGGCCCGCTATCTCGCGATCGCTCGGCACACTCGCCAGCGCGCCGATCTTCATTGACGACACGCCCGCGATCAGCGTCGTCGAACTCCGCTCGAAGGCGCGTCGCCTGCAAGCGGAATCCGGCGTGGACATGATTATCGTGGACTACCTGCAACTGATGCGCGGCGGCCGCTCGGACAACCGCGTGCAGGAGGTGGCGGAAATCACCCGCTCCCTCAAGGAACTGGCGCGCGAGCTGAACGTGCCGCTCGTCGCGCTCTCGCAGTTGTCCCGCGCGGTGGAGTCCCGCGCCGAGAAGGTGCCGGTGCTCTCCGACCTGCGCGAGTCCGGCTCCATCGAGCAGGACGCGGACATCGTCATGTTCATCTACCGCGAGGAGTTGTACGACCCGGAGACGGAGAAGAAGGGCATCGCGGAGATCCACATCGCCAAGCACCGTAACGGCCCGATGGGCACCGTCAACCTCCGCTTCTTCCAGGCCCTCACCCGCTTCGCCGATCTGGAAGTCTATCGGGAACCAATCTAAGGACCGAGGACTGAGGACTGAGGACTGAGCGGCTTGTTCCCCGCTCGGTCCTCGGTCCTCAGTCCCCAGTCCTCCCGACCACCGGGAGGGATTATGCAGAGCATCAAGGACGTGATACGCGGTTCGCGATTGGCGGCGTATGTCGAGGGGCGGGCGGCGGAGGCGGGCGACGTGGAGATACCGGTCAACCGGCGGGACCGCGGCGAGGGCGACGTTTGCCCGATCTGCAACGGGGCGGGGTTTCTGCGCCTCGATGTCGAGGTCGGCCACCCGCAGTTCGGGCGGACCGTCCCCTGCACATGCCAGGAGCGCGAGCGGGCGGCGACCCGCTACAGCGACCAGCGCGCGCTCTCCAACCTCGATCACTTCGTGGACTGCACCTTCGCGACGTTCGACAAGGACGTGCCCGGCACGCGCGAGGCGTTCATCCAGGCGAAGCAGTACAGCGAGACGTACGAGCCGGTCTGGATCGTCCTCTACGGCGCCTACGGGACGGGCAAGACGCACCTCGCCGCCGCCATCGCCAACGAGGCCGTTCGTCAGCAGATGACGGTGCATTTCGGCGTCGTGCCCGATTTGCTCGACCAACTGCGCGCCGCGTACGACCCGAAGAGCGGCACCTCCTTCGATGATCGCTTCGCGGCGATCCGCGAGGTCGGCGTGCTGGTGCTGGACGACCTCGGCACGGAGAATACGACACCGTGGGCGCGCGAGAAACTCTTCCAGATCATCAACTATCGCGCGATGCAGCGGCTGCCGCTCGTCGTGACGAGCAACAACATCCGGCCCGACCAGAAGCACGGCATTGACTTCCCCGGCATTGATGACCGGATATCCTCCCGCCTCGCCGATGTGCGCATGGTGCGGCACATCCACATCCCCGCCGGGGATTACCGCAAGCGACAGACCGGCTACCCCACCGTCATCACCCAGCGCCCGCCGCCACGGAGATATAAGGACTGAGCACTGAGGACTGAGGACCCACACTCGGCGCTCGGCGCTCTTTTTGCAACGCTTTTACTGCTCGTCACCGCCGCCCAATCCCGCATGCCGACGAACCCCGCTCAGTCCTCAGTCCTCGGTCCTTTCCCTGTGCTACAATGACGACCGACGCACGCGCACTCTGCTGTGCGGCCTTGTGGCCTGCTCCGCGCGGCCCAGAGACGCCACATCCCAGCGGTGGCAAAGGAGCGGAACGCGCGCAGATGACACCGCTACTGATCGCCTTCGAACTGCCGTGGATCTTCACGCGCCTGACGCCGCTCGCGCTCCTCGATATCTTCGTCGTGGCGGTGATCTTCTTCTGGCTGCTCACCGTCGCGCGCGGGACGCGGGCGATGCCGCTCCTGCGGGGGATCGCGATCCTCCTCGGCATGATCGCGGTCTTATCCAGCACGCTCAATCTCACCGCGCTCCGGCGGCTCCTCGAAATCGCCTTCCCCGCCCTCGTCATCGCCGTGCCGGTGATCTTCCAGCCGGAATTGCGCCGCGCCCTCGAACAACTCGGCCAGACGCGCACCTGGCTCAACCTCCCCTTCTCCAGCACCGAGGAGGAGATCGGTAAGACAATTGACGAGATCGTCCGCGCCGTCGTGCAACTCTCGCGGCAGCGGATCGGCGCGCTGATCGTCATCGAGCGCGAGACGGGCTTGCAGGATTACGCGGATCGCGGCGTGCCGGAGGACGCGATCCTGACGCGGCAGACGTTGATCCAGATTTTCACGCCGAATACCCCCCTGCACGATGGCGCGGTGATCGTGCGGCAGAACCGCATCCTCGCCGCCGCCTGCGTCCTCCCGCTCACCGAAGCGCCGATCGGCGGGACGCTCGGCACGCGCCATCGCGCCGCCGTCGGCATCAGCGAGCAGTCGGATGCCATCGCGATCGTCGTCTCCGAGGAGACGGGGCAAATCTCGATGGCGCTGGGCGGGCGGCTCCAGCGCGATCTGACGCACGACCGGCTGAAGGGCGCGTTGCGCGCGCTGCTGCGGGTTGATCGCAACGGCGGCGAGGCGGGGCGCCCGCATCTCTTCCCGCGCAATCCGCGCGGCCCCCGGAAACCGCGCACTGGGAAGACGGAGGCGGCGGCCGATGGCGAGCGCCCAGCAGCAGACTAACCGGCCCACATCGAGCGGCGTGGTCAGCCGCGCGCTGCTCGCGGTCGTGCTCGCGTTCGGCTTTTGGGCGTGGGTGACGAACAGCAATAATCCGGATCGCCGCCGGGATTTCGACAATGTCCCCGTCACGAGGATCAATCTGCCCGATGGCCTCTCCATCATTGATTATACCCCGCAGACGGTGATCGTCTCGATCTGGGGGCCGCGGAGTGTCGTCTCCAATCCGACGCTCGCGGCGGGCAATGTCTCGGCTTCGATTGACCTCAAAGATGTGAAGCCGGGCACGCAGGAAGTGCCGATCCATGTCCAGAGCGACCTGCCCGATCTGCGCAAAAAGAGCGCCTCCTCGGCGACCGCGCGGGTGACGATCGAGCGGAGCATCGAGAAGACGCTGCCCGTCACCGTGCCGACGCCGACGCAACCGGGCGTCACGGTGAACAATGTCACGCCGACGCCGGCGGAAGTGCGCGTGAGCGGCCCGGAGAGCAAAGTCAACGCGGTCACACAGGCGGTCGCCGCGCTCGACATCGGCGACCGGACGACAAACTTCACCAGCCCGCCGGTGGATGTGAAGGCGCTGGACGCGAGCGGTAAAGAGGTCGCGGGTGTGACGCTCTCGCCGCCGCGCATCACCGTCGCCGTTGATCTCACCGACAACCGCAACGAGCGGGTCGTGCCGATCAGCACCGCCGATGTGACGGGCGCGCCCGCCCCCGGCTTCAAACTCGACACGATCGTCGTCAACCCGAATCAAGTGACGCTGATGGGCGACCCGCAGGTGATCCGGACGATCCCCAATATCCCGACGCAGCCGATTGTCATTGATGGGCTGAATCAGGCGACCACCCTGACGGTGCCGCTCGATACGTCGAAACTCCCGCCGGGCGTGGCGATCAAGAACAATGTCACGAGCGTGCAGGTGCAGGTCAACATCGTCGAGGTGACGCAGGACATCGCCTTCCAGGTGCCGATTCAGGTCGTGAATCTGCGACCGGGGTTGCAGACCTCGCTGCTCTCGCAGCGGGAGGTGAACGTCACGCTCCGCGGGACGCGCCAGCAACTCGACCAGATCAACGGGACGAACATCGTCGCCCTCGCCAATCTCGCCGGTTTCACCGGGCCGGGCGGGCCGAAAAGCGTCACGATCGAGGTGCAACTGCCGGCGAACAGCCCGGTCAAGGTGATTAAGACCGATCCGGCGTTTATCCAGGTGACGGTGGCCGCCATCCCCACCCCAACGCCGGTGCCGACCGCAACCCCGATCCCCCCCACCGCGACCCCGCGCCCGCCGACCGCGACGGCGGCGCCGTAGGGAATGTGTAGCCTCACCCCCGGCCCCTCTCCTTTGCCGGACGAGACGTTCGCATACCTTGATCTTTGGGCAAAGGAGAGGGGAGGGGAACGCGGAGAAAGCGCCGCGGCGTTTTCCCGATTTCCGCTGTATCCCGCTTGCCCCCCCTCTCGTGTGCTGGATAAGAAAAGGAGAGGGGGCCGGGGGGTGAGGCTCCCCTACTCGTCCTCCTCGCCGATCGGGCGGGCGGCAGCCCCGGCGAGCGTGCCGGACTTTTCGAGGCCGATGACGAGCGGGACGCCGCCGAGCGTCACGGCGGTCGTCGCCGCGCCCTCCGGCACGGGGGCGACGGTGAAGCGCGTGGCGAGCGTTTCGCCGCCGATGTACCGCTCGTACTCGTCGAGCATCGCGCGGGTCTCGGTGTCGTCCTGGTTCTCGGTGTCCATCGCGACCCAGAGGGCGATGGTGTCCGCGATGTTCAGGCCCGCCTCCTTGCGCGCATCCTGGATGGCGCGGACGAGATCGCGCGCCATCCCCTCGCGCAGCAATTCGGGTGTCAATGCGGTATCGAGGGCGACGGTGTAGCCGCCCTCCTCCATCACCGCGTACCCTTCGCGCTCCACGGCGTCCACGAGCAATTCGTCCGGTTCGAGCGCGATGTCATCCGTCACCGGCACCGAGCCGCCCGCCGCGACACGCCGCGCGACATCGTTCGGGTCGAGCGCGGCGAGCGCGGCGCGGATCGCGCCGAGTTGCTTGCCGTACTTCGGGCCGAGCGCGGGCAGATTCGGGCGGACGCGGTAGGAGACGACCTCCTCGCCCGCCGCCAGCGGCTCGACCGCCTTGACGTTCAATTCCTCCTCCAGTTGCTCCGCGAGGCGCATCAGCGCGCCCTGCTCCGCCGCGTCCCGCGCGTGGACGAGGAGGCGGGCGAGCGGCTGGCGCACTTTGAGGCCCGCCTTCATCCGCGCCGCCCTCCCTAACGAGACGGTCTGCACGACCGCCCGCACATCCCGGCTCAGGTCGCGGTCAATCAGCGCGGCATTCGCGACCGGCCAGTCGCGCAGATGGACGGACTCGGCGGCGTCCGGTTCGACGCGCCGGACGAGATTGCGGTACATCGCTTCCGCGAGGAAGGGCGTGAAGGGCGCGAGCAGGTGTGCCACCGTGACGAGGCATTCGTAGAGCGTCGCGTAGGCGGCGTTCTTGTCCGCGTCGCTCTCCGTCTTCCAGAAGCGGCGGCGGGAGCGGCGGATGTACCAGTTCGAGAGGTCGTCCACGAACCGCTCGATGGCGCGGCCGCTCGTCGTCACATCGTACGCCTCCATCCCCGCCGTCACCGTCTCGATCACCTGGTGCAGTTCGGAGAGCACCCAGCGATCCAGTTCCGGCCGCTCCGATACGGGAGGCGCGGGCGTTCGCGGCGTCCAGCCGTCGAGCCGCGCATAGGTGACGAAGAAGGAGTAGGAGTTCCAGAGCGTCAGCATGAATTTGGAAACCGTCTCCCGCACGAGGTCCATCGAAAAGCGGCGCGGGTTGCCGGGGGGCGCGGCGGTGAAGAAGTACCAGCGCGTCGCGTCCGCGCCGTGCGTCGCCATCAGTTCCCACGGGTCCACGACATTCCCGCGCGACTTGCTCATCTTGGAGCCGTCCGGCCCGAGGATGTGGCCGAGGCAGATGACATTCTTGTACGCGGGCTGCTCCTTCAGGGCCGTCGCGATGGCGTGGAGCGAGTAGAACCAGCCGCGCGTCTGGTCCACGGCCTCGCAGATGTAGTCCGCCGGGAAGTCGCGCCGGAATTCCGCCTCGTGCTCGAACGGGTAGTGGAACTGTGCGAAGGGCATCGCGCCCGAATCGAACCAGGTGTCAATTACCTCCGGCACGCGGCGCATCACCGAGCCGTCGTGCGGGGAGCGGATGCGCACGGAGTCAATGTACGGGCGATGCAAATCGTCCGGCACCGGGTCGAGCGCCAGTTCCTTCAGTTCGGCGAGCGAGCCGACGCAGTGCATCCCGCCCGTCGTCTCCGAGACCCAGACGGGCAGCGGCGTGCCCCAATAGCGGTTGCGCGAAAGCGCCCAGTCGTTGACATTGGCGAGCCACGTCCCGAAGCGGCCCTCCTTGTAGTGCTCCGGCACCCAGTTGATCTCGCTGTTCGTCCGCAGCAACTCCTCGCGCTCGCGGGACATGGCGATGAACCACGTCGAGAGGGCGTAGTAGATCAGCGGCGTGTCGCACCGCCAGCAGTGCGGGTACTGGTGCCGGTAGGGCTGGACGCGATAGAGATCGCCCGATTCTTTGAGATGCCGGATGATCACCGGGTCCGCCGCCTTGTCCTGCTTGGCGTCGCGCGGCTTGACGGCCAGCCCCGCGAAGTCCGTCACCTCCGCCGTGAAGTGGCCCGTCAAATCCACCGGCTGCACGACGGGCAGATCGTTGGCGCGCCCCACTTCCAGGTCGTCCTCACCGAAGGCGGGGGCGATGTGGACCATGCCGGTGCCGTCGTCCGCCGTCACATAGTCGCCCGGCACGACGCGCCAGGCGGGCTTGTCCGGCGCGACGAAGGTGAAGAGCGGTCTGTAGGTCTGGCCGATCAGCACGGACGCCGGGAAGGTGCGCAGCACCTCGTACTGCCCCGCGCCGAGCACGGCGTCCAAAAGCGCCTCGGCGACGACGAACTGCTCGTCGTTCTGCCGCGCGAGGGCGTACGTGAAGCCGGGGTTCACGGCGACGGCGACATTGCCGGGGAGCGTCCAGGGCGTCGTCGTCCAGACGAGCAGGCTCGTCGGCCCGCCGAAGAGCGCGTCGTCCGTCAGCCGCATGCGGACGTAGATCGAGTTGTCGTCAATCTCCTTGTACCCCTGGGCGACCTCGTGCGTCGAGAGCGGCGTGCCGCAGCGCGGGCAGTACGGGACGACCTTGTACCCCTGATAGAGCATGCCGCCATCCCAGAACCGCCGGAGCAGGTTCCAGACGGACTCGATGTAATTGGTGTCCATCGTCCAGTAGGGATGCTCCAGGTCGCACCAGTAGCCGATGCGCTCCGTCAGGCGATCAAATTCCTCGACGTAGGTGAGGACGGACGCGCGGCACTTCTCGATGAACCGCTCGACGCCGTACGCCTCGATGTCGCTCTTGTTCTTCGAGCCGATCTGCTTCTCGACCTCGATCTCCACCGGCAGGCCGTGGCAATCCCACCCGGCGATGCGCGGCACGACGTTGCCGCGCAACGTCTTGTAGCGCGGGAAAAGATCCTTGAAGACACGGGCGAGGATATGATGCACGCCGGGGCGGCCGTTCGCCGTCGGCGGCCCCTCGTAGAACGAGAAGATCGGCCCTCCCTCCCGCAGCGCGATGGACTTGCGGAAGGTGTCGTCCGCCCGCCAGAAAGCGAGCACCCCCTCCTCCAGCGCCGGGAACGAGACCCGCGTGTCCACGGGATCGAAGGTTGCATAGGTTTCCGTGCTCATCGCTTAATCTCCCCTAACGGACGCAGACGAAAGCGCAAAAGCAGTCGCCTCCCGTCGGACGACTGCACAAACTCGTGGCCAATAACCTTGTAAAGTCCACGGTCGTACCACTGGTCCTTCTTCAGTTCCTCGAAGATACGAATTTCGAAGCCACGCTCTTCCGCGACAATTAAGCCTCGATTGCCGCGTATAGGCTGCTGGTCACCGACTTGCCCTTCGCCAATATAGAAGATGTCATTCCCCTGGTGTTCATCAGGGTATACAGCGTCGGCTGCCGTGTTCATTAGGATGGAGCGTTGCATCGACGCATCGTTGCTGACGGGCGCATGGATTCCTGCTTGCGTCCGGTGGTATTTCAGAACATCGTGCCAGGTCAGCAATCGACTTCGTTCATTCATCTTCATTGCCCTCGTTCCACCAAGAGGAAACAAAAAACCTCGCCCCCGCAGGGACGAGGCGCATCGGTCGCGCTCCGTGGTACCACCCTCATTGACGCCGCATATCGCAGCGCCCGCTTTGCCCGACGCCATCACGCCGGCCCCGCTGTACCGGGCGGTTCCCGTCCACGCCTATTCAGGCCTTCCGCGCTCCCCTCTCCACCGCGATGGAGAGGGGCGGGGACGAGGTCTTTTCGGGTGGCGGCTCGGAGCGGATCATCGCGCGGGGGTCTCGTGCCTGCCTTGCACCATGTCGCAGGCTCGCTGGACGGCCCAACCATCGCGGTGGTGTGCTCGTCATTGCCTCATTGCTAGGGTAGCGGTGTTGCCGCCATCTGTCAACCATCCGCATATGGCGATAGGGGAATCTATCCCACCGATCGCGAGGGACGGGTTACATGGCGTAGACATCTCGTGCTACGATCCGCATCGCGCGATGGCGCGCGGACGAAATGGTAGCGCGGGGGTTACACCCAGCCCCCCCCCCCCCCGCGCCCGCGGGGAATCCCCCGCGGCCCGCGGATGGGCCGG
>JAICIL010000165.1 GCA_025924435.1 Chloroflexia bacterium | reverse complement strand
TGCCTCAGGGCAAAGGAGAGGGGCCGGGGGTGAGGTTTCGATGGATTTTCTCCTGCATCCGTCGTTCTGGCCGCAGCAGATCGTCAACGGCGTCCTGATCGGCGGTGTCTATGTGCTGGTCGCGCTCGGCTTCTCGATCGTCTGGGGCGTCCTCAACATCGTCAACCTCGCGCACGGCGCGTTCATCATGCTCGGCGCGTTCGTCACCTTCTTCATCTGGGACGCGACGGACCTCGACCCGTTCCTCGTCCTCCCCATCGCGGCGGCGATCCTCTTCGTCGTCGGCTACGCGACGCAGGCGAGCATCATCAATTTCGTCGTCCGCGCGCCGCTGCTGGTCACGCTCCTGTTGACCTTCGGGATCGAGATTTTCGTGACGAATATCGCGCTCTATAAATGGAAGGCGGACATTCGCTCCGTCTCGCCCGCGTACGCCGGGAAGAGCCTCGAACTCGGCAACACGATCATCCCGATCACGAAATTGGGCGCGTTAGGTCTCGCCTTTCTCATCACGGGGCTGCTCGCCCTCTTCATGACGCGCACGAAAGTGGGCGCATCCATCCGCGCGATGGGGATGGACCTGACCGCCGCGCGGCTGATGGGCGTCAACATCCCGCGCACCTACGCGCTCACCTTCGGGCTTGGCTGCGCGCTCGCCGCCGCCGCCGGGACGCTGATCAGCGCGACGCAGCCGTTCGATCCGACGATCGGCTCGTCGTACACGATCCGCGCCTTCGTGATCTGCGTCCTCGGCGGGTTGGGCAGCATCCCGGCGGTGCTCGTCGGCGGTCTGCTCTTCGGGCTGATCGAGACGATCGGCTCGGTCGTCCTCGGCGCGGGCTATAAGGACGCGATCACCTTCCTCGTCCTCGTCATCCTGCTCGTCGTCCGCCCGAACGGGCTGATGGGGAAGGAGTATTACCGCTGATGGCCGGAACCGTCGAACCCCTCGTCCGCCGCCCCAACGAGCAGGAAACGCCCGCCGGGACGAGCGCGAAACGGCGGCTGACGACCGCAACGGTCGTGGACCGCGCGCTGCTCGTCGGCGCGCTCGTTGCGCTGCCAATCGTGGCGCTCGTCCCGCTCCACGCGACGGGCTACTGGATGAACCTGCTCACGCAACTCTTCATCTTCAGCACGCTCGCCACGGCGTGGAACATCATCGGCGGCTACACGGGATACGCGGCGTTCGGCAACGTCGCCTTCTTCGGCGGCGGCGCGTACGTGACGGCGGAGTTGATGACGCGGGGCGGGTGGGGATTCGTCCCCGCGACGTTCGCCGGCGGCTTCGCCATGCTGCTCTACGGCGCGCTGATCGGCCTGCCGGTCCTCCGGCTGCGCGGCCATTACTTCGCGATCGCGACGCTCGGCGTGGCGATCGCGACGCGCGAACTCTGCAACAATCTCGAACTCTTCGGCGCGAGCCGCCCGATCAACCTGCCGCTGAAGAACGACCCGAACCTCTTCTACTATGTCGCGCTCGGCCTCCTGGTCGTCTCGATCATCGCCACGTACCTGATCGCGCGCTCGAAACTCGGCTTCGGCCTCGTCGCGATCCGCGAGAACGAGGACGCCGCGCTCGTGATGGGCATCAACACGACGCTCTACAAGGTGATCGCCTTCGCCTTGAGCGCGCTGCTCTCCGGCCTCGCGGGCGGCGTGTACGCGTACTGGCACTCCACGATTGACCCGCCGACGGTCTTCGATCTGACGACGAATGTCCGCCTCATCATCATGGCGGTGCTCGGGGGTATCGGCACGCCGCTCGGCCCCGTGATCGGCGCGGCCCTGCTCACCTTCATCCAGGAGACGCTCTGGAAAAACTTCACGAATCTGCACGCGGTGCTGTTCGGCGCGGCAATTGTCGTCGTCGTGCTGCTGATGCCGCGCGGCATCGTCTACCTCATCCGCCAGAAATTCGTCTGGCGCATCTTCGTGCGCAACCTGCGCCAGTATCGGGTCTAACGGAAACCGGGGAGAACCGCAGAGGCGCAGAGACGCAGAGGATACAGAGAGGGAAAAAAGAAAAATTTGGAGCACAGATTCCTCACATCTCTCTTGTATTCTCTGTGATCTTTGCGTCCTCTGCGCCTCTGCGGTTTTCCCCGGTTTGTCATCTCAGGAGGGCTGTACGTGTGACGGATGTGGTACTGGCGGCGGAGCATGTGAGCAAGGTGTTCGGCGGCGTGACCGCGCTGCGCGACGCGTCGTTCGAACTGCGGCGGGGCGAAATCCTCGGCTTGATCGGCCCGAACGGCGCGGGCAAGACGACGCTGATCAACACAATCACCGGCGTTGATCCGCCGACCACCGGCCGCATTCTTTTCCACGGCAAGGACCTGTACGGCGGCGATGGCGCATCCGGCGGCGTGCTGCGCGGCGTCTTGTCCGCCCTGACGAAGACGCGTGCGTACAAGATCGGTCAGATGGGGATCGCGCGCACCTGGCAGGTCGTCAAGCCGTTCCAGAACATGTCCGTGCGCGAGAACGTGACGGTCGGGGCGCTCTTCGGCAAGGGTAATCGCCGCAGCGTGAGCGACGCCGCCGCCAAAGCCGACGAGGTGCTGGAGTTTGTCGGGCTGGCGCGTGTGCGGGAGCGTTCCGCCGACGAACTGACCATCGCGGATCGGAAGCGGCTCGAATTCGCGAAGGCGCTCGCGATGGAGCCGGAGGTGTTGCTGCTGGACGAGGTGATGGCCGGTCTCAATCTCGTGGAGATCGAGGGGGCGATGGACCTCGTGCGGAGCGTGCGCGAAAGCGGCGTGAGCGTCATGATTATCGAGCATGTGATGAAGGCGATCATGGGCGTCTCGGATCGCGTTTTCGTGATGGACGCGGGCGCGAACATCGCGGCGGGCACACCGGCGGAAGTCATCCAGAATCCGCGCGTGATCGAGGCGTATCTCGGCAAGCGGTACGCGGAGAAGGTGCGCGACGAGGGCATTGACCCGGCGGCGATCATCGGGGCGGAGCCGGGGGCGCGCGCATGACGGCATCTACACACACGACGATGGCCACCGGCAATCGGCCCGACGCGGCGCCCTTGCTCGAAGTGCGCGGCCTCAATGTCGCGTATGGCGATGTGCAGGTGCTCTGGGACATTGACCTCGTCATCCGCGCCGGCGAGACGGTCGCGCTCGTCGGGTCGAACGGCGCGGGCAAGAGCACGCTGTTGAATGCGCTCTCCGGGCTGCTGACCCCGCTCTCCGGCAGCATCCGCGTCAACGGGGTTGAACTCGCTCGCCGGCCGTCGGGGCGGTTCGTGGAGGCGGGCATCTGCCATGTGCCGCAGGGACGGCGGCTCTTCGTCGGCATGACGGTGCGCGAAAATCTGCTGATGGGCGCGTTCAGCCGCACGGACGGCGCGGCGGCGATCCGGCAGGATTTCGCGCAGGTCCTCGCGCTCTTCCCGCGCGTCAAGGAGCGGCTCAACCAACTGGCGGGCAAACTTTCCGGCGGCGAGCAGCAGATGGTCGCCATCGGGCGCGGCCTGATGGCCCGGCCGCATCTGCTGATGATAGACGAACTCTCGCTCGGCCTCTCGCCGATCATGGTGGACACGATCTTCGATGTCATCAAGGCGGTGCAGGCGCAGGGGCGGACGATGCTGATCGTCGAGCAGGACATTCAGGCCGCGCTCGAGCAAGCGAGTCGCGGCTATGTCCTCGATACGGGCCGCATCGCGCACGAAGGACCTTCGGCGGACCTCCTCGCGAGCGACGCGATCCGCGCGGCCTATCTCGGCATTTAGCCGCCGGAAAGGAACCGCCAAGACGCCAATCTCGCCAAGACGACGCGGAGAGAAATGTAGGTATGAAGGAACTGAGTCTTCCCTCTGCTTCCGCCTGTATTTCTTTGCCTCTTGGCGATCTTGGCGCCTTGGCGGTTTGGTATTCGGCTTCTCGCACATACGTAGCGCCACCCTACATCAAGTTGATGCACCTTGCCACGGCGGGGCATCTTGCTACAATCCGCGGTACGGCACGACGTTTCGGGCGCTTGAGGAGTTTCGCGGCGGGTGGAAACCACGCTTCCCCGCCGCATCGTCTCCGGAGGGAGCACGCAATTGCACGTCAATGGCACCTATATGTTCAAGGCGGACAAGCAAGCGGTGTACGACACGATGATGTCGAAGGACGCGCTCATGCACTGCCTGCCCGGCTGCGAGAACATGGAAGAGATCGGCGAGGACGCCTACCGCGCCACCCTGAAGATCGGCATCGCGGGCATCAAGGGCACTTATACCTGCACGATCAGGACGACCGAGAAAGTGCCGCTCGAAACATGGACGCTGACGATCGAGGGCCAAGCGAAAACGGGGAATGTCAAGGGCGTCGGTCGCTTCTCGCTCGCGGATGCGGAGGGCGGCACCGAGTTGACGTACGACGGCGACGCCGACATCATGGGGCCGCTCGCCGGGATCGGCCAGCGGATGTTGGTGCCCGCATCGCGCACGATTATCGGTAAATTCTTCGAGTGCATGTCGGGTCAGGTTTCGGGATCATCCCAGTAGTTAGTCGGGTCGCGCGACCGGGCGTGTAGCGAGTGGTCAATGTATTCGTAGGGAGGGGTGACGCAGTGAAAGTCTCGATGACCGTCAACGGCGAACAGCACGCGAACGACGTGGAACCCCGGTTACTCCTCGTGCATTATCTTCGCGAGGTGCTCGGCCTCACCGGCGCGCACATCGGCTGCGAGACGACGCAGTGCGGCGCCTGCACCGTGATGGTCAATGATCAGTCGGTGAAATCCTGCACGATGCTCGCCGTGCAGGCGGACGGCGCGAAGGTGCTGACGATCGAGGGCCTCCAGAAAGACGGGCAGATGCACCCGATCCAGGAGGGGTTCTGGGAGGAGCACGGCCTGCAATGCGGCTATTGCACGCCCGGCATGATTATGTCCACCCTGCAACTGCTGGAGCGCAACCCGCACCCGTCCGAGGCGGAGATCCGCGAGGGGCTGCAAGGGAACCTCTGCCGCTGCACGGGCTACCACAACATCGTCAAGTCGGTGCAGCACGCCGCGGAACACATGAAAGAAGGCGCGGCGGCGGACTAACGGGACCAATCCGGACATTCTCGCATCGCACCTAGTCTCCGGGCCGGGTGAGGATTGAAACCCTCCACGCATCATCGCGGGAGAAAGGAATGACCGATGGTACTCCCGAAACTGGTGGGCACGCCCATCAAGCGACGCGAGGACCCGCGCCTAGTCGAAGGAACAAGCACCTACGTAGACGACATCAAACTGCACGGCACGCTCTACTGCGGCATCGTGCGGTCGGTCTACGCGCACGCCAAAATCAAGAGCATTGACACCGAGGCGGCGCGGCAGCACCCCGGCGTCTTCGCGGTCGTCACCGGCGAAGAGTTGAAGGCGAGCGGCGTCGGCACCCTGCCGGTCGCGCACCGCTTCGGCGAAGGGCTGAAAGTTCCGCCCCGCTATCCCCTCGCCGTCGGTGAGGTTAACTTCGTCGGCGAAGCGGTCGCGGCGGTCGTCGCGACGGATCGCTACGTCGCGCGGGACGCCGTGGACCTCGTGCAGGTCGAGTACGAGCCGCTCCCGGCGGTGATTGACCTCGATGCCGCGTACGCGGGCGCGCCGTACGTCCACGAAGCGTTCGGCACGAACGTCGCGTTCGAGTGGAAACTCGACACCGAGTCCGGCGCCTCGATTGACGAGGCGGACGTCAAGGTGACGCAGCGGATCGAGAACCAGCGCCTCGCCCCGGTGCCCATGGAGTGTCGCGGCGTCGTCGCCGATTACGACAAGGGCAAGAAGTCCCTCACCCTCTGGACCTCGACGCAGATTCCGCATCTGTGCCGGACATTCCTCAGCCTGCTCGTCGGGCTGCCGGAAAATCATGTGCGCGTCGTCGCGCCGGAGGTCGGCGGCGGCTTCGGGCAGAAACTGAATGTCTACGCCGAGGAAGGGATCGCCTCCGCGCTCTCGATGAAACTCGGCAAGCCGATCAAGTGGATCGAGTCGCGCGCCGAGAGCATGGCGAGCAGCATCCAGGGGCGCGGCCAGACGGATTACGTGGATGTCGGCGCGACGAAGGATGGCAAGATCACCCACCTGCACGTCCACATCCTCGCCGACCTCGGCGCGTACCATCAGTTGCTGACGCCGGTCATCCCGACGCTGACGGGGTTGATGCTCACCGGGCCGTACACGATCCCGAACCTCCGGTGCACCGTGCATGGCCTCTTCACGAACAAGGTGCCGACCGATGCGTACCGCGGCGCGGGGCGACCCGAAGCGACCTATCTGATCGAGCGGGTCTGCGACCTCGTCGCCGACGCGACCGGCGTTGACCCGGTCGAGGTGCGGCGGCGCAACTTCATCAGCGCGGACAGTTTCCCGTACACCACCGCCGCCGGCCTCGCCTACGACAGCGGCAACTATCCGCTGGCGCTCGACAAGGCGCTCGAACACATCAACTACGACGGGTTCCGCGCGGAGCAGGCAGCGGCGCGGAAGGACGGCAAATACCTCGGCATCGGCTTCAGCACCTACGTCGAGGTCTGCGGCATGGGGCCGTCCGCCGCGATGCCCGCCGGATTCGGCTGGGAAAGCAGCACCGTCCGCGTTGACCCGACCGGCAAGGTGACCGTGACGACCGGCGCGTCGCCGCACGGCCAGGGGCAGGAGACGACCTTCGCGCAGATCACCGCCGACGAACTCGGCGTCGGCGTGGACGATGTGATCATTAATCACGGCGACACTGCCGGTTCGCCCTACGGCGTCGGTACGTTCGGCTCGCGCGGGACGGCGGTCGGCGGCGCGGCGATGATGCTGGCGATCGAGAAGGTGCAGGAGAAGGCGAAACGGATCGCCGCGCACATGCTCGAAGCCTCCGTGGACGACATCGCCTTCGAGAATGGCAAGTTTGGCGTCAAGGGCGCGCCGGACCGGGCGAAATCGCTCGGCGAGATTGCCTGGATCGCCTACACGGCGGACACCATCCCCGCCTCGATCGAGCCGGGGCTTGAGGCGACGGCGTTCTTCGAGCCGCCGAACTTCACCTACCCGTTCGGCACGCACATCGCCTTTGTCGAGGTGGACGCCGACACCGGCGAGGTGGCGCTGAAGCGCTACGTCGCGGTGGACGACTGCGGGCGCGTCATCAACCCGATGATCGTGGACGGCCAGGTGCACGGCGGCCTCGCACAGGGGATCGCGCAGGCGCTCTTCGAGGAGGTCGTTTACGACGATCAGGGGCAACTGGTCACCGGCTCGCTGATGGACTACGCGTTGCCGACCGCGCGCGGCCTCGTCTCCTTCGAGACCGATCACACGACGACGCCATCGCCGATTAATCCGCTCGGCGTCAAGGGCGTCGGCGAGGCGGGCACCATCGGCAGCACGCCCGCGATCGTCAATGCCGTCGTGGACGCGCTGAAGCCGTTCGGCGTCCGGCACATTGACATGCCGATGCGCGGCGAGAAACTGTGGCGGATCATGCATCAGTAGTCAGTAGACGGTAGTCAGTAATTAGAACGACTCGCGACTACCGTCACACTGCTACGCGAGACCGGAACCTGGGGAACTCTGCCTCCGACTACCGTCTACTGACTACTGGCTACCGACTACTGGCTACCGACTACTAAGGGAGGGAATCATGCTTCCAGGGGAATTCGAGTATCACCGTGCGGGCAGTGTGGACGAGGCGATCAAACTGATGCAGCAGTACGGCGACGACGGCAAATTCATCGCCGGTGGGCACAGCCTCCTGCCGCTGATGAAACTGCGGCTGGCCGAACCGGCGCACCTGATTGACATTGGCCGCCTCCCCGATATGGCATATGTGCGGCGCAGCAACGGCACCGTCTCGGTCGGCGCGCTCACGACGCATTACCAGTTGGAGTCCAACGAAGACCTCGCCAAGTCGGTGCAGGTCATCCCCGAAGCGGCGGCCCATATCGGCGATGTGCAGGTGCGCAATCGCGGCACCGTCGGCGGCAGCGTCGCGCACGCGGACCCGGCGTCGGACCTCCCCTCGGTGCTCGTCGCGCTCGACGCGGAGTTCGTCGCGAAGGGGCCGAACGGCGAGCGGACGATCAAGGCGGCGGACTTCTTCGAGGACCTGATGACGACCTCGCTCGGCGAGGACGAACTGCTCACCGAAATCCGCTTTCAGGCACCGCAAGGAAAAGCCGGCAGCGCCTACGAGAAGTTGGCGAACAAGGCGTCCCACTACTCGGTCGTCGGCGCGGCGGCGATCATCATCGTCAGCGGCGATGGCACGGTGCAGGATTGCCGGGTCGCCTTCTCCGGCGTCACCTCGAAGCCGGTGCGCGCCACGGCGGTCGAGGACGCGCTGAAGGGGAAGAAGCCGACGGCGGAAAACATCGCGGAGGCGGCGAGCCACGCGGCGGAGGGCATTGACTACGCGCTCTCCGACATCCACGCGTCCGACGAATACCGCCTGGCGATGACGAAAGTCTACGCGAAGCGGGCGCTCACAAAGGCCGCCGAACGGGCGCGGAACGGATAACGCACCGCCGCGCACTTGGTGGTACACTGGGAAGCCCGGCCATGCGATGGAATGGCCGGGCTTCTCTGTGCGTTATAGGTAGGAGTGGATTCGCGGCCCGGTTCCGCGATGCGGCGGATCGGGAGAATGGAGCGGGAGTGAGCGTGGCGACAACGATTGAATCAATTGACGGCATCCAGCATATCCTGCAGGAGCACCGCTACGTCGCGGATCGCTCGCTGGCGACGACCCTCTACCTCGCCTTGCGGCTGCACAAGCCGATTCTGCTCGAAGGCGAGGCCGGCGTCGGCAAGACCGAGATCGCGAAGGTGCTCGCCGATCTGCTCGGCACGCGCCTGATCCGCCTCCAGTGCTACGAGGGCATTGATGTCTCGAACGCGCTGTACGAGTGGAACTACGCGCGGCAGATGCTGGAAATCCGCCTCGTCGAGGCGACGGGCGGCGACCGCGAGGAGACGTTGAAGGACCTCTTCGGCCCCGATTTCCTCATCCGGCGGCCCCTGTTGCAGGCGATTGACCACGGCTTCGACCGCCCGCCCGTCCTCCTGATTGACGAGATTGACCGCGCGGACGACGAGTTCGAGGCGTTCCTGCTCGAACTGCTCTCCGATTTCCAGGTGACGGTGCCCGAGATCGGCACGATCACGACGGATGAGCCGCCGGTGGTGGTCATCACCAGCAACCGGACGCGCGAAATCCACGATGCGCTCAAGCGGCGCTGCCTCTACCAGTGGATTGATTACCCGTCGTTCGCCAAAGAGTTTCAGATTGTGACGACGAAGGTGCCGGAGGCGCACACGACGCTGGCGCGGCAGGTGTGCGGCTTCATCCAGGAACTGCGGACGATCGAACTCTACAAATTGCCCGGCGTCGCGGAAACCCTCGACTGGGCGCGCGCGCTCGTGCAACTCGGCTCCGAGGACCTGGACGACGCGACGGTCGAGGCGACGCTCGGCTGCTTCCTGAAGTATCAGGAGGATGTCGAGACGATTCGCGGGCCGCGCGCGCACTCGCTCCTCGCGGCGGCGAACGCGGGCATCGTGGCGGGCGGCGGTGACGATGGCCGCTGAG
>JAICIL010000164.1 GCA_025924435.1 Chloroflexia bacterium | reverse complement strand
GGCGCGCCGGTCAGGACAATCGCCGCGCCGTATCGCGCCGCGAGCGCATCCGCCACCCGCGCCCAGCGCTCCGGCAGCCACCGCTTGACGGGCGCGCCCGCGCTCGGATTGATCGCGATCAGCGGCGTATCCAGCCCCCAGCCATTCAGCAGATCGGTCGCCTTCGCCCGCGCCGCCCCCGGCACGCGAAAGACCATCGGGTGCGCGCTCATCAGCGCGCCGTCGTCCGGCGGCAAGGCGCGAGGCGGCTGGCCGGTGGCGCGCGCGATGAGGGCCTCGACGAGCAGCAAATTTGCGCGCGCGGCGTGCATGCGCGGGGCGAACGGCAGCGACTGGGTGAGCGCGGGCCGCGTATCGGGATGGTCGAAGCCGAGCACGAGCGGGATGCGCGCGACGCCCGCCGTCCCGCCGCCCCACCAATGATCGGGCCGGAGGATGAGCGCGGCGTCGTACCGCCCCTCCTTGAGATGCCGGGCCATGAACCACAAATCCACATACGGCCGCACCGGGTGCGGTTTCGGGCCGCGCGTGATGCCGGGGAAGCAATGCGCCTCGACCGCGATCCCCGCCGGGCCGTTGAGCGCCACGGGGCACGACGAAGGGTCAACGTAGAGCGTCGCCTCCACATCGGGCAGCGCCTCCCGCAGCCGCGCGAGCGCCGGGGTGAGCATCAAAACGTCGCCGAGATGGTCCGGGCGGATCAATACGACGCGGCGCACCGCTGCGAGCGGCGGCGGTTGCCACAGTTGCACGAAGAGGCCGCCCGCGCGCATCATCCCACGGCGCGCGAGGTACTGGGGATTCAGGTTCAAACGGCGGCTCCGATAAGTCGCTCGGCGGCGGCGCGCACCGCCTCGACGGTGACAGATTCCATGCAGCGTATCGTACCGCAGGTGCAGGCGAGCCTGCCACGCCGGAAACAGGGCGACCACGGCACGCGCCCGGCGGCCATCATCCCCCGCCCGCCGTAGAGGCCGTACTGTCGCGCGTCGGTCGGCCCGAAGATGCAGAGCGTCGGCGTGCCCCCCGCGAGGGCGCAGTGCGTCGCGCCGGAATCGTTGCCGATATAGAGCGCCGCGTGATGCGCCATCCCCTGCACCATCGCGAAATCGAGCGCGCCCGCCAGATCCACCGCCGGATGCCGCATCGCGGCGCGCACCGCCGCCACGGCCTCCGCGTCCGTCTCCGCGCCGAGCAGCAGCGCCGTGCCGCCGTGCGCGTCCAGCACACCGTCCGCGAGCGCGGCGAAGCGGTCCGGTGGCCAGCGTTTCGGCGCGAGCGCCATGCCGGGATTGACGCCACCCCCCGGATGGATCGCCCAGAGCGGCCCCTGCCAGCCTTGTTCTTCGATCATCGCCGACGCCCGCGCGACGGCCTCGGCGGGCGGGCGATACTCCGTTCCCCGCCCCGGCAGCGGCGGCGCGCCAATCGCGGCGGCGACGCGCGCGTAGAGATCGGCCTCGTGGATGGAATGGTCGTCCGGCGGGGTTGGTACCGGATCGGTGTAGAGGAAGCCGCGCCCGCCGCTGTCCAGCCCGGCGCGGCGCGGGATCCCCGCCAGCGCGACGAGCAGCCCGAGCAGCGGCGAGCGATCCGGCACGAGCGCGCAATCGAAATCACCCGCGCGCAGCCGCCCCGCCCACCGCCACAGGTCGCGCAGCCCAATGTGCGACGGCACATCGAGCACCGCGTCCACATGCGGATTGCCCGCGATCACCGCTGCCGACCATGCGCCCGTCGCGACGGTCACACGGCTATTGGGATATGCCGCCTTGACCGCCGCGAGCAGCGGCGTCGCGAAGAGCAGATCGCCCATGCAGCACGGCTTGAGGACGAGTATCCTCCGGGGAATCGGCCAGCCGCCGCGCGGCGGACGCCGCAGCGGCCAGCAGAGCAACCCAAGCAGGCGGCAGCCCGCGCCAATCGCCGCATCGCGCGCCCGCTCCGACCACGCGATGTCGAGCGGCCATCGGCTTCCCGGTACTGGCAAACATCGTTTGATCGTCGCCGTCTCTCCGCTTTCGCATTGCTCCCCTTCCTTTTAGGGAAGGGGCCGGGGGTTTAAGTCCCCGGCGCGTCACCGACCGCAAACATCAGTTCGCCGCGCGCCGCGAGCGTGCCGTCCACGGTCGCGGTCGCCCGCCCCTTGCCGATGCCGCGCCGCATCGCGTCGAGCGTGACGGCGAGGCGGAGCGTGTCGCCGGGGCGCACCTGCCGCTTGAAGCGCACGCCGTCAATACCGGCAAAAAAGGCGAGTTTGCCCGCGAACTCCTCCATGCTGAGCAGCGCGACCGCGCCGACCTGCGCCAGCGCCTCGACGATCAGCACGCCGGGCATCACGGCATAGTGCGGGAAATGGCCGGGCACCCAGAAGGCATCCTCCCGCACATCCAGTTCACCGACCGCCGATTTGCCCCGCTCCAATTCGATGATGCGATCAATGAGCAGGAAGGGCGCGCGATGGGGAATGATCGCCTCGATAGCCGCCCGATCAAGCACGCCGCACCTCGTTTCCCGTCTATTCTTCCGTTCCGCGCGACGATTCACGTTGCCGCAGCGCGCGCCGCCGGGCAATCGCCTGTCGCAGCCGGATTTGCCGGACAATGAAGACGACCAGCACGACAATCAGGAGAATGATGACGTAAAGATAAAGCGAGAGCACCGCTTACTGATCCTTCGCGGAATTGTGTGCTTGGTGGTAGCAGGCTTTCCAGTCTGCCTCCCTGCGTCCAACGGCAGGCTGGAAAGCCTGCTGCTACCAGGAAAGCATACATCTGCGTGACTGCTCACCTTCAATCAGGAAATCGCCGCCGCCTCGCGGGCGAACGCGCCGCGCCGCACCAGTTGCCGCCGCTCCTGCCCGACGCCGACGAGGACGATCTCCGCGCCCAGCAACTCCTCCAGCCGCTCGATATAGGCCCGCGCATGCGCGGGCAGATCGCCGGCGGTCTGCGCGTCCGAGGTATCCGTCTGCCAGCCCGGCCACTCCTCGTAGACCGGCTCGGCCCGCGCGTACGCCTCCGCGAGCGTCGGGATCGTCCGCACCTCGTCGCCGTTGATCCGGTACGCCGTGCAGACCTTGATCGTCTCGAACGCGCCGAGCACGCCGATGCCGGTGAGGGCGATGCGCGAAATGCCGTTGAGCCGCACGACGTAGCGCGCCGCCACCGCGTCGAACCAGCCGGTGCGGCGCGGGCGGCCCGTCGTCGTGCCGTACTCGCGGCCCCGCTCGCGGATCAGGTCGCCGGTCGCGTTCGTCAGTTCGGTCGGCATCGGCCCCGCGCCGACGCGCGAGCAGTACGCCTTGAAGACGCCGAGCACCGTCGTCACCTGCCCCGGCGCGATGCCGGTGCCGAGGCACGCGCCCGCCGCCGTCGGCGAGGAAGACGTGACGAACGGGTAGGTGCCGAAATCGGGGTCGAGCAGCGACGCCTGCGCGCCCTCGACGAGCACATGCTTCCCCGCGTCCAGCGCGTCCTGGATCAGCACTTCGGTCTGCGTCACATACGGCCGCAGGCGCTCGCCGTACGCCAGCATCTCCGCGACGAGCGGCTCCAGCGCGACCGGCTCGGCCCCGAAAATCTTGATGAACTGGTCGTTGCGATACGGCAGGAGGAAGGCGAGACGGCTGCGCAGCGCCTCCTCATCGAGCAGGTCCGCGACGCGGACGCCGGTGCGCGCCATCTTGTCCATGTACGCGGGGCCGATGCCGCGCCGCGTCGTGCCGATGGCCGCCTCGCCGCGCCGCTCCTCTTCGAGGGCGTCGAGCGTCGGATGGTACGGCATGACGAGGTGCGCCTTATCGGAGATGTGGAGATGGGAGAGGTCAATCCCACTGGCGGCAAGGGCGTCCATCTCCTTAATCAGCGTCTGCGGGCCGATCACCATGCCGTTGCCGAGCACGCAGGTCGTGCCGGGGGTGAAGATGCCGGAGGGGATGAGGTGGACAGCAAACGTGCCCTGCTCGTTGATCACCGTGTGGCCGGCGTTGGAGCCGCCCGTCGCGCGCGCGACGATGTCCATGTCGCGCGCCAGCGTATCGGTGATCTGCCCCTTCCCCTCGTCGCCCCACTGCCCACCCAGCACCACCGTGACCGGCATCGTCGTACCCTCGTGTATCGTAACGGGCGTCGTGCCCGGCGCGTCGTCTCACTCAGTGGGGATGGTTACCCGCACGAGTGTAGCCGATTGGTGGAGATGCCGCAAACCACGGCTGTGCTATCATTTGCTTGACGGCGGTGAGTGCGGAGGAACATCTTGGACCGCAGGACACGAGACCTATACGCTCGTGTTCTTGAACAAGCCGTGTTGATGGCGCTTGAAGGTACGTTCCGGCCATCTATGCACAGTAAACAGCGGAATGCGTTGCGCGACATTACGCTCGCGGATGCTGAGGCGGCTATTCTCGGCAAGGATGCAAAGGTCATCCGGCACAACCCGGACCATCCCGAAGGCGCTACGTATGAGATTGCAGGTAGGAGAGCGAATGGCGACGCCGTACATGTGGTCATCGCCTTCGATGCCGAGGATTTCAGCGAAGCGACCATGATGACTGCTGTCACGGTGATGTATCCATACAGGTGAAGAGAATGAGTTCGAGAAGAATCTCTTGGGCAGTAAATCGCCGCGATGGTACCCCGCTGATCGTGAAGGGTGTGATTGCGGACGTTGACGACGCGGGTCACGTAACGATCGGCAATCGTGCGAGTGAAATCGTCGAAGAAGTTCTCGCGCGGGAGCCGCGACCCACCGAAGCCTATCTTGTGCCGGGTATCGAGCTGGCGCATGAGGTGTATCAACTCGTCCAAGCGAAACATGCGGCAGGCGTGTTGGTCCGCGATCCACTTCCGAGGCACCCCGCGGAAGAGGAAGGTAGCGGCGTTCTACAGAACGACGGAGTCAGCGCGGAGACATTGGAAATCATCGACAAGGCATTGAGGCTTCTCCATAGCCAATCAATTCGCTACGCTCGATCACTCGGTAGCAGCTCGTCTGTCGTGTCTATGACAGATTTGAGACACAGCCCAGTCGGCGCCGATCTCACATTTCTCGGGAGACTTGCTGAAGGCACGGAGCGTTCCGACCAAGAAACCGTATTTCGCAAAATAGACACCGTGTTGAATCTCCTCTTTTGGTCACCGGCGATGGATACGTATGAAGTGCCTCGATCCTTCTGGGACGCCCCCCTAGGAAAGATGCTTTCGCAAGCGAAACTTCGGGCGATCAATCCGGGCGATTTGCTGTCTATTGGTAGTGCAGCAGAACAACTCGGAGTGACACGACCAGCGATCTATCGCTGGATGGATGACGGCACGCTCCGTTTCGTCCATGACAATGCATCCGGTCGCTATTTCGTGCTTCGTGGAGACGTGGAGCAACTGCTGGAACCCGGGAGGCCAGAAATCGGTATCGAGCAGGCCCAAGGGAGTACCGAATACCCACGTATAGCCGAGATTGATTGAGCCTCGCGCTTCCCGGACACGCAGTGGCGGATTGGCGCAATCACCTTCTCTTTACGCTCCTGATACCAATACGCTCACCAATACAATGGTGACACGTACAATGGTGACACGAAAACGAACTGGAACGGATTCTGCAAATGCTCCTTGCGATAGACCTCTCGAACACGAACACGAAGTTCGGCCTCTATGCGGACGACGCGGGCGAGGACGCGCGGCCCCTGCACCTCTGGCGCATCGCGACCGAGCGCGGGCGGACGGCGGACGAGTGGTGGGTGCAGGTCTCGTCGCTCTTGCGCGCCGCCGGGCGGGAGCCGTCCGACGTGTCGGCGGTCGCCATCTCGTCCGTCGTGCCGCAGGTGCTGGTGCAACTGCGCGACCTGTGCGCGCGCTATCTGCGCGTCGCGCCGCTCGTCGCCGGGCCGGATGTGCGGCTGGGCGTCGGCGTGCGGATTGACCGCCCGAGCGAGGCGGGCGCGGACCTCATCATGAACTGCCTGGCGGCCTACACGCGCTACGGCGGCCCGGCCATCATCATCGGCTTCGGCACGGCGACGACCTTCAGTTGCGTCAGCGCCGCGGGCGACTACATCGGCACGGCGATCGCGCCGGGCCTCGCGCTCTCGCTGGAAACGCTCGCGGGGCGGGCGGCGCAACTCTACAGCATCGAACTGAAAGCGCCGGAGCGCGCCATCGGCACGAATACGGCGGACTCGATGCGCTCCGGCGTCGTGCTCGGCTATGTCGGCCTCGTCGAGGGTTTGGTGGCGCGGATGACGCGCGAGTTGGGTGGCGCGCCGCACGTCGTCGCGACGGGTTTTCTCGCCAACATCATCGCGGAGGGCACGCCCGTCATCGGCACCGTGGACGACGATCTGACGCTCTACGGCATTTATCTGATGCACCGGCTGAACACGACACACACGCACTGACATCCAGGCAAGGAGTGGCAGATGTGGAGCGGAGAGAAGGTCGCCCTTCGTCCGGTTGCCGCCGGCGATCTCAATCAGCTGGAGGCGTGGGCGAACGATCGTGATCACACGGGCGAGTTCAACGCGTTTGGTCTGCGCGCGACCGGGCGGCTTGCCCGCTCCTTCGCGGAGACCGGATTACTCACCGACGAGCAGGGGCTGCTGCTTGTTCAGGCCAACGACGGTGCGATCGTCGGCGATGTGGACTATCGCCATGTCAGGCATGGGCCAGGGTGGAGTAATCGCGCCTTCCAAATCGGTATCTCGCTCTCTCCTCCGTATCGCGGACGAGGATACGGCGCGGAAGCGCAACGCTTGCTGGCCGACTATCTCTTCGCCACCTACGCGATCGAGCGAATTGAGGCGGAGACAGATAGCAGCAATATTGCCGAGCAACGCGCGCTGGAGCGAGCAGGGTTTACGTACGAGGGCACGCTGCGCCGCGCGCAGTGGCGCGGCGGGACGTGGCATGACCTTTTCCTCTATAGCAAACTCCGCGGTGAATAGCAGCGCCTCGCACGCTCAAACCCCGATGAGAACGGATATTCCGAACATCCGCTGCTCGTCTCTCACTCCGATCAGATCACCACACCTATTGCATCGTTCCTTCGAGCGGGGCGCGCAGCCGCATGACCGCATCAGCGACCATTTCGATGCGCCGCCAGCCGTCCGGGTCGCACGTTCGTATCGCGTGATGGTCAATCGCGCGATAATCGGTCAGCGCATCTTCGGCGACACGGAAGGCGAGGAAGCACGCCTGCCCTTCCGGCTGCTCCCAGTAGGCAATCAGCGCTTCGCGCGCTTCGATCAGTTGCTGTTCGATGCGGTCGAGATCGTCCAAGAACCTAAACCCCCGACCCCTTCCGTCCCTCGGCGTGGGAAGGGGTGACGCATCGGAATATCGTGCCCTTCCCACAACGCCCCGCTCTCAACGAGGCTCGCTCCCCCTTCCCGACGCGGGAAGGGGGCCGGGGGGTTAGGTCAATCCAGAAACTCCAGTTGGTGCGTGCCGATGCCCTCGGCGATTGCTTCCGCGAGCAGCAAGGCGTGTGCTGCGTCGTTGAGGTCGAGCATCTCGACGGGCGAATGCGAGTAGCGGCGCGGCAGGTTGATGACGCCCGTCGGGATGCCCTCGCGCACGAGGTGCATCGTCGCGGCGTCGGTGTTCGCACCGGCGAGGACGACGGGTTGCACCGGGATGCCCGCCGCTTCCGCCGTGTCGAGCATCAGCCGCACCATCTGCGGCGGCATGTGGTGGCCACCGCCACCGCCACCACCCGCCATCAGGCGGATGACCGGGCCGGCGCCGATCTTCACGTTGGCGTCCTGCGCGAGGCGCATTTCCGGCGTGTCGCCGGAGGGCATCGTGTCCATCACAACGATGTAGTCGGGGTTGAGGCGGTAGGCGAGCACCTGCGCGCCCCGCAGCCCGACCTCCTCCTGCACCGCGACGGCGCAGGTGAGCGTGCCGTCGAGCGTCGTTCCCCGCAACCGTTCGAGGAGTTGGAGGAGGATCGCGCAGGAGATGCGGTTGTCCACCGCCTTGCCGTAGACGCGGTCGCCGTTCGTCAGTTCGGAGAGCGGCGCGTCGTACGTGACCGGCGTGCCGGCGTGGATACCGAGCGCGGCGACCGCCGCCGCCGTGTCGTAGCCGACATCAATGTAGAGGTCGCGGATCGGCGGCACGGTGCGCTGCTCGTCCGGCCGCTGGAGGTGGCCCGCCTTGACGCCGACGATCCCCGGCACATCGCCGACGCGCACCTTGCGCGCGACGAGCAGCGTCTCGATCACGCCGCCGTTCTTCGCGAAGCGGATCTTGCCGTCCGCCTCGATCGCCGTGACGAGGCCGCCGATCTCGTCCGAGTGCGCCGAGATGAGGAGATGCGGTCCCACGCCGCCGCGCTTCGTCGCGATCACATTGCCCATCCGGTCCACCGTCACCTCGTCCGCGAGCGGCGCGAACCGCTCGCGCAGCCAGCGCACGACGGCCATCTCCTGCCCCGCGACGCCATCGAGCGCGGTCAGTTCGCGCAACGTCTCCTTCAGTCGCCCCTTGATCGGCCCGAGATCGGTGCTTGCCACGGATTCCCCTCCCTGCTGCGTCCACGCATCCAATGGTGCAAGCATACCCGAAAGCCCCCTCCCCTGTTCGCCGCAAATTGACAACAAGCCGTCGCGGGATGATACTCCCCGATACCGTATGAAGACCGCCGGGCCGCGATGATTGCCCGACCGACAATCAGAACCGTCGTATCACATAGGCGACCGCTATTCGCCATAAGCACATTGGACCCGTTGGCATCCCGCCGCGCCCCCGCGCGGCCGCACTGCTCACCGGCCATGGGGCCGGTGCGATCCGTCGTATGGCGGCACCACGCCGCCCCGGTACAGGTGGAGGTATCCGCGATGAAACAGTATCCCCCCGAGCGGCTTCGCAACGTCGTTTTGCTCTCGCACGGTGGCGCGGGCAAGACATCGTTGGCGGAAGCGATGCTGTTTACCGCGAAGGCGACGACGCGCCTCGGCCGCGTCGAGGAGGGCAACACCGTCTCGGACTGGGATCCGGACGAAGTCAAGCGGCACATCTCGGTCAGCACGTCGGTGCTGCCGCTCGAATGGCGCGACCACAAGATCAACGTCCTCGACGCCCCCGGTTATGCGGATTTCGTCGGCGAGATTAAATCCGCCCTGCGCGCCGCGGATGCCGCGGTCATTGTGCTCTGCGCCGCCTCCGGCGTGGAGGTCGGCAGCGAGCAAGTCTGGACATACCTTGACGAGGCGCGACTCCCACGCCTCGTTTTCATGAACAAACTCGACCGTGAGAATGCGAACTTCGCCCGCACCATCGAGCAGGCGCAGGCGAGTTGGGGCGGCGCGCTCATCCCGCTCCACCTGCCGATCGGCAGCGAGGCGTCCTTCTCCGGCTATGTGGACCTCCTCAGTCGCACCGCCTACACGACGAACGGCAAGAACGACGGCGGCGCGGAGGCGACGAGCATCCCCGGCGACCTGGCCGACGCCGTCGAGGAGGCGCGGCAGGCGCTCGTCGAGAAGATCGCCGAGAACGACGACAATCTGATCGAGCGCTTCCTCGGTGACGAGGAGATCAGCGAGGATGAGTTGAAGGCGGCGCTACGCACGGCGGTCGCGGCGGGCGCCATCGTCCCGCTGCTCGTTGGTGCGTGCCACAAAACGGCGGGCACGAGTGCGCTGCTCGATGCAATC
>JAICIL010000163.1 GCA_025924435.1 Chloroflexia bacterium | reverse complement strand
TCGCGCTTGCGCGGGTCGTCCGGGTTCCCGCCGCGCTCCGCCGCAATCGCCCGCATCTCCGCCCGGCTGTACCGGCTCAGGTCGCCGTAGTCCGGGTCGCTGGCGACGGAGAAGTAGACATTGCCGCCGGAGGCGTAGGCGTGCCCCTTCGCGATCAGCGTCGCGATCAGCGGGATCATCCGGTCAATCTCGTCCGTGGCCCGGAGGAAGTGCGTCGGCGGCTCGATAGAGAGGGCGCGGCTGTCCCGCTCGTACTGCGCCGTCTGCTCCCGCCCCAGTTCATCCCACCGCTTGCCCGTCTCGCGGGCGCGCTTGAGGATGTCGTCGTCAATATCGGTGACATTCTGGACATACGTGACGGCCCGGCCCGCGCGCCGCAGCACCCGCACGAGCGTGTCGAAGACGACGTACGTGAAGGCGTGCCCCATGTGCGTCGTGTCGTACGGCGTGACGCCGCAGACATAGAGGCCGACCGTCTCGCCGAGCGGCACGAACGGCGCGATCTCCCGCGATGCCGTGTCGTAGAGGCGAAGATTCATGGTTCCACCGTTCAATCGTTTGGGCCAACGGTAGTGCCCGCCGCCCCGCGATCCCGCACATACAAGGCGATCAGATCGTCGAAGCGGCCGATGTCGAACGGCTTGCCGAGGAAGGCGTTCGCGCCGCAGGTCGAGAGGTCGGGCGGGAGGGCGGCGCTCATCAAGATGACGGGTAAATCGCGCGGATCATGTTCCTCACGAAGCAGCTTGCACAACTGGATGCCGTCCACGAAGGGCATCATCACGTCGCTGATGACGAGGTCGGGCGACTGCTGCTCGACGATCTCCAGCGCGACGCGCCCATTGTACGCGGGGATGACGGTGTGGCCCTCATCCTCCAGCATATCGGTCAGCAGATCCACGACCGGCTGCTCATCGTCCACGACGAGGATGGTCGCCACCTTATGCGCCCCCATCGTACCGACCGATACGCGCATCGCGCCCCTCCTGCGCGGCGATGCCGCCCAATAGCTCGGCGCCGCTCTCCTCGATTGGCAGCACCCGGATAACGCCCTCGTCAATGCGAAATTCGCGCAGGCTCGGATCGAACGCGCTCTGGCGCATTTTCAGGATCGAGAGCACCCGGCGGAGGCGATTGCGGTACTCGACCGAACGGAGCCGGATCAGATTGTCCGCGAGGACCGCGCCGAGCCCCTCGCCGATGCCGCCGTCGAATGCGTTGCTCTCCTGCGTCATCACGCTGGTCACGTCGCGCTCGCGCAGATAGTTGATGAGCGAGGCGAAGAATCCCGGCCCGCGATCCGGTTCGAGGATGGCCACCTCGACCGCCGCGACGGAATCAATGACGAGCCGCCGGATGCCGAGGCGCTCGACGCGATTGCGCAGCATCGCGGCGAACATGTCCACTTCCAGTTCGACGGGCGCGAGGCAAAGGAGCGATACCGCCCCCGGCGCGATAGCCCCGCGCAGACCGAGCCCGAAATTTTCCGCCTTGAGGTGGAGTTGCTCCTCGCTCTCGGTGAAGCAGACGAACAGCCCCGGCTCGCCGGCATCGGCGCCGGCCATGATGTAGTGGAGCGCGGTGAGCGTCTTGCCGGCGCCGGGGCTGCCCGCGAGAAAGGTCACGGTGCCCCGGTTCAGGCCACCATTGAGCATCGCATCGAGTTCGGGGAGGCCGAGACTCGCACGACCCGGGCTGACGGTATAATTTACCGTCCGGTAGACCGCCTCGTGGCGCGGGTAACAGAGAATGCCATCCCCGGTAATCGCGATTGTGTGTATGCCGTCCAGGTGGCTCATCGCCCGCAGCTTCTGCACCTCGATATGGCGGCGATGCCGCACGCCCCAGAGGGTGTTGTGCAATTTGATGATGCCGTCCGCGACGGTCAGCGCGCCGGAATCGCTCTCCTGATCGGGATTGGCCTCGAGGGTAACGAGGGTCGTCACTTCGAGGAGCGCGAGCCGCGTTCGCACCTCGTAAAGAAAAAGCCGCACCTCGCTATCCGAAGTGGCGAATCCGGCGACGCCGCGGAAGCCATCGAGGACGACGACCGAGGCTTCGTGCGTGCGGACGATCTCCACAATGGCATCCGCCGTCGTCTCCAGCCCATCTTGCAGCAGCGTCTGGATACTGAGAAAACGGATGCGGTCGCCAACCAGCGCCTCATCGAAGAAGGAGAACTGGCGAAGCGATATCAGCAGTTGCTCGTGCGACTCGGAGAGCGCGGTGAGGATCACGACTCGCCTACCCGTTTTCGCCTGCTGCACCGCGACCTGCTCGGCAAGGATCGTCTTGCCCGCCCCCGGCCTGCCAAGGATCAACGTCATCGAGCGAAGCGGGATGCCTCCACCGAGGATCTCATCCAACCCCGCGACATCCGTCGTTAATACAGGATTCACGCGCCACTTCCCTCCCCAACCCAAGCCATGACACGCGACACTCCCGCTCGCGCGCATGGTCATTTCAAAGGCGTTTGCAAGATTGATGCCGTAAGGGGGCAGGGGGTTCGGGGTTGGAGTTCGATGAAATCCCCTTCCCGAACTCCGACCCCCCTACCCCCTACCCAAGTTGCGGCAGAATGTCGCGGATGTCGAGGGCGCGGCAGGTCATCATCGGGGTATCGCGGAGGGTGTAGGCGCTCGCCCGCGTCTCCCGCAGGGTGGCGACGAGATCGAGGAAATCCTGCGGATAGTCGCTCTCGAAGGCGACGACCCATTCCTGATCGTCGAGGCCGAAGGAGTAGGTGGTGTTCAGTTTCACCGACGGATACCCCTGGCCCACCTCGATATGCTCGCGCATCATCTCCTGCCGCTCGTCGTGCGAGAGCGCGAACCACTGGCGCGTCTTCACGAAGGGGTAGACGAAGAGATACTTCCGGCCGCCCGGCTCGATGGTCAGGCGGTTCGACTCGCTGTCGCGGTCCTTCGGGTCCACGTACCGCGAGCGGCGCGTCATCGAGAGATAGGCGTAGGGCGTCGTCAGGTAGCGGCCGAAGCCCGTGCCGTTCAGTTTCGCCGCGAAGGTCTGGAAGTCGTCGAGTTCGTACGAGACCTGCCACAGGAGGAAATCCGCGTCCGCCCGCAGCCCGACGCAGGAGTACGAGCGGACGAGCATCGTCGGCGTCGTCGCGTCAATGAGGGCGAGGAATTCGGCCTGCCCGCGCTCCCGGTCGGCGGCGGGCAGGCGGCGCCATGCCGGGTCAACGCGATAGAAGGCGAAACGGACGTATTGCCGGCGCGTCGGCGCCTGGGCGGCAGCCGCCGCCGCGGGGGCGGCGGTCGGGGTGGCGGTCGTGCTCATCTCTCACTCCCATGTGGTCCATCGTGCGGACGCTTTTCCGCGCGCCACGTCGCGCGCTTCCTCCCCATGATAGCACTCGCGGAATGGTGGTAGGCTACGCGCGTTATTGAGTTGATAGGGACGGCAACGAGACGCACCACAGACCAGAGAAGGAGACCCGCATGGCCGACACCCCCGCATCCGCACCCGCCACCGCCGCGCCGCGCCGCGCCATGACGATACTCGCCCACCCGGACGACGCCGAGTTCGGCTGCGGCGGCACGCTGGCGACGTGGGCGCGGCAGGGCGCCGAAATCACGATGGTCATCGTCACGGACGGCTCGAAGGGCAACGACGACCGCGCGATCACGCCGGAGCAACTCGTCGCCATGCGCGCGGAGGAGCAGGCGCGGGCGGCGCGCATCCTCGGCGTCAAGCACGTCGTCAACCTCGGCTACGAGGATGGCGTGTTGCAGCCGACGGTTGCCCTCCGGCGCGACATCGCCCGCGTCATCCGCCAGCACAAGCCGGAGGTCATCATCACCGGCGACCCGGACAACCGCTTCGGCGGCGACTCCTACATCAACCATCCGGACCACCGCGCGGCGGCGGAAGCGGCGCTCTACGGCATCTTCCCGGCGGCGGACAACTTCAATTTCTACCCCGAACTGCTCGCCGAAGGCTGGGAGCCGCATCAGGTCAAGGAAGTCTGGATCGAGGAATGGGGCGGCGGCACGACCTTCGTGGATGTCACCGAGGCGATGGATGCCAAGATCGCCGCCCTGGCGGAGCATAAGAGCCAGTTCGACATCAAAGATGTCGAGCCGTTCGTGCGCCGCTGGACCGAAGAGACCGGCAAGAAGCACGGCGTCGCTTTCGCGGAGAGTTATCGGAAGATCACCCTCCAGCGCCCGCCGGACGCCGACGCCGGCGCCGAACTCGTGGCCGAGGGCGCGAGCGAACTCGAAGAGACACCGATCAGCGAGTAACGAGCAACGAGCGACGAGCAATGAGGTTGGGATACTCCCCCTCATTGCTCGTCGCTCGTTGCTCGTTGCTATTTAGAGCGCGCCCTTCGCGACGATATCGCCGGTGGGGGCGACGCTGCCGCCGGTCGGCTCGACGCTGATCGCAATCGCCTGCGCGCTCGTCACATCGCCCCGGACGATGCCGCTCCACGAGCCGTCCGGGTTCGGGGAGAAGAGGCCCGCGCCGACGGGGGTATTGCCCGCGATGAACCAGACTTCGTAGACCTTCCCATTGGCGAGCGCCGGCAGGCCGCCGATGGTCAGGACGGCGGCCTGGTTGTCCGCCAGTCGGAGCAATTCGCCCCGCGCCGGGATGTTTGGCGTCGTGCCCGCGATCGGCTTCGTCGTGCCCGCGGCGGCGATCGCACTGCGCTGCGTGGCGATCACCCGATCTTTTCCGCTCAGATCCCCATGCAGGGCGGCGGCCCAGCCGCCAAACCCGATCGTGAGGACGAGCAAAATGACCGCCGCGAATGGCCAGACGATGCCCCGCCGCGCGCGGTATGTGGAGAGGGGAATAGGCGCGGCGGCGCGGGGTGGCTCGCCCACCTCGGCGAGCGCTTCCCGATACACATCGGCCATCAATCGCACGCGGAGTTGGGGGCTGGGCGCGATGGGGGGAACGCTGTACGGGAGCATCGCCGCCGCCTCTTTCAACATCACCATCTCATTCGCCGCATCCGGGTGCGCGGCGAGATACTCCTCGACTGCCGCTTCCTCCTCAGGGGGGAGCGCATGGAGCGCATATGCCGCGAGCAGGTCGGATGGGTGCGGCCCGTCCCTCTCCGACGCTTCCGACGGGCGGTTGTTCTCCGGGGCCATCACCGCGCGCGCTCCATTCCCTCGTCCACGGCGTCCGGTACATGCAGCAGATCGCGCAATTTGTCGAGCGCCAGGCGCATGCGCCCTTTGACCGTTCCCAGTGGGATACCGACGCGCTGCGCGATCTCCGAATGCGTGAACCCACCGTAGTACGCCAGGTCCACCACCTGCCGTTGCTCGGGGGGCAAGGCCGCCATCGCCCGCTGTACTCGCTCGTGCTCCAACCCCTGCACCACTTCTGTCCACGTATCCTCTTTGGCGGGTAGCGGCATTGCGTCATCAATGACCGTGTCCGCTCCCCTTTTCGACCGCACGCTGCGCATCTGATCAATCGCGCGATGATGGACGATGGTCAGCAGCCAGGTTCGCACCGTCCCCCTGCGGGTATCGTACGTCGCGCCCTGCCGCCAGACATTCAGGAATGCCTCCTGCACCACATCCTCCGCGCCGCCGCGCTCCCCGAGCAGACGGTACGCGAGCGCGAAGGCAACCCCGCCGTAGCGGTCATAGAGCAGTTCGACCCCACGGGGATCGCGTTCCACGATCTGACGAAGAATCGCGGCGTCTCCATTCTGATCCGTGTTATCGCCCGACGCCATGCTCTTCCTAACCGTACGGAAAACCCGCGCGCGCGGATCATTCACGCCAATCATACCGCCGAGCGGACGGCCTTGCGGCCCCCATTATACCGATGGAGGCCCCAAGGATGCGATTGCCCCCCGACCCATACCGGCATGGATGATCGCACCTCCCGCCCCGCGCCGGGATCGGCCGGTACGAAAAGAGGGAAGTCCTCGACAGCGCGCACGCACGTTCCATACCCCGTTAGGACGCACATTCGACCCGCGCCGATGCATCGGATTGATCCGATTGCGGGACGGTTCCGTATGCGGGGTAGGGACGTCGGCGGGCCGGCATCGGCCCACCATCCGGTTTCGTTTATCCTCGGACTGAGGAAGGAGTGTTGGCATCGTGGAAGATCGCATCCTACGCATCGTGCATGCGGAACTGTCGCGCCGCTCGCTGCTCAAGGGCGTCGTGGGCGCGGCGGCGCTGGCGGCCATGCCGCTCGGCAATCTCGCCTTCTCGCAGGCGCAGGCCCTCGCCGCCGACCTGCCGGACGACTTCGCCATCCTCAACTTCGCCCTCACGTTGGAGCATCTCGAGGATGTCGCCTATCGCCAGGCGGTCGCCAGCGGCAAACTGACCGGCGCCAATCAGCGATATGCCCAGATGTTCGGCGACCAGGAGCACCAGCACGTCCTGCTGATCACCGGCGCGCTGCAGCAGGCGGGCAAGACGCCCGTCGCCGAGCAGCCGCACTACAACTTCCCCGCCTACACCGACGAGCATGCGATCGTCGACTTCCTGCGCACATTGGAAGAGGTCGGTGTCGGGGCGTATAGCGGGGCGGCACAGTTCATCAAGGACAAGGGCATCCTCACCGTCGCCGGGGGCATCCAGCAGGTGGAGGCGCGGCACACGGCGATCCTGCGGCGGCAGGACGGCATGGCGCCGGTGCCGAACGCCTTCGAGAAGGCCTTGACGCCGGACATGGTGCTGGCGGCGGCCGGACCGATCCTCGGCGCATAACGCGAGACTGAAAGGAGAGCGAACCGAAAATGGTGACATTCAGCAGCGATACCGATGTTTTGAACTACGCGCTGACGCTGGAGCAGTTCGAGGCGGCCTTGTACAAGGTGCTGATCGGCACGAACATCCTCAACGGCGCGGAGCAGGGATACCTGACAACCTTCGGGGCGCAGGAGCAGCAGCATGTGGACGCGCTGACGGCGGCGATCAAGCAGCTGGGCGGGACGCCGGTGGCGATGCCGGCGGCGTACAACCTCGCGGCGGCGGGGCCGATCACGAACCGGGGGCAGCTCCTGGCCGTCATCCAGACGGTGGAGGACCTGGGGGCGGCGGCCTATCTCGGGGCGGCGGGCTTCATCCAGAACCGCGACCTCCTGACGGCGGCGGTGACGATCCACGCCGTGGAGGCGGAGCACGCCTCGATCTTCCGCGATCTCCTGGGGATGGCCCCCGCGCCGGACGCCGTGGCGAAGGGGATGACCCCGGACGAGGTGATCGCGAAGGTGACGCCGTTCTTGCAGGCGCCCGCGCCGGGCGCGGGGACCGGATCGTCCGGGCCGGTCGGTTCGGGCACGGGCAGTTCGACGCCGGGTAGCGCGGGGACGACGCCGACCACGTCAACCGCCAATCCGGGGCCGGAGCGCTCGCATTTCATCCACCGGTTGGGCGACGGGTAAAACCCCGTCCCGGTTCACACGCACGGGAAGGGGGAGCGGTTCGCGCCGCTCCCCCTTCGCGCGCCCGGCGTTACCCCTCCGCGGCCGCGCGCACGATCGCCGCAAACTCGTCGGCCCGCAGGCTCGCGCCGCCGACGAGCGCGCCGTCAATCTCCGGCTGCGCCATCAGTTCGGCGGCGTTGCGGCCGGAGACGCTGCCGCCGTACTGGATGCGGACGCCTTCGGCGGTCGGCGCGCCGTACAGTTCTTTGATCTCGTTCCGAATTAAACCGACGACCCGATTCGCTTCCTCGGCGGTCGCCGCGCGGCCCGTGCCGATCGCCCAGATCGGTTCGTATGCCATCACGACAGTGAGCGCGCCTTCCGGGGAGACGCCCGCGAGCGCCGCGCGCACCTGCCCGGCGACGAAGGTGTCCGTCTCGCCCGCCTCGCGCTCCGCCAACCGCTCGCCGACGCAGCAGATCGGGCGGATGCCGTGCCCGAGGAGCGCGTGGATTTTCTTATTCACCCACTCGTCCGTCTCGCCGAAGAGCGCGCGCCGCTCGGAATGGCCGACGATGCAATATTGCGCGAGGTCCTTGAGCATCAGCGCGGAGACTTCCCCGGTGAACGCCCCCTCGTCCACCCAGTAGCAATCCTGCGCGCCGAGCAGGATCGGCGTCTCCTCCAGATATTCCGCCACGGCGAGCAGCCACGGGAAGGGCGGGCAGAGGACGACCTCCGCGCCTTCGACGTTGTCGAGTTCGTCCATCAACGCCTCGACAAGGTCCATTGCGCGGTCGTACGTTGTGTGCATCTTCCAGTTGCCCGCGATGATCGGCGTCCGCATGCGCTCACTCCGTTCGCTTATCAGGACTGAGGACTGAGGACTGAGGACTGAGAAGAAACCGCGAAGCGTTCCGCTTCCGCCCTCAGTCCTTGTCCTTCAGGGCGGCCACGCCCGGCAGCGTCTTGCCTTCGAGGAATTCCAGCGACGCCCCGCCGCCGGTCGAGATGTGGGTGATCGTGTCCGCGACGCCCGCCTCCTCGATGGCGGCGACCGAGTCCCCGCCGCCGACGACGCTCACCGTCCCCTTCGCCGATGCGTCCGCGACGGCGTGGGCGAGGGTGAGCGTGCCGTGCGCGAAGGCGGGGACCTCGAACATGCCCATCGGGCCGTTCCAGAAGACGGTGCGCGCGCCCTTGACGACGCTGCTGTAATACTTCGCGGTCATCGGGCCGATGTCGTAGATCGCGTCGTCCGGCCCGACCGCGTCAATCGGCACAGTGCGCGCCACCGGCTCCGGCGCGTGCTCGCCGAGCAGTTCCTTCGCGCCTTGCGCCGAGACGACGGCGTCCGTCGGGACGTGCAGGCCGACGCGCCGTGTCGAGGTCCGCGCGAGGATGTCATGCGCGGTGGCGACGGCGTCCCGCTCGACGAGCGACGTGCCGACGCCGTAATTCTGCGCGAGCAGGAAGGTGTTCGCCATGCCCCCGCCGATGCAGAAACCGTCCACCTTGCCCATCAGATTCTCGATCACCCCGATTTTGTCCGAGATTTTCGCACCGCCGAGGACGACGATGAACGGCCGCTTCGCCCCGGCCAGCAACCCGCCGAGCACGTCCAGTTCCTTCTCCATCAGCAGGCCGGCATAGGCGGGCAGGAGATGCGCGACGCCCTCCGTGCTGGCGTGGGCGCGGTGCGCGGCACCGAAGGCGTCATTGACGTAGAGATCCCCCAATCTGGCGAGTTGCGCGGCGGAATCATCGTCGTTCGCCTCTTCTTCGGGGTGGAAGCGCAGGTTTTCCAGCAGCAGCACATCGCCCGGCTTCGCCTCCCGCACCGCCTTTTCCGCTTCGTCCCCGACAGACGCGGGCACGAACCGCACCGGCCTGCCGAGCCGTTCCGCGAGCACGGGCGCGACGGGCTTCAGGCTCAATTTCGGGTCCGCCTTCCCCTTCGGGCGGCCGAGATGGGAGATGAGCACGACGATCGCGCCCGCGTCGAGCAGGAAGCGGATCGTCGGGATCGCCGCCGTGATCCGCGTCGTGTCCCCCACGACGCCATCATGCACCGGCACATTGAAATCCACCCGCACAAGCGCCCGTTTCCCCTTCAGGTCGGCGGGCGGAATATCGCGGATCGTCTGCTTCATAATCGCCATTCCTACCCCCTACCCCCTCCCGACGCGGGAAGGGGAACCGGACGGTTCAGAGAGCCGCCCCTACGGGAATGGGCGCACGGCTGTGCGCCCCTACGTCTCCCCCTTCCTTTTAGGGAAGGGGGTCGGGGGGTTAGG
>JAICIL010000162.1 GCA_025924435.1 Chloroflexia bacterium | reverse complement strand
GTTCCCTGGATCCGCGCCCCGCTTTCCGACGCCGCGTGCTGTTGGCACCGCGGGGCCTTCGTGCAAGAATTGGCCGAGCGACACGAGGTCAGCGACGACGATGGACGATTTCCACTGCTCATTTTGCGGCAAAGGGCAAGACGAAGTCAAGCGGCTGATCGCGGGGCCGGGTGCGGTCTACATCTGCGACGAATGCGTCGAACTCTGCCGCGAGATCATTGAGGAGGAGGAAGTGCCGACGCCGAAGGTGCAGCCCTCCTTCGCCGGCATTCCGACGCCGAAGCGCATCCACGAGCAACTCTCGCAGTACGTCGTCGGGCAGGAGATGGCGAAGAAGAATCTCGCCGTTGCCGTCTACAACCACTACAAGCGGATCACGGCGGGCGCGGAGCCGAACAACGATGTCGAGTTGCAGAAGAGCAATATCCTGCTCGTCGGTCCGACCGGCTGCGGCAAGACCTATCTGGCGCAGACGCTCGCCAAAATCCTCGATGTCCCCTTCTCCATCGCCGACGCGACCGCGCTCACCGAAGCCGGGTATGTCGGTGAGGATGTGGAGAATATCCTCCTCCGATTGATCCAGAATGCCGGCGATGTCGCCCGCGCCGAGACGGGCATCATCTACATTGACGAGATTGACAAGATTGCGCGCAAATCGGACAACCCCTCGATCACTCGCGACGTTTCCGGCGAGGGCGTGCAGCAGGCGCTCCTCAAGATCATCGAGGGCACGACCGCGAACGTCCCGCCGCAGAGCGGCCGCAAGCACCCACACCAGGAATACATCCAGATTGACACGCGCAACATCCTCTTCATCTGCGGCGGCGCGTTCGAGGGGCTGGAAGACATCATCGCCCGCCGGATGGACTCCAAGCAGACGATGGGTTTCGTCCGCGAGGGCACGAGCAAGACGAAGGCCGCCGACGACAATCTCCTCCGTTTCGTGACACACGACGATCTGCTGAAATACGGCCTCATCCCGGAGTTCGTCGGTCGCCTGCCGATCACGGTGAGCCTCGATCAACTCTCGCGTGGGGAGCTGATTCGCATCCTCACGGAGCCGAAGAACGCCGTCATCAAGCAGTATCAGCGCCTCTTCGGCCACGACAATGTCGAGTTGTCCTTCACCGAGGACGCGCTCGAAGAGATCGCCACCCAGGCCGAGAAGCGCAAGACCGGCGCGCGGGGCCTCAAGACCGCCATCGAATCGCTCTTGCTCGACGTGATGTACGAGATTCCATCGCTCGACAATGTGCGCAAGTGCATCGTCAATGGCGAGACGGTGCGGAGCGGCAAGCAGCCGATCCTCATGACGCTCGGTGGCCGCGAATTGGAACTTGAAGACACCGTCGCGTAATTCCACCGAACAGCGAAAATGGGAACGACCGGGCCGTGCGCCCGGTCGTTTTTCGTGAAATGGGTGTCGGGTAGCGTAGGCTTACAGCCTGCGGTCCGTGCGCAGGCTGAAAGCCTACGCTACCCGAATCGGCTACTTCCCGGCGTGTGGGACGGGGAGGGCGTCGCGATCCTCGCCCTCCGCCGTGCCGCCGTCGTCGTGATTGCCAGCACGCTCCTCGTCATCGGTGTGCGGGCTGAAGGAGTTGGCCGTATTCTGGTAGCCGCGCACGCTCGAACCGTACGGCCGGGGCGCGTAGCCGCCGGTGGGTGGTGTGCGCGCGGCGGGCACGACGCCTTCGGGGCGCGCGTATGACTGCCGGGGCGGGAGGTCCGCGCGCGCGAACTGCGCGACGCTCGCTTCGAGGTCTATGAATTGGTCGGCGATGTCCATCAGGTCGGTCGCGGCCTGGCGCGGCGTCGCGGCGACCTCGATGCGCAGGCCGGCATTCTGCGCGGCGTCCACGAGATTGACGAAATCGCCGTCGCCGCTGACGATGATCGCGACATCAATGTGCGGCGCCTGCGTCAGGAGATCAATCGCCAGTTCCATATCGAGATTAGCCTTCGTGCTGCCGTCCTCGAAGCGGCGGAGCGCCTTCGTTTTGACGCGGAAGCCGTTGCGTTTCAACCAGGTGATGAAACTGTGGCTGCTCTCGTCCTCCGGGTTATAGCCCAGATAGGCATACGCCCGGTGCAACCGGCGGCCGGAGGTGAGGAAGTCGAGCAACCGCGCGTAGTCAATGCGGATGCCCATATCCCGCGCCGCGAAATAGAGGTTCGACATGTCGAAGAATATAGCGATGCGGTCCGCCTCGTCATGCCGTCTCGGTGCACGCATGGAGAAACCCCTTTCAATCAGCCAGTCTGCAAAGCGACGCCAACGGGCAATGCCCGACGGTCAACCAAATCGGAGATACGCGCCGTCGTTTCGGCCGGAACAATGTGCCGGTAGTGTAGCATGTGTGTACCCATTGAAACAAACGCACCTTACGTGTTTTCCGTCGGGATCAGCGCGCGCCATGCCTCGTTGATGCCGTCGTCGCTGACCGCGTAGAAGTAGCGCACATCGCCGTTGTCGCGGTACGCGAGGTTGTGCCGCCGGACGCCATCGCGCTCGCTACTCCCCCAGTAGCCCAGATTGCCGTCCCATCGCATCGCGTCGGGTTCGGGGAGGCCGTTTTCGCGCTCCAGGATCGCCTGACGCCAGAGTCGCCGCGCGGATTTCCGCGTCACGTTCTCCGCGACACGGCCGCTGCGGAGGTCGCGCATCGTGTAGAACCGCTCGCCGTCGCGCTCCTCGACGGAGAGAATCTCCACGCCGGTCTTTGGCACGACAGCAGGCTCGGTGCCGTTGCGACTGACGGGCGGGGTGGAAGCGCCAACCGGCACGGCGGGTGGCTCGGCAATGTCCGCGGGTTGGGCCACCGTTTCGACCGGCGCTTCCGCTGGCGGCTCCGGCGGAGCCGCCGGTTTGCGGGCCCGCCGTCGCGGTCGCGGCTTCGGGGCGTCCACCATGGCGGCCTCCGCCACTGGCGCACTCGCCTCTTGATCGCTAATCGGCTCTGTCTCGGCCGCGCTCTCGACCGGCGCAACATCGGCGGCGGGCTGCGCCGGCTCAGCGAAGGCCTCGGCTTCGGCGATCGCCGGCATCTCCGGTTCGATGACGATCTGCTCGACCTCCGCTCCGGGCGCTGGCGGTGCCTGCGCCTCGGCATCGGGTTGGTCCGTCGGCGGTCGGCGTCGCGACCGGCGGCGACGCGGGGCGCGGCGTTCTTCCGGCTGCTCCGGCACTGCCGCAACCTCCGGCTCCGACTCCGGCTCCGGCGCCTCGCGCGCCGCTTCGGTGGCTGCCTCGTCGGCATCGTCGTCCTCATCCGCCGCCTGTCGCGGCGCGGTCCAGGCGCGAATCCGCTCCGGCTCGGTGGGCGCCGCCGCCTCGAGGCCGACCGCCTCGCGCACGAGTTGGACGATTTCATCGCGCAGCGCGACGACCGTCTCGCTCTCCTGCCGGACGAAAACCTGCCCCGCATCGGTCGCGTAGGGGGTATTGAGGCCCTTCGGCACGGTGACGACGAGCACCGGCTTGCCCGCGCTCGTCTCCACATCAACCGTGACATCGAGTTTCGGCACGACGCTGCGGGCGATCGCATCGCTCAGGCCGCGCGCCGCCTCTTCGGGGTTCGGCACGCCCACCACCGGCTGCGCCGGGCCGACCGTGACGCCGACGTAGACTGTGCCGCCATTGGTATTCGCGAAGGCGACGACATCCTTCGTGATCGGCCGATACCGACTGCGGCGGCTGCGCACCTGCTCGTGGAACGACTGCACGATGCTCGGCCCTTGCTCGCGCGCCGCCTGGACCGCGTCGAACGGCCCGGTGGATGCGGGTTGGTACGGGCGGATGCGGGTGAATTCGTCGGACACGAAGAGCGCCTTAAGCGCCGCGAACGACCGTTCCGGCAGGGATATTTCGGTGGCGCGGTCGCCGATGCCGAGATCGGTGTCGCGGTGCGCGCCCTCGCGCGCGAGCCGGTGCGCGTCCGATCCCTGGATGCAGTGCATCCGGCGCGGGTACTCGGGTTTGGAGCCGTTGAAGAAACTGGCCGTCGCCCGTCGTGTCATGTCGTCGAGGTCGGTGACTTCGAGCGCGGCGATGTATTCCGACTGCGTGTAGGCGATTTTCGTCTGCCCACCGAAGCGGAAACCCTGCATCGCAACGCCGTGCGTCGCGTCCACATGCGCGGGGATGACGAGGCCGCCATGCTCGTGTATCACCTCATACGCATTGAGCACATCGGCGGTCGCGCCGACCTGTCCGCTGCCCATCTCCATCTGCTCTTCCGGGACACCGAGCGTCATCAGGAGGTGTTCGAGCCGCCGCACGGTTGCCTCCGGCGGGAAGATGCCGAGGATATGGAACCCATAGGCGGCGGTGAACTCGAAACCGGGCAGGACGAGGATTTTATCCAGCAATCGGCGGTATTCGTCGAGGATATTCCGCTCGGCGGGCGTCAGGCGGTCGAGTTCCTCCAGCAGTTCGAGGTCCTCGATCTCCCGCCGCATCGCCGCGATCCCGCTGACGCTGTTGTGGTCGGTGAAGGCGATGATGTCGAGGCCGCGCTCCTCCGCCTTCTGGAGAAGTTCGAGGTACGTCGCCGACAGATCCTGGTAGTCGGCGGATGCCGGGGTGTGCAGGTGCAGGTCCGTGCGGAACCACGCCATCTCGTGCGCATCGCGTGTCTGATGGCCGCGCCCGCCGCGCCCGCGTCGTGTCCGTGACATGGGAAAATCAATCACCCCCGGTAGTGGCGCGCGGTGGCGCACCCCAAAAGACGCCTGTACGCCGCCGATTGTCGCATAGGCGCGCGGGATGGGCAAACCGCGCGCATTCCTCTTGCGAGACACGAGCGGCGCACGTACGGTAGAGTACGCGCGGGGCGCGGCGGATGGTGGCGGCAATTGAGGTGAGCATGAGCGACGATGCGATAGATCTCCGCATATTTCTCGATCAGTTGGCGTCGAACGCACCGACGCCGGGTGGCGGCGCGGCGTCGGCCTATGTGGGCGCGCTCGGCGCGGCGTCGGTGGCAAAAGTCGCGGCGGTCAGCGTCGGCAAGCCGAAATTCGCGGCCCACGACGCGGAGTTGCGGGCGCACCTCGATCACCTCCAGACCCTGCGCGATCGCTTCGTCGCGCTCGCGACGGAGGACGAGGCGGCGTTCGCGACGTTCATGCGGGCATACCGCCTCCCGAAGGCATCGGACGAAGAGCGAGAGGCGCGTGCGGTCGCCTTGCAGGAGGGGATGCGCCAGGCGGCGGCGGTGCCGCTGCGCATCATGGCCGCATCGCGCGAGGTGCTCGACGCGGCGGAGGCAATCGCGATCACGGGCAACCCGAACGCGCTGGGCGATTGCGGCGCGGGCGCGGCGATGGCGGTGGCGGCGATGCGCGTCTCGCTCCTCAACGTCACCGCGAACATCGCGGGGTTGGTGGACGGCGCGGAGGTCGCGGGTTACCGCGCCCAACTGCACGACCTGATGGACGGCGTCGCCGAGCGCGAGCGGGCGCTGCTCGAGACGGTCCGGCGTCGCCTCGCGGGTGAAGTCGCATGACCACGACGTGGACGGCGGCGCATGAACTGGCCGAATCGGGCGCGCGGATACTCCTCGGCAAGCCCGTCGCGGCGGCGATCACCGAGGAAGTGCGGGGCGGTGTCGCGGCCTTCGTGGAGCGATACGGCTACGTGCCGACGCTGGCGGTGATGACCGTCGGCCCGACGCCGGCCGCCGAGCGGTACACGGAGACCTTGCGGAAGCAGTCGGCGGCGGTCGGGCTGGCGTTCGAGCGGGTCGCGCTGGACCCCGACAGCGACGAGGCGGCCGTCCGCGCGCGGATTGTCGAACTCAACCATCGCCCCCAGGTCGCCGGTGTCCTCGTGCAGATGCCGTTACCGGTGCATCTGCCGCCGACGATTGTCGGCGAGACGCTCGACCCCTATAAGGATGTGGACGGCATCACGCCGTCGAACGCGGGCAACCTCTCGCTCGGTCTGCCCGGCCTCTTCCCCAGCACGCCGCTCGGCGGTATCGCGCTGCTGCACCACTACGCGATCCCGCTCGCGGGGAAAGAGGCGGTGGTGGTGGGCCGCTCCAATGTCGTCGGCAGGCCGCTCGCGCAATTATTTCTGCGCGAAGATGCGACGGTGACGATCACCCACTCGCGCACCCGCGACCTCGCGGCGGTGACGCGGCGCGCGGACATCCTCGCGGTCGCGGTCGGGCGGGTCGGCTTCATCACGCCGGAGATGGTGAAGCCCGGCGTGGTCGTCGTGGATTTCGGCACGACCTTCACGCCGGACGGCCTGCGCGGCGATGTCGCGCCTGCGGTCGCCGCTGTCGCGTCCGCGTTCACGCCGGTACCGGGCGGCACCGGCCCGGTCACGAACGCGATCCTCCTGCGGAACACGCTGCGTGCCGCGCGAGAGACGATGGCGGTGCGGAGCCATCTGCATGTGCCCGGCCAGGCCGATGCCGGTTGATCTGCGGAGGCAATAACGGGAAGCCCCTCCTCATCTCGCCCGTGTGAGATCGCCGCGCGATCAAAACCGCAGCGGTTCGCGACGCGTATCACTATGCAGCGATCCGCGCATACCGACGCGGTTCGGGTGCTGGTACGCGTCGTGCTGGTTGCCCTTGCAGCGGCACGGCGCACGGTCGGTCACCGCCCTTCATGCTGCGGTATGTTATGCTCGTACTTGTATTTCTCCGTGGTGGTTTGCCGCCACCTGCCGCGCGCCGGGCGCGCGATCAAAGGATGGTGTCCCATGTCGCACGACGACCTGCCCGGTCGCCCCCACCTGCTCACCCCGAACGATCGGAATCGCAACGACCGCAATCCGCTCGACGACCCGAACAAGCGCGTCCCCCGCATCCCCCGCAAGCCGGAGGACCCGAACAACCCGCAGAAGCCGCCGCGACTGCGCATCCCCAGTTGGGTCTGGTGGATATTGCTCGCGGGCCTGCTCATCTGGAATATCCTCGCGCTCGCCAATCCCTTCTCGACGGGCAGCACGGTGGTCAATTACAGCGATTTCCTCAACCAGGTGCAGGCGGGCAATGTCAGCGAGGTGACATTGCAGGACCGCAACGCCACCGGCACATTCAAGACCGCCGTGAAGGTACAGAACGGCGACGTGATCAGCGGGCCGGGCGTCGTCGCGTCCACGCCGACCGCCGCGCCGACCGCAACGTCGGGCGGTGCGTCGTCCGCCGCCGCGAAGACGGTGACAAACTTCAAGACGAGCCTGCCGGTCGTGGAAAACCCGACGCTCCTGCCGCTCTTGCAGCAGCAGAATGTCAAGGTGAGCGTCAAAGGCACCGACTCGGGCGGCTTCCTCCCCTTGCTGCTCAACCTGCTGATTAGCCTGCTGCCGCTCGCGCTCTTTATCGGCCTCGCCGTCTTCCTCGGGCGGCAGGTGACGCGCGGCCAGCAGGGCATTATGGGCTTCGGCAAGTCGCAGGCGCGCGTCCACGACGCCGAGCGGCCGCAAGTGACCTTCGGCGATGTCGCGGGCGAGGACGAGGCGAAGCAGGAACTGACCGAAGTCGTGGACTTCCTCAAGAACCCCGGCAAATACCACATGCTCGGCGCGCGGCTGCCGCGCGGCGTGCTGCTCGTCGGCCCCCCCGGCACCGGCAAGACGCTGCTGGCAAAGGCGGTTGCGGGCGAGTCCGGCGTGCCTTTCTTCAGCGTCTCGGCGTCCGAGTTCGTGGAGATGTTCGTCGGTGTCGGCGCGTCGCGCGTCCGCGATCTCTTCAACAAGGCGAAGGCGGCGGCGCCGGCGATCGTCTATGTGGATGAGATTGACGCCGTCGGTCGGCAGCGATTCGCCGGTCTCGGCGGCGGCAACGACGAGCGCGAGCAGACGCTGAACCAGTTGCTCGTCGAGATGGACGGCTTCGATCCCAAGCAGGAGGTCGTCGTCCTCGCCTCCACGAACCGGCCCGACGTGCTCGACCCCGCGCTCTTGCGGCCGGGTCGTTTTGATCGTCAGGTGACGGTCGGGCTGCCGGATCGCAAGGGGCGTGAGGCGATCCTGAAGATCCATTCGCGCGGCCTGCCGCTCGCGCCGGATGTCAATCTCAACCGCGTCGCGCAATCCACGCCCGGTTTCGCGGGCGCGGACCTGGCGAACCTCGTCAACGAGGCCGCACTGCACGCGGCGCGAGCCAACCGTCAGCAGATCTTCGCGCGCGACTTTTCCGAGGCGCTTGACAAGATCATCCTCGGCACCGCGCGCGGCCTGATCCTCACCGAACACGACAAGGAAGTCGTGGCCTACCACGAGGCGGGGCACGCGGTGGCGGCCTATTACTCGCCGAGCACCGACCCGCTGACGAAGGTCTCCATCGTGCCGCGTGGCCGCGCGCTCGGCGTGACGATCCAAAGCCCGGAGGAGGACCGCTTCAACTACCCGAAGGCGTACCTCCTGAGCCGCCTCGTCGTGATGTTCGGCGGGCGCGCGGCGGAGGAGATCGTGATCGGCGAGATCACGACCGGTGCGGAGAGCGACCTGAAGGAGGCAACCTCACTGGCGCGGCGGATGGTCGGCCTCTGGGGGATGAGCGAGGAGGTCGGCTCGCTCTACCTCGGTACCGGCGAGCAGGATGTCTTCCTCGGTCGCGAGTTGACGCGCGACCGCGACTACAGCGAGGACACGATTTCGGCGGCGGACCGCGCGGTGCGCGAGTTGCTCGAGCGCTCGCACCACCGCGCGACCCAACTGCTCACCGAGCATCGCGTCGCGCTCGACAACCTCGCCCAGCGATTGCTCGATGACGAGACGCTCGACCAGGAGCAGGTCTTCCAGATCTTCGAGGCGGCGGACGGCGGCATGCCGCGTCACGGCTACACGCCCGAAGCCGGCGAGCGGCCCGCCCCCGTCCCCGAACCCGCATTGTCGGGCGGCCTCCGTCCCGACACCGACGGCGCGACGACGGCGGAGACGCCCTTGACGACGGATTGAGGGCTGTTCTTCCTCACCCCCACTGCCCGGCGGGCACCCGCTCTCCATCGCCCTCGTGCTCCGATACTGTGGGATTATGGCGGCGATGGAGGGGGGAGCGCGACGATCATGCGCGAATGTACGTACATTTTGCCCCGAACGGTTGACGCGCGGCGATGCGCGCCGTATGATGCAATTACCAGATGCGGAGACGGCGACAAGCGGCGGTGATTGATGATGGAAGTGTTCTCCCCATTTCGCGATGCATCATTGATGCATGAGCTGCGGCACGACGCCAACAAACCACCGCAGGGAGCATAAAGCCCTGCGGTGGTTTGGTTTTTGGTGGCGGGGCGAATCGCCCCACGGTATACGAGACGCGACTTGGGAGCGAGCCGCGTCAAGGTAGGAGGCGGTCAGATGCATTCCAGCATGATCGGAAAACTCGAAAAGGCCCGGCGCTACGCGGACGAGCCGTGGCGCGTGTCGCTCCAGACACTCTCCGTCGCCTTCAAAGGTGATAATGATACCCATACCGTCAGCGCGGACAGCGGCGAATGGCATTGCACATGCGATTTCCATGCGAAGAATGGCACTTGCGCGCACGTGATGGCCGTGCAGCATCTGGTGGATCGCACCTTCAGCGGCGCGACGGTGGACCACACGGCGCATCTCCTCCATTCGCGGTAACATCGGGCGATCACGCATGATATGCAACGGGCGGCTCCGCTGGGAGCCGCCCACCTTTGTTTCAATCACATAAGAATACCGTGGTGGCGGGGGGACGCCCGCCCCGAGCCGCCTCAGCACGCTGATAACCCCCCCCCCCCGGGGGGCGCTAGT
>JAICIL010000161.1 GCA_025924435.1 Chloroflexia bacterium | reverse complement strand
GGGAAGAGGGCGTTGTTTGCCGCCTGCTGCCTGCCGCCCGCTGCCCGCTGATCAGGGAGGTGCAATGTCCGCGCTGGTCGAGACGCAACACGTCACACAACGCTTCGGCAACCCGAAGAAGGAACATACGGTCGCGCTCGACGACTTCTCGTTCTCGATCAGCGAGAGCGTGCCGTCGTTCACGGCGGTCGTCGGCGAGAGCGGCAGCGGCAAGACGACGCTCGCGCGCATCCTGCTCGGTTTCCAGTACCCGACCGAGGGCACGGTGCGCTACCGGGGCACGGACATCCACAAGTTCACCGCGCGCGAGCGGCAGACCTTTCGGCGGGAGATTCAGGCGGTCTTCCAGGACCCGTTCGAGGTCTACAACCCCTTCTACAAGGTGGATCACCTGCTGACCGTGCCGATCAGCCGTTTCAAACTGGCCGCTTCCCGCGCCGAGGCGCGCGACCTGATGGAGACGGCGCTGCGCACCGTCGGGCTGCGGCCGGAGGAGACGCTGGGCCGCTACCCGCACCAACTGAGCGGCGGGCAGCGGCAGCGCATCACCGTCGCCCGCGCCCTCCTGCTCAAGCCCCGGCTGATCGTCGCGGACGAACCCGTCTCGATGGTGGACGCGTCGCTGCGCGCGACGATCCTGGAGAGCCTGCACACGCTCCGCCGGGATTTCGGCATCTCCTTCCTCTACATCACGCACGACCTCACCACCGCGTACCAGGTGAGCGACAACATCATCGTGCTCTACCGCGGCTCGGTCGCCGAGACGGGCGATGTGGAGCAGGTCATCAAGGCCCCGCTCCACCCGTACACGCAACTGCTCGTCGCCTCGATCCCCCTGCCCGACCCGGAGCGTCGCTGGGGCGAGGATGTCGTCGCCTCGGGCCAGGCGGAGGCGGGGGGCGGGGAGCAGCGCGGCTGCAAGTTCGCGGATCGCTGCCCCTACGCCATGCCGATGTGCCGGGAAAGCCCGCCGCCCCTCTATCGCACGGATCCCCACCGATCGGTCGCCTGCTATCTCTATCGGGACGCCGGCGGGACGCTCGACGGCGATATCACCCAGGCATTTCGCGCCCCGCTGGCAGCAACGACGGGAGGTGCATAGCGGCTGAATCGGGAGACCGGGGCCGGCCAAACGACGGGAAGGGACGGAATCAGGAGGTACGATCATGACACATTCGCGTGAACTCTCGCGGCGCAAATTCCTCGCGGGCATCGCCGGCGCGAGCGCGGCGGCGCTCCTCGCGGCCTGCGGCGGCGGTAGTTCGAGCAACGACAGCGCAAACGCGACGCTCCAGGCGGTCGCCAAGGGTGGCAGCCCGACCGCCGCGCCCGCGACGACGGGCGCGACACCGACGACCGCGAGCGCGGCGACGACGGGCAGCGCCGCCGCCGGTGGCGGATCCCCGACGGCCGCCGCCGCGAATACGACCCCGGCGGCGCAGGCGGCGCCCGGCCAGTTGAAGCAGGTCGCGCGGAACCGCACGCTGATCTTCGGGATCACGGGCAGCCAGCTGACGGACTACAACATCGTCAATCCGTTCTTCCTCACCGGCATCAATACGTCCAGCGGCTTCCCCTACGCCTTCGAGGCGCCCTACTACTACAACTCCTACAACACGGACACGGTCTGCGGCCCGACCGGGATGCAGTGCAAGGACGGCTTCATCCCGTGGCAGTTGGAGAGTTACGAGAACAACGCCGACTTCACCGAGTACACGCTGCACGTCCGCAAGGGCGTGACGTGGAGCGACGACCAGTCGTTCACCGCGAAGGACATCGCCTACACCCTGAACATGCTCAAGACCAATGCGGACAAACTGCTCTGGGGCATTGACATGAAGACCTGGGTGAAGGATGTCGCGACGCCGGACGACCTGACGGCGAAGATCACGCTGAACTCCCCGAACCCGCGCTTCTTCTTCAAGTACTTCGCCTTCCACCAGGACATCGGCGTGCCGATCGTGCCGGAGCACATCTGGAAGGACCAGGAGGCGAGCTCGTTCAACAACTTCGACATCGCGAAGGGCTGGCCGGTGACGACGGGGCCGTGGAAACTCGTCCTCTCCTCGCTCCAGCAGCGCATCTGGGACCGGAACGACAACTGGTGGGCGGCGAAGACCGGCTTCCACCCGCTGCCCGCCGCCGAGCGCATCATCGTCGTCCCCGGCACGGACGAGACGAAGATGGTGCAACTGGCGATCAACAACGAGATAGATATGACGATTGACCTCCGGCCGGACAACATCGTCGCCGTCACGAAGGCGAACCCGAAACTGACGACCTGGTCCGGCAGCAAGCCGCCGTACGGCTATCGGGACTGGTGGCCGGTGAGCCTCAGTTTCAACGACCTCAAGGAGCCGTTCAACGACCCGGAAATCCGCTGGGCGATCAACTACTCCATCAACCGCGATCAGATCGTCTCCCTCGGCTACAAGGGCGCGGGCGAGATGACCCTCCTGCCGTTCCCGCGGTTCCCGGCATTGGAGAAGTACCTCACCACCGTCAACGATCTCGCGGCGCCGATCAACACCTTCGACGTGAACAAGACCGCCGAGATCATGCAGCGCAAGGGATACGCGAAGAACGGCGACAAACTCTGGGCGAAGGACGGCAAGACCGTCTCGCTGGTGATCAGTTGCCCGAACAACCTCTTCCAGGACATCGCGCCGATCGTCAGCCAGCAACTGCGCGTCGGCGGCTTCGACGCCTCATTCAAACTGATCCAAGGCCCGTCCTACGGCCAGGATGTCGGCACCGGGAACATTGACGCCTTCATGCAGGGGCATGGCGGCAGCGTGCGCGACCCGTACGACACGCTGAACCTCTACCACAGCCGCTACATCAAACCGACCGGCCAGCAGGCGACCTATCCGTACCGCTGGAAGAACGACCAGTACGACAAACTCGTGGATCAAATCGGCGCGTTGGGCCCGGATGACCCCAAGGTGATGCCGCTCTTCCGGCAGGCGATGGACATCTGGATCAAGGAACTGCCCGATGTCGGCCTCGTGCAGTGGTTCCATCGCATCCCGACCAATACGACGTACTGGACGGGCTGGCCGACGGAGGAGAACCCGTACATCAACTCCTGCTATTGGCACCGCACCTCGCCGCTCTGGATCAACACGATCAAGCCCGCGCAATGAGCGTCCGGGCGAGCGGAACACGTTCAGCGACCCAACGAATGAGGCCGCACGCGCCGCCATCGGCCCTGATGACGGCGCGTGCGGCCCCGCCTTGCGGGAAGGTGGGGAGTGTGCCACGATGCGGCGGATGCTCCGCATGCACCGGGCGCGAAGGCGCGATGAGAAGGCTGGCGATATGGTTGATGCGGCGGAATCTCTGAGCGCCAGCGCCCCGCAACGGGCCGTGCCCGCGGACGCTCCAGCGGCGCTCTTCGTCAATACCCACGCGCGGCGCGGCGCGAAACAGTTCTCGCGGGCGGTAGCCTCGCTGGAGGACGCGGGCATCGCGCTCGATTGCACCGTCGCGGTGGACGATCCCGATACGCTCCTCCCCGCGATCCGAGACGCCATCGCGGCGGTCTGCGAGCGGATCATCGTCGGCGGTGGCGACGGGACGCTCTCCGGCGTGATGGAAGCGTTCGCGAACCGGCCCGTCACGCTCGGCGTGCTCCCGTTGGGCACGGGCAATGATCTCGCGCGCACGCTCGGCATCCCGCTCGACCTCGACGGGGCGGCGCGCGTGATCGCGGCGGGGCAGGTCGCCCGGATTGATCTGGGCTGCGCGAACGGGCGGTACTTCATCAACACGCTGAGCATGGGCGTCTCGGACGATGTGTCGCGCGCGGCGACGCGGCGACTCAAGCGCGCCCTCGGCTTTTTCGCGTACGGGGTCGCCGCCCTCAAAGTCCTCCCGCGCCATCGGAACTTCCGGGCGCACATCGAGGCCGCCGAGAAAGTCTGCGATGCCGCGACGCATCAATTGGTCGTCGCGAACGGGACGTACGTCGGCGAGCATCTCAAGGCGGGGCCGGACGCTTCCATCAGCGACGGAACGCTGGTCGTCTTCACGCTGGAAGGGCGGTCGCGCTATCAACTGGTCCGCGGCGCGTGGTCGGTGGCGCTCGGCAGGCAGGCGACCGACCCGCGCAACAACTACTTCGAGACGACGCGGCTGACGATCCGCACCGCGCCGCCGCAACCGATCACGCTGGATGGCGAGCACGGCGGCGAGACACCTGTGACGATCACCGTGGCCCCGAAGGCGCTCCGCGTCTTCGCCCCCTCCCCATGCACGGGAGAGGGAGATTGATCCGTAATTCCCGCCACGCTCCCTGAGCGTTGCCGGGGTCATACAGGAGCGTCACCCCTCCCCCGCACGGCGGGCGGAGGGGCCGGGGGAGGGGGACGCCAGCGTTCCGCGCCGAGGACGATCGGCATGAGCAGCGTCGCCCATGCCGCGCCGAGCAGGAACCCGCCGAGCACATCGGTCGGGTAATGCACGCCGAGGACGATCCGGCTCGCGCCCACGCAGACCGCGTAAACGGCGAGTGCAAGTGTCCAGATAATCTTCATCGTGCGTCGCCAGGGCAGCCGCCAGAGGATGAAACCCAACGCCAATGCGAGACAGGTGGCATTCAGCGTATGGCCGCTGGGGAAACTGTAGCCCGTGGCGGAGGTGCGAAAGAATGCGGTCGGGCGCGCCCGGCTGATCAGGTGTTTCGTGAGCGGCGAGAGCAGGGTGGCGCCGACCAGCGCCGCGATCAGCAGCGCGATGTCGAACCAATATCTATGCCGCGCGAGGGAAGCGCCGACCACCGCCGTGATGACGACGACCATCGGCGCGGTGCCGAATAAGGAGACCGTCTCCGACAGAGTGAGCGGCCACCGCCGGGTCGCCTCGGCAACGCGGCGGAGCAGGCGCTGATCGGTCCCCGTTGTCGCCGGTTCGCGCACTTCCTGGCCGAGGTAGGTGAATCCCAGCATCAGGGCAAGGCTTAAGGCGAGCAGAAGCAGGGACGAGCGCACGACGATTGGGCCGGTCGTCCGACCTTGGCTCGGTGCCGGTTGTTCTGACATCGCGGCAGTTCCTCCGCTACCGGCAATCACCCATGCGGCGGACCACCCGTATCGGCGTGCGAGACCGATCCGTCCCGCGCATGGGGGAGGGCGAAGAAAAATGTGCTCCCCTCGCCGGGCGCCGATTCGACGCCGATCTGCCCGCCGTGCGCCTCGATCAGCGCCTTGCTGATGTACAGGCCGAGACCCAGCCCCTTCTTATCCGCCGCGATTCCGCCCTCGGCGCGGTAGAACCGCTCGAACAACCGCTCGCGCACGTCGGGCGGGACGCCGATGCCGCAGTCGCGGATTGAGACGTAGGCGTCCGCGCCACGATCCTCGACGCGCACCCGGATTTCCCCGCCGTTCGGCGCGTACTTGATCGCGTTCATCAGCAGGTTGTCAATCACCTGCTCCAGCCGGTCCTCGTCCCATTGGCCGATCACCGGCGTATCCGGCGCCTGCACGCGCACGTCGTGGATTTGTGTCAGCGTTTGCGCCTCCTCCGCGCGGCTGCGGACGAGCGCCGCGAGGTCGGTGGGTGCGCGGGCGAGGGCAATCGCCCGCGCGTCGAGGCGCGCCACGTCCCGCAGATCGTCAATCAGGCGTTCCAGGCGGTTCGCCTGCGCCACAATTGTTGCCATCCCCCGCTCGCTGAAACGATTGCGCCGCTGCATCAGTTGGGCATTCCCCTTCAGCGTTGTCAGCGGGTTCTTGAGGTCGTGGGCGACCATGGCGATGAAATCCTGCTGCATCCGCTCCGCCGCCCGGCGCTCCGATATATCCCGGACAACCGAGAGATAGATCGTCCCCGTCGGCAACGCGACGGCCGTCGCCTGCGCCTCGGTCGGGACAACGGTGCCGTCCTTGTGCCGCAACTCATGCTCGCCGCGCCACGCGCCCGTCTGCCGCATCCGATCATACGCTTCCGCGGCGCTTTGATCATCTACCGAGATCTCCATGACGGTCCGCCGCAGGAGTTCCTCCCGCGTGTAACCGACCAGCGCGGTCGCGGCGGGGTTGACATCGAGATACCGACCCGTGGCATCGGCGACGAAGATCGCATCGGGGACGCGCTCGAACAGGCTGCGGAAACGCGCCTCCGCCACCTGCGCGTCGCGGATCAGGCTGGCGTTATCCATCGCGATGGCCGCCTGTGCGGCGATCCCCGCGATGGCCCGCTCCGCGCGCTCGGTGAAGACGCCCGGATCGCTGTGGCCGAAGAAAAGCCCGCCCAGCACGTCGCCGCTACGGGAGATCACCGGCGCGGCGAGGTAACTGCGCACCGGCAGATGACCCTCCGGCATGCCGAAATAGGGCGCATTCCGCCCGAAGCGCGGATCCTGCGTGACATCGGCCAGGCGGATGATCCCCTCGCCAACAAAGGTCGGATTGAAGATCGCGGTATTGCGCGGCATCGGAAAATTCGCGAATGCCTCGCGCGGCACGCCGGAGATCGTATAGAGCATGTACGACTCGCCCTCGGCATCGAGGACGTTATAGAAGAACGCGCCGAACCGCGCACCGACAACCTCGGTCGCCGCATCGGTGACGATCTGGACGAGCGATTGCAGGCCGTGCTCCGAGGCGAGGGCGATCCCGATGCGATGGAGGGTCTCGGTGATGTGGAAATCTTCCCGTTGCCGCTCGTCCGCCTGCTTGCGCGCGATCCCCGTCGCGATCATGTTCGCGACCGAGGAGAGCATCGCGAGCGTCTCCGCGCCGAGCGGACGGCGCGCGAATATCGCCAGGACGCCGACGAGCCGGCCCTCGACGGTCAGCGGATAGCCCGCGAAGGCGACCATCCCCTCGCGCCGCGCCCATTCAGGGTCGCTGACGCGGGGATCGTTGGGCACATCGTTCGTCAGGTGCGGCCGGCGCTCTTCGGCGATCAGGCCGATCTTCAGCGCGCCGACCGGCACGCGGCTGTGCGCGCCGTCGAGGTGCGTATAGCGGCCCGCGCTGGCGCGCAATTCCAGCACGTCGTCGTCGGCATTCAGCACCCAGATGCGCGCGAACGCCGCGTCGAGGTGGCGGACGACCGCTTCCGCGCACGTTTGCAGCATGACGGGCAGGGGATCGGTCGCGTTGAGCGCGATCCCGACATCGGCGATCAGTGCGGTTTGCTGTGTACTCATCCCTCTCCTGACACCACGGGGCGATCATCGCGCCGCCAATCGCCGCCCAGTATACCATCGGCCTCGAAAGCCTCACCCCCTCGCATGCGGTACACTCGGCGGCGAGATGCCGCGTGCCGCCGGTACACACCCATTCGTGGAGCAGAGGAGGGTCGCGATGAAGATCACCGATGTCGAGGCGATGGTGCTGGATACCGGGAAGGATTACCCGGATCCGTCCGTCGCCGGCGAGGCGCACGGGACGCGGTTCATCGCGCTCCTCAAGGTGAGCACGGACGAGGGGATCGCCGGGTGGGCCGACATCGAGACCCAGCCGCACGTCGGCAGGGCGATTGTCGAGGCGCCGTCCGGCGGGCAGATCGGCCTCGAATCCCTGAAGGCGGCGCTGATCGGGGAGGACCCGCTGGAGCGCGAGCGGCTCTGGCAGAAGATGTACCGCTTCCTCGCCTACTACGGGCGGCAGGGCGCGGGCATGCAGATGATCTCCGGCGTGGACATCGCCCTGTGGGACATCGCGGGCAAGGCTTTCGGCCAGCCGGTGCATACACTGCTCGGCGCGAAATATCGCGACCGGGTCAAGGGCTACGCCTCGACGCTCTTCCGGCCCACGCCCGACGCGATGAAGGCGGCGGTCGCCGAGTATCTGGCGCGCGGCTTCACGGCGATCAAGTTCGGCTGGGGCGCGTTCGGCCACGACATCGCGCGCGATGTCGCGCTCGTCCGCGCGGCGCGTGAGGAGGCGGGGCCGGGGGTTGATCTCCTGGTGGACGGCGGCTGGTACGGCGTCGCGTACGCCGATCCCTACCGGCCCCGCTCGCTGCGCGACTGGATCGCCCTCATCGGCGAACTGGAAGACCTCGGCGTCGTCTGGCTCGAAGACTGCCTCCACCCCGAGAATATCGCCGGCTATCGCACCCTCGCCGAGCACACGACGCGGCTGCGCCTCGCGGCCGGGGAGCAGTACGCCGGGTTCGACGAGTTCGAGCGACTGGCGACCGAGGGGCGCGTTGATGTGTTGCAACCCGATCTCTCGCGCTGCGGGGGGCTGACGGTCGGCAAGCAGATCGCCGACTTCGCGACGCGCCGCCAGATCGAGTGCGTGCCGCACGCCTGGCTGACGGACCTCCTCAAGGCGGCATCGCTCCACCTGAACGCCTACCTGATGCACTCGCGCTACCTGGAATACAACGTCTCCTCCGCCTCGCTCCTGAACAACCTCTGCACCACCCATCTCGAAATGGTGGACGGCTCCATCGCCGTCCCCAACGGCCCCGGCCTCGGCGTCGAGGTGGACGAAGCGATGATCCGCCGCTTCCGCGTCCGCTGACGGCAGGGAATCGGGCGGATACCGTGCGCCGCGACGCATGGCGCATTGCTATACTACGTGCGTATTCCGTTTGCGGAGGGGGTGCGCGCCCGTGGTCGCCGATGCCCACCATGAATTGACGACCAACGCGCGTGCCCGCATCGCGGTCGCGGCGCTCGTCGTCGTCTTCGCGGTCGGCACGGCGGGGTTCATGGTGATCGAGCGCTGGTCCTTCATTGACGCGGCGTACATGACGGTCATCACGCTCTCGACGATCGGCTACAGCGAGGTCCATCCGCTCGACACCGCCGGGCGCATCTTCGACATGGCGCTGATCGTCGGCGGCGTGGCGACCGGCCTGTATGCGCTCAGCACCCTCGCGGAAGGGGCGCTCGAGCAGCGGATCTTCCAGAACATCGTGAAGGAGCGGCGGATGGCGCGGGAGATCGGGCGGCTCGCGGATCACTACATCGTCTGCGGCTACGGGCGCGTCGGGATGAGCGTCGCGACGGAACTGGCGCGCGAGGGCAAGCCGTTCGTCGTCATCGAGCAGCAGCCGGGCCTCGTCGAGGCGTGCCGCGCGGCGGGCTACGATGTCGTGATGGGCGACGCGACGCAGGACGGCGTCCTCCTGCGCGCCGGGGTGGAGCGGGCGAAGGGGGTCGTCACCGCGCTCGATTCGGACGCCGCGAACCTCTACATCACGCTCTCCTGCCGCTCGTTGCGCGCCAGCCTCTTCATCGTCGCGCGGGCGAGCGAGGAGTCCGTCGAGCCGAAACTGGTGCGCGCCGGGGCGAACCGCGTCCTCTGCCCGTACAGCCTGACCGGGCGACGCCTCGCGGAGATGGTGATCGAGCCGCAAATGACGGATGTGGTCGAGGTGGTCGGCCGCCACAGCCACCTCGAACTCTACCTCGAAGAGGTGACCGCGAGCGGCGAGAGCGCGCTGATCGGCCGTCAACTCGGCGACGCGACGATCCGCATGGAGACCGGGGCGGCCATCGTCGCCATCAAGAAGTACGACGGCGCGCTGCTCGCCAACCCCTCGCCGACGCTCCGCATCAACGCCCAGGACACCATGGTCATCATCGGCACGCGCGAGCAACTCCACCGCTTCCGCGCCATCGCCGAGACGGGCGACGCGACCGCGTCCGCATCGTCCGACGCGGTAATCGGCAATGGAGATGCGTGACTTGCACCAAGAAGCGTGGGGGGGGGGGGGGGCGGCGCCCCCCCGTGGGGGGGGGGCGGCGTGCCCCCCCCCCCCCCCCCACTAGGAGCGGGG
>JAICIL010000160.1 GCA_025924435.1 Chloroflexia bacterium | reverse complement strand
GGAGGAGTTCTACGAGACCGACCCGAAGCGCGACTTCGCGCGCGGCTTCGCCATCCAGACCGTCGGCCCGCTGCCGATCGCCTTCGCGAAGCAGATGATGGTCGCCAAAGGCGCGTGGGGCTGGGGGATGCGCCGCGTGATGATGGACTACAACCACTGGGCCGCGCTCGGCCTGCTGGGCGAAATCCTGCCGTGGGAAGAGAACCGGGTGGAATTGGCGGACGACAGAGACCGGCACGGCCTCCGCGTCGCGAAAGTGACATTTGCGCTCCACGACAACGACAAGAAACTGATCGAGTTCGGTAAGAAGAAGGTCGAGGAGGTGATGCGGGCGGCGGGCGCGGAGGAGGTCGTGCAGGAAGCGCGCTACGCCCACCTCGTCGGCGGGGCGCGGATGGGAAGCGACCCGCGCACCTCGGTCGTGGACAAATTTGGCCGCGCGCACGACATCCCCAATCTCTTCGTCTGCGACGGCAGCGTGCTCCCGACGCAAGGCTCCGCCAACCCCGGCCTGACAATCCAGGCGCTCGCCGCGCGCACGGCGGATTACCTGATCGCGGAAGGCGAGAACGTGATGCACCGCTCGACATCGGCTGAAGAACCCAAAATACGGCATGATCTGTCACCGGCAGGCACCTCGGGCCGGGGCGTGCCGCGATTGAAATAAACCGCAATATGGCAGCGCAGGCTTTCCCGCCTGAGAGCGGGCCGCAGGCGGGAAAGCCCGCGCTGCCGATCTCCTTCCCTGCTTCATCGCATATCCGCGCAATGCGCCGCTATCATCGGGCGTGGCAATTGTGTACGGACATGTGTAGAATGTCCGTGAAGCATTTTGCCTGTATGGGGGAGGCGGGGACGTGGCGGGAACAGCGACAACACCGAAGCGCCGGACGAGCGGAACCGCGCCTTCCCGGCGACCGACGAAGTCGCCGCGCCGCGCCGCCCCCAAACCGAAGGCCGCCCCACCGAAGCGCGCGACGCCGCGCGGCCCCCGGCCGGAGCCGTGGCTGGCGCTGCACCCCGGACTGCGCCGCGATCTCGTCGGCGTGGGGCTGATCGTGCTCGCGCTGCTCACGACCGGCGCGCTGCTCGCCGGGGGACATACCGGGCTGCTCGATTATTGGCGGCGCGCGCTGGTGACCGCGTTCGGCTGGGGCGCGGTGGCGGCGCCCGCGCTGATCGGTGTCTGGGCGGCGGATGCCTTCCTCGACAAGGATGAGACGCATGCCGGGCCGTCGTATCATTCGATTGTCGGCAGCGGGCTGATCGTCCTCGCCATTCTCGGCCTGCTCCACACCCTCGCGGACGATCCGCTGCAATGGGCGGAGACGCACAAGGGTGGCGGGTACATCGGCTACTTCTTCAGCGCCTTCCTCGCGCGCGGCCTCGGCGCATTCGGCGCGAGCGTCGTGCTGCTCGCGCTCTTGATCGCCGGTATCGGCATTTTCATGAACAACGAACTCCGCGCCATCCTCATCCGGCTGCGCGGGCCGGAGCGATCCGGCACGACGATGGGTGGCCCCCCAACCGCCGCGCCGCTGCCCGCCCGCTCGCTGGAGCCGCCGATGCTCGCGTCGAAAGGTCGCAATGGGCGCGGCGCGGCGCTCGATGACATCGGCCCGGCTCCGCAGCAGATCATCACCCCGCCGCCGATCATCCGTCGCCCGGAGCCGAAGCCCGATCCCGCGCCCGATATGGCTGCGGGGGCGCCGCAGCGCACCGTCCGCAAAGATCCGCCGCCCGCAAAAGCGGAACTGGCGAAGGCGGCAGAAGAACCGCCCGCCGCCGCGCCGATGCGCTGGACACTGCCGACGATCACCCACATGGATCGCTACCCCGACGTGACGGTGAGCGAGGAGGATCTCGAACAGAAGGCGCAGGTGATGGAGCAGACGCTCGCCAGTTTCCGCGTCGAGGCGACGGTGCGCGAGATCAACCCCGGCCCGGCGGTGACGCAATTCGCGCTCGAACCCGGCATCGGCGTCAAGGTGCGGCGCGTGACGGAGTTGCAGAACGACCTCGCCCTCGCCCTCGCCGTGCCCGCGCTGCGCATCGAAGCGCCGATCCCCGGCAAGAGCCGCATCGGCATCGAGATCCCGAACAACACGATCGCCACGGTCGGGCTGCGTGAGGCGCTCGAGTCGAGCGATTACGCCGCCGCCCGCGCCAAGCTGCCGATCCCGCTGGGGCGGGACGTGAATGGGCATTACCAGATCGGCGACCTCGCGAAGATGCCCCATCTGCTCGTGGCCGGTTCGACGGGCAGCGGCAAGAGCATCTTCATCAATGTGATTATTTCCTCGCTCCTCCTCAACCGGACGCCGGACGAACTGCGCTTCGTGATGGTGGACCCGAAGATGGTCGAGATGTCGGAGTACAACGGCATCCCGCACCTGCTCGCCCCGGTCGTCACGGACATGGAGAAGGTGATCGGTATCCTGCGATGGGCGGTGACGGAGATGGAGCGGCGGTATCAACTCTTCATGCGCTCCGGCGTGCGCAACATCGAGGCGTACCACAAGCGGAGCAAGGAACTCGGCCCGCATCTCGAGAAACCGCCGGAGAACATCCCCTACGTCGTCATCATCATTGACGAACTGGCGGATCTGATGATGACCGCGCCGGACGACATCGAGACCGCCCTCGTGCGGCTGGCGCAGAAGGCGCGCGCGACGGGGATGCATCTCATCCTGGCGACGCAGCGCCCCTCGGTGAATGTCATCACCGGCCTCATCAAGGCGAACTTCCCGGCGCGCATCGCCTTCGCCGTGACGAGCCAGATTGACAGCCGCGTCATCCTCGACACACCCGGCGCGGAGCGGCTGCTCGGGCGCGGCGACATGCTCTACAAGGCGGCGGACTCCGACAAGCCGCAGCGCATCCAGGGCGCGTTCGTCTCGGACAAGGACATCTCCGCGATCGTCTCGCACTGGCGGCTGCTCGCGCCGGAGCCGCAGTACAAGCCGGAGGTCGTGTCGCCGCCGGACGACGGCAAGACGATCCGCGAGGAACCGGGCGGCGACAACCTGATCGATCGGGCGCGCCAACTCGTGCGCGAGCAGGGATGGGCGAGCACGAGTAACCTGCAAAGCAAACTGAGGATTGGCTACAATCGCGCCGCACGACTAATCGAATCGCTCGAACGCGAGGGCATCCTCGGCCCGCAGGATGGGGCGCGCCGTCGGCAGGTGATTGACGGCGAATCGGTGCTCGATGATTACCCCGAGGACGACGAAGAGTAAGACAAAGTGGTGGCGGGCTTCAGCCTGCCAGAGCGTGTGGCAGGCTGAAGACCGCCACCACCGGAGAAAACAGGGGCAAGCATTGGCGAACGACAGATTATACCGATTCCTGCTGGACTGTTCCCGTTCGCCCCGGTGGTAGCGCGGGCTTTTCAGCCTGCGATCCGAGAACGGTTCCACGGGAATCGGTATTAGTCGGCGATGGCGACTTCGGGCATCGGCTCGGTGGTCTCTTCCGCCACCTTCGCCTTCGCGAAGCAGGAGGAACACAGGACGGGCCGGCCATTGCGCGGGACGAACGGGACCGTTGTCTCCTGGCCGCACTCGGCGCAGACAATCGTGTGCATCATCCGCGGCGGCTCCAGGCCGAGGCGGGCCTTGCGCGCCGCCCGGCACTCCGGGCAGCGCGCCGGTTCATTGACCAGCCCCTTTTCCGCGTAAAATGCCTGCTCTCCGGCGGTCCAGGTGAACGGTTTCCCGCAATCGCGGCACATGAGCGTCCGATCCAAAAACTCCACGGCAGAAACCCTCCTGCTTCCCCAAATCCCGAACCCCGATAGCGCAGGCGCCCCCCCGCCTGTTTTTACACAACGATGACCGGCCTCGTACGTACGGTTCGGCGGCATGCACCGCTCCCCGGGTGCATCGCTCTCTCCGCTCATCCAATCACGTTGCTGGCACCGAATATACCAGATAACCCTTGCGGATTGCAATAGGGCAACGGCCGTATTTTCCGCATCGGAACGCACGAACCCGCACTCCATCGGCGGTGGAATGCGGGTTCGCGGCGGCATCGTGGGCGCGTGGAACGGGCTAGCGTTCGGGGAACTGGGTCGTATCCGCCGGTGGCGGCTTGATCCAGCCGCGCGCTTCGAGCAATTCTTCGCCGAGGCGGCCGAGGGTGATTCGCTTGCCTTCGGGGAGTTCGGGGTGGTATTCCAGCCGCCCCCGCTCGAAGTACTGGACATCCAGCCCGCTCTCGGTCAATTCCTCGGAGATCGGGAAGCCGAAGGTGTTCAGGCCGTTGTTGTCGTCCCAATATTTCTTGAAGCCGGACGACAGCGAGTGCCCGGTCTCCTTGAAGTACCGGCGGTCCGGCGAATCGGGGAATGGTTGGATGGGATCGAATTTGCGATCCCGCGTCAGTTCCGTGCCGACCAGCCCGATGCGCGTCGTGCCGGTCGCCTTCACGTACTCCAGTTTGGACCGCTCGAAATACTGCACCGTCACCTGCTGACCGTCCGGCGCGACGTCCGCGAACTCCTCGGTGATCGGGTAGCCGAAGTAGGCGAGGTCGCCGTGCGATTGCCAGAACTCCTTGAACCCGTACTTGAGGTAATGCCCCGTTTGCGGGAAAAAGGTGACGTCCGGTTCCGGCGCGGTCGGCGGTTCGAGGCGATCCGAGGGGAGTTTCGGGACGAGTTGCACGGCGGTGACGCGCGCGCTGAAGGCGTCGCTCTTCAGCCAGCCGATGAATTTCCCCGACACGAAGGGCACGCGCGCATCGCCGCTGCGGGTGAGCGTGTACTCGGCGCCCTTCTTCGTGTCGTACGCGAAGATATTCGGCGCGCCATTGCGCCAATCTTCCCAGACGACATAATCGCCGCCGATCGCCGGGCGCGCGACGAGGTGGTCTTTCGCGAGCGTTTTCGTCTGCTTCGTCTCATTGTCGTAGAGCTTCAGCGCCGGGTTGCCGCCCGCCATCCCCTGATCCATGTACACGATCAGGTTGCCGGAGAGTTGCGGGTAATTCTGATCGCCGGGGCCGGCGGCGATCGGGAAGGTCTTCTTGTCCGCCAGCGTATAGCCCATGATGTCCCAGGAACCGTCGCGGTACACCTCGTAGACGACGGTGCCGCCGCTGACCGACGCATAGCCGTGCGACCCGCCGCCGACCGCGATGGGAAACTCGGCGCTCGTCGCCATGTCGTAGCCGTAGATGTCCCAGTCGCCGCCGCGCTTGTCGCCGTACACGATCGTCGAACCGCTGACCGACGGGCGGCGCTTGCGCCCCGCGCCGATATTCGGCAGCGGCAGCACCTTGTGCCGCGCGAGATCGTACGCGCCGATTGTCTGCGTCTGCGTCGCGGGGGTGGTGGGTGTGGATGCGCCGCCTTGCGTCGCATCCGGCGGCGGCGTGTTCACCCAGACGAGCGTCTGGCCATCCAGCGCGGGCTGGCTGCGTTCCGTGCCGGGCGCGGGCAGTGGCACCGCGAGGGCGAGGCGCTGCTCCTGCCCCTCGTCCGTGTCGTACGTGACGACATCGAAAATGCCCGTCCGGCGATCCGCCCAGGAGATCACCGTGCCCGCCATCACCGGGTCCGTCTGGTCGGCGGTCGGGGCGGCGGTCATCACGGGTTTGATGTTGAAGGGATCGCTCGTCGCCGCATGCACCGGTGCCGGGACGACGCCGGTCAGCAACGCGAGAAGGAGCAACGCGGCGGAAAGACGCCGCAGCCGTCGGATTGGCGGATAGTGCTTCACAATGTACCCTCGAACGCCCCCATACATTATGCAAACTGTACGTACAACGCACCCCGTGCGCGGCAGTATATCACACGGGGGAGGTTCGGACAGGACATATTCTTTTTCGGGGAATCCTCACCCCCTGCCCCTTCCTCCGAGGGAAGGGGTGACGCTCCGCGGTGCCGTGCCCTATCCCACACGCCCCGACCTTTCGGAGGCCCGCTCCCCCTTCCCTCGGAGGGAAGGGGCAGGGGGGTAGGATTCACCGGTTTCTCGAATGAAATGTCCTGGATGCTCGGAGCAAAGGGACTCTCGCTCCTCGAACATCGAACCCCGAACTCCGAACTTCCCCCGTGCTAGAATGCGCCGGTTGATGACGCGACCGCGAAGGGAGTGAGGGATGAACGCATCGGAAGCGCTGGTGCAGATGCTGATTGAGACCGGTGTGACGCATGTTTTCGGCCTGCCGGGCGACACGAGCATGACGCTCTACGACGCGCTCTATCACCGGCGCGGTGAAATTCGGCATGTGATGTTCCGCGACGAGCGCTCCGCCTCGTTCGCGGCGGACGCCTACGCGCGCTTCACGAACCGGATCGGCGTCACCGAGGGGCCGTCGGGCGGCGGGGCGACGTACATCGTGCCGGGCGTCGCGGAGGCGCACGGCTCGGCGGTGCCGCTGCTCTGCCTGACGACGGACACGCCGGTGTCGGAGGAAGGGCGCGGCGTCCTGACCGAACTCGATCAGGTGACGCTCTTCACCGCCGTCACGAAGTGGACGACGAAGATCAAGACGAGCGAGGGGCTGCCGGACGCGCTGCGCCGCGCCCTCCGCCTCGCGACGAGCGGACGGCCCGGCGCGACGCACCTCTCCCTGCCTGCTGATGTGCTGGCGGGCGAGATCGGCGACGCCTCGACGCACACCGACCCGCTCTGGGGCAGCACGCCCGCCGCGCCCGTCCGGCCCGACCCCGCCGCCATCGAGCGTGCCGCGCGGCTGATCGAGGGGGCGGCACGGCCAATGATCGTCGCCGGTGGAGGTATCCATGCCTCCCGCGCGTGGGAAGCGCTGACGCGGTTCGCGGAGACGCTCAACATCCCCGTCGCGACGAGCATCAACGGCAAGGGGAGCATCGCGGAGACGAGCCGGGTCAGTCTCGGCGTCGTCGGCGGCAACGGCGGCCGCCCATACACGCAGCGCGCTCTGATGGATGCCGACCTCGTCTTCTTCATCGGCACGCGCACGGACAGCGTGACGACGCTCAACTGGAGCCTGCCCGCCAGGCCGGAGCGCGGCGGCCCGGCGGTGATCCACCTCGACGTGGAGCCGTGGGAAGTCGGCAACAATTACCACGCGGCGGTGCCGCTCGTCGGGGACGCGCGGCTCGCGCTCGATGACCTCCTCGCCGCGATTTCCTCACCCTCCGAGGTGAGCGAGCGCAATGCGCCGCGCATCGCCGCACTCGCGCGGGAAGCCGCCGCGTGGTGGGAGGGCGTGCGCGCGGACGGTCTGCGCGATACGCAGCCGATCCACCCGGCGCGGTTGATCCGCCATCTGCGCGACGCCCTGCCGGACGACCCGCTGATCGTCGCGGACCCCGGCACGCCGACGCCGTATCTCGCGGCGCAGTTCCCGGCGCGCGTCGCGGGGCGGGGCTTCGCGATCCCCCGCGCACACGGCGGCCTCGGCTACGCGATCGGGGGCGTGGTCGGCGCGGCGATGGCGGCGCGGCCCGGCCAGCGCGTCGTGGCGATGATGGGCGACGGTTCGTTCGGCATGTCCTGCGGCGATCTGGAGACGATCAGCCGGATCGGCGCGCCGGTCGTCGTCATCCTCTGCAACAACGGCTCCTTCGGGTGGATCAAGGAGTTGCAGCACCTCTACCACGACCGCCGCTACTACTCCGTGGATTTCTCGACCGAGACGGATTATTGCGCGATTGCCCGCGCCTTCGGTTTCACAAGCGCGCGCGTCGCCGACCCCGCCGACCTCGAACGCGCGATTCAGGCCGCATTCGCGGACGGCGGCCCGTACTTCCTCGATGTCCTGACCGCGCCGCCGATGGAGGAAACGCCCCCCGTCGCCGCCTGGGAAGCGGCCGTCGCAACGCGCACTTCTGGCGACGATTAGGCGCATTTCAACCGCAGAGACGCAGAGGACGCAGAGAAAAAAACAGAGAAGAGAAAAGGAATTTCATGTTTCGTTCTCCTCCTCTCTCTGCGTCCTCTGCGTCTCTGCGGTTCATTCGATTTCGATTTGGGGAGGGAAGGCATGGTATTGGAGATGATTCGGGCGATTTTGGATGTGGATACGGGCGTGGACGATGCGATGGCGCTTGCCCTCGCGGTCTCCGCGCCGACGATTGATCTCGTCGCGGTGACGACGGTCGCCGGGAATGTCGAACTGGAGCACACGACGCGCAACACGCTGCGGGTGCTCGATTTCATCGGCGCGACCCATATCCCCGTCTATCGCGGGATGAGCCGCCCGATGGATCGCCCGTTGCACAATGCGGCGCACATCCACGGGGCGGACGGGTTGGGCGGCGCGGATCTCCCGGAATCGTCGCGGGGTGTCGAGGCATTAAGCGCGCCGCAGTTTCTCATTGACGCGGCGCGGCGGTCGCCCGGCGAACTGACCTTCATCTTCGTCGGGCCGCTGACGAATCTCGCCGTCGCGGTCGCGCTGGAGCCGGCGTTGCCGCGCCTCGTCAAGCGCCTCGTCATCATGGGCGGCGCGTTCCGGATGCCGGGAAACACGACGGCGACGGCGGAATTCAACATTTTCGCGGACCCGATGGCCGCCGCGCAGGTGCTCGCGGCGGGCTTCGACGCGACGTGGGTCGGGCTGGATGTGACGACGAAGGCGGTCTTTGCCCGCGCGCAGTGGGACGCGCTGGAGGGCGCGACCGCGCCGAATGCCCAGATCGTCCGCAAGGCGGGCGCGCAGATGTTCCTCACCTTCAATCGCCCGGTCTTCCAGTTGCACGACCCGCTCGCCGTCGCCGTCGCGGCGGACCCGACGCTCGTTGACGCGCCGGAAGAGGCCGTGCTGATCGAAACCGGCGGCGCTTACACCTTCGGGCAGACGATCATCCAGCGGCCGGGCCGCGAGGGCGGCTTCGCGACGAAGGTGGCGAAGACGGTTGATACCGAGCGTTTCGGGGCGTTCTTCACCGGGACATTGGGGCTGCCGACGACCTAACCCCCCGACCCCCTTCCCGGCACGGGAAGGGGGAGTGAGCCTCTTGAAGATCGGGATGTTGAGCAATCGGGCACGGCATTGGGATGAGTCAATCCCTCCCTTTGAGGGGAGGGGCCGGGGGAGAGGTTCTTACGATTTCCGCGCCGTGACGAAATCCGCCATTGCGACGAGATAGTCGCGCGCGTCGCCGGTGGGGAGCGATTCGAGATGCCGTTTCGCGCGCTCCACGGCGGTTTGCGCCTCGCCGATCGCGGCGTCGAGCGCGCCGGAGGTGCGCACCCGGCCGACGAGCGCGTCAATGACGGTGTCGTCGGTCTTGGTGCCGAGGACGACCTTGCGGATCAGCGCGCGATCGTCCGCGTCGGCATACCGCTCGATGTAGAGCATCATCGGCAGGGTCAACGTCCCCTGCCGCAGGTCGGAACCGGCGGGCTTGCCGATGTCCTCCGACGCCTCGCGCAGATCGAGGACGTCGTCCACGATCTGGAAACCCATGCCGATCTGCGTCCCGTAGGCGCGGAGCGCCTCCACCGCGTCGGCGGGCGCGTCGGAGAGGATGCCGCCGAACTCGGCGGCGGTCGCGAAGAGGGCGGCCGTCTTGCCGTGGATGCGACGGTCGTATTGCTGGCGCGTCTGGTCCCACTGGCGGGTCTGGAAAATCTCGTCCAGTTCGCCGTTGCAGATGTCGCCCAATGTCTCGGCGAAGAGCGTCATCGCGCGCAGGTTGTTCGAGTGCGAGACGAGCACGGCGGACTGCGCGAAGAGGAAATCCCCGAGGAGCACGACGATCGTCGTCGGCAGGACGGAGTTGAGCGTCGCCGCGCCACGTCGGAAGAGGGCTTTGTCCACGGTGTCGTCGTGGATGAGGCTGGCGATATGCAGCAATTCGATGCCGGCGG
>JAICIL010000159.1 GCA_025924435.1 Chloroflexia bacterium | reverse complement strand
GCTCTGGTTTTGACGATAACGCGCCGCCGTTTGTTTCGCATCGCCCATTCGGGCAGCGGCGCTCTGTCCATTCGGACAGCCCCCGACCCCCTCCATCCGGCGGATGCGCGATCTGATCGCCAGTATACCGTGCGTCTGTATCGTCTTTGTCACGGATCCTTCACACTTCATTAACACGTCTCGCATTGCGCCTATTCCAATCGGGGCAAACGGGAAACAGCGGACGGAAATTGGCGACACAGCATGCCGCCGCGCCGCCGTTTCCTGCCTATTCCTGGTGAATACAACGATCATTGGAGCGTCGGCACCGCCTGATTCTCGTCCAACCGGAAGCGGAGAATCGCGCCGACGCCGCCATGCTCCTGGAGCGTCCGCGGCGCGCCTTGCCGCTCGCCGCCCGTCTCCTCGGCTTCGTTCGCGTCCTCGGGCACTTCCTGATTTCGCATCGTGATAAAGGCGACGGCGCCGCCCGTCAGCAGGGTACGATGGACCAGTTCGTCAGTGAGTTCAATCGCCCGGAGAGAGGCGCGGTCGCCGCCCGCCGGATGTTCGAGTGGCGGTGCGCCCGCTCCGACCAGCTCCAGTGTGTCGTCCACCCAGCCGGGCGCGTGGAAGTCGTCCGCGAGGACGAGGTCCTGCACCTGCCCCGCCTGCAACGCGGCGAGCGTCTCCGCGACGCCGAAGACACCCAATCCGCCGCGCGAAAGTGCGGCGGTCGTCATCCGCTGCACGATGTCCTCCTCCCGCGCTCGCCGCGCCGCCTCGACGACGGGTAGTGCGAGCGCGAGGAGATCGGCGGGTGTGGCGCGGATGTCCGCTGCGACGGTGCCAATCACTTTCGCGTCGAGTTCCTTCGGGAAGTGGTCGCGCAGTGTCGCGGTCAGTTGATCGTCCGCCGCGATAATCAGGTGCGGCACACTATCCTCATCGAGCACGCGGCGCGTCTCCTCGGCGATGGCCTTGGCGAAGTTCTCGAGCTGCTGCTCGACGGCGTTGAGCGCTTTGCGCTCGATCATTTTATTGCCGACCGCCCCCGCCGTCAGGTGCGTGTACGCGCTCTCCATCGTCACTTCGCGCTCCAGCGCGCCGAGGATGAACGTGTGCAGGAATGCCTGCCGGGAGTCCGCGAGCAGGAGGGCGAAGGGCGGATAGGCGTGGACGAGACGCGCGAGGGGCGCGAGCATCGGGCGGGGCGCGACATTCGCGCTGTTTCCGACCGGCACGGCGAGCGGGATCGTCCGAACGTCGGCCGTGGCGGGCTGCGCGACGAAGATGACACCTTGTGGCGGCTCGACGTCCAGGTCATCAAGGATGGCATGCAGGCGTTGCATCCCCTCGGTGAGCGCGTCGAAGGCCGCGCCGCGCGGCCCGAGCGTCTCCGCCAGCTCCTGCTCGCGTTCCTTGAGCCAGAGAAGACCGGGGCGGCGGTTCGGCTGCGTGCCGTCGGGACGATAATCGAGTGACACCGTCAGGTATGGCCGCTCCGGATCGGCGGCGCGTTGCGCGAGGTCAATCAGATCGTCGCGCAGGGCCGGCGTCCGTGGCACGTCCGGTCGGGTATCGGTCATTTGCTCGAAGTGTTCGGATACCATCGGTCTCCCTCCTGGATTACCGTTGCGGATTGCATCGTACTGATGGTGGCAAGTGCGGTGCCATGCGCGTCGTCGCGCGTCGTCGCGCGTCGTTGCACGGATCGTGATACGCGGTGGGTAGCGTCGTCGGGGATAGCGTCACGAAGTATATGGAGGGCGAGCACGATGGCAGCGACGAATCAGGCGGAGGAACTCTTCTCCGAAACCGCCACCCATTATGCGGAGAAGGATTTCACACGCAATACCAGGGCGGAAGCGGACTTTATCGTCGCGGAGTGCGGCCTGCCGCCGGGTAGCCACATCCTCGACATGGGCTGTGGCACGGGGCGGCACGCCGTGGAACTGGCTTGCCGGGGCTACCGGGTCACCGGCGTGGACATTGCCGCCGGCATGCTCGCGGAGGCGCGCAAAGCGGCTGATCGCGCGGGCGTTACCGTCTCCTGGATCGAGGCGGACGCGACACGCTTCGCGACGCCCGAACGGTTCGATGCCGCACTCAGCCTCTGCGGCGGCGCGTTCGGTATCCTCAATCTGGATGATGACCCCGCCGACCACGACCGCGCCGTCCTCCATGCGCTCAATGCCGCCCTGAAACCCGGGGCGCCGCTCATTCTGACGACGCTCAACGCCTTCGCCCGCCTCCGCGAGTTGACCGACGCGGACCTCGCGCCCGGCCGGTTCGATTTGCTGACACTCGAAGAAATCTATGCCGACGAAGCGGACACGTCGGGGGGCATCGAACGCCTGCGTCTCAAGGAGCGCCGCTGGTTGCCGCCGGAACTGATCGCCCTCTGCCACGATACGGGCTTCGCCGTCGCGCATATCTGGGGCGGCACCTCCGGTCACTGGGACCGCCGCCCTCTCCGCCTCGATGAACCCGAACTGATGCTCGTCGCCAGTCGTCAGTGGTCAGTAGCCAGTAGTCAGTAATCAGAGGGATCAAATCCATTCTGACGACTGGCTACTGACCACTTTCATGGTGACCAGGCAGGAAAGGCGGCGGTTTCGCTGGCGGAGGAGAGGGGGCGGGGATTCTGCCCCTGAAAGTCCGTCACGATCAGGCGACCGGCAGGGGAGAGGGTGAGGACGCGGAGGCCATCCGCCGAGATCGCGCCGCTGGAACCGGCCGTCAGGTCGCGCTGCTCTTTGCCGTCCGCCGTGGTAACGATGATGGTGCGCGTGCCGCCCGCCTCGCGCGTGGCGATGATGCGCGTGCCGTCCGGGGTCCAGGAGGGCGCGCGGAAAGCGGTGCCGTTCGTGCCGACGAGGATCAGTTGGAGGTTGAAGCCATCCGCGTCGAGCGTCCCGATATTCGTGCCGCGTTCGAACGCAACGTGGGCGCCGTCCGGCGACCATGCGACCGCATTGGCACCCGGCACGCCCGCGAAGAGCGTCGTCACGCCGCCATTCGGGACGGACAAGAGGGCGAGATCGTGCCCGCGCACGAAGGCGATGCGCGTGCCGTCCGGCGACCATGCGGGGAGGTCGTCGTTCGGGCCATCGGTGACGGCGGTGGCATTCGTGCCGTCCGCGCCGACGATGAAGAGTTTGCCGCCCGCCGCGTAGACGAGGTGCGTGCCGTCCGGCGACCACGACGGGGCGCGCGCGTCGCTCGATGGGCTGGCGAGCGTCGCGCGGTTCTTGCCGTCCGCGTCCGAAACGACGAGCGCGGCGGGGTTGCTGCCTGCTTTCGCGGTGAAGGCGATCCGTTGGCTCGGCGCGGGCGGCGGGGCATCACCGTAGCGCCAGTGCAGATACTGGAGGCCGACATTGCCCGCCTCAACCTTGAATCCGTCCGGGTTGTCAGGCGTGTAGGTCAGGACGCGTCGCTCAAATGCCTGCACGAGCACCTGCTTCTGCGTGCCGCCGACGCGCACCTTCGTCCAATACGCCTCGGTGATCGGGAAACCGACGCCGCCCGCATAGCCGTTGCCGAATAGCGGGCCATTGGCGGGCGCCCCCTGGGCAGTCTGCTCCCCGATCACGATCGGGCCGGTGGCGAAGATGAAATCGTGGAAGACTGAGGCGGTGCGGTGGTTGGTCTCCGGCACCAGTTCGCCCGCCGTCACGCCGCCCGGCCCGCCGCCGCTGACGGTGCCTTTGCGGTCCACCGTCTGCGTGACCGGTGCGTTCGCGGCGAGGGGCAGCGCACCCATCAGCGGCGTGAAGGTGGCGTAGGTCGGGCCGTCCGGGTCGCTCGCATCCCCGGCGATGGTGACGGTCGCAGGCGAAAAGGTCTGGAAGGTCTTGTCGCCGAGTTGGAGGCGGCCGGTGATCATCTCGGTCGCGAGGAGGCCATTCGTGACGAAGCCGGGCGCGGCACGGCTCGCGGTCGGGTCCGTCCGCTCCATGCGCGTCTTGTCGAAGTATTCGACCAGCCGTGATCCCCCCGGCGCTTCCGCATACGGCTCGCGCGCGATGACGTATGTCTGCCGGTCAATCGGCCCCCAGAGATAGGAGCGTCGCCCCTGCGCGAGGTCGTCCGTGCGCCGCCAGAGGGCGCGGAAGGCGGGGTCAGCGAAGTTCACCGGCGCGTTCGCTGAGACGGAGTCAGCGCGCGCAGGCAGCGGGAGCGCCTGCGGCATGAGAGCGAATATGAGCGCGCAGAGCGCCACCCGGACGAATCGCCGTTGCCGCTGCCCGCGTGCTCGCACGATAGAGCTCCTCATTGCGCCCGGCTCAATCGGGCACGGGAATAAAGAGGGAGAGGCGTTCGGCGCTGCCGACACCGCGGGTGATGTGGCCTTTCCCCGTGAGGTCCTCAGCCAGCATGACCGTACCCGGCCCAATCTGGCGCACCTCGCCATCGCTCGCTTCCACTTCCGCCTCACCGGAGAGCGTGACCACGAACTGGCGGCGCGGCGCGGGGTGCCAGTCAAGGAACTGATCGGCCGGGCTGCGGCGGAAGATCACCCCGGTGGCCGGGTGGACATCCGAATACTCCGAGCCGCCGGGGTGCCCATGCAAGGCGACCGCGACATCCGCGAAGTGGCTTTCGCCGTCCGCGTCGGCATAGATGCGAAAATAGTTCATCTCCCCCTCCTCCCGTCCGCCGTACGATAGCACGCGCGCCCGACATGCGGAAATTCGGCGATGACGCCCACATGCTGCACCCTGAATTCACTCATCGCGGTTTCAGCAACTCCTCAGTCCGCGCTTATCTTTATGAACCATACTCATTTCAAGAGCGGTGCATCTACGCCGTCAGAAGCATAAGAAGGAGTGCCAACACGATGCAAGTCAAACGATTATTTGGATGGATGGTCGTTCTCGCCCTCATCCTTACCCTCACGCTCACCCATACGGTCAACATTTCGGTCGGCCATGGGCCATCCGCCGCCGCGGCGCCCGCGACGCCATCAGGTGCCGCGATGAATACCGAACAGATCGCGGCGCAGGTGGATCCGGCGGTCGTCACGGTGATCAATAATCAGGCCGCCGCGCCCGTGCGCCGCACCGCACGCGGCCTCCTCCCCGGCTTTCCGGGTGGTGGCGCAGCGAATCCGGGCGGGAACGCGTCCGGTTCCGGCAACAGCAGCGCCGCGCCGGTGCCGACCGGCCTCGGTAGCGGGGTGATCTTCGACAATAAGGGTGACATCCTCACCAATAACCACGTCGTGGACGGCGCCTCCTCCCTGAGCGTCAAACTCGCCGACGGCACCGAAATCAGCGCGACGCTGGTCGGTCGCGATCCGTCGCAGGATATTGCGGTCGTGAAGATTGACCCCAGCAAAGCGCCGGCCGTTGCTACCCTCGGCGACTCCAACACCGTCCGGCTCGGTCAGCCCGTCGTCGCGATTGGCAGCCCTGAGACCCTCGCGAACACCGTTACAGCGGGCGTCGTCTCCGGCGTTGACCGGCAGATTGACACCTATTCCGGCCTGATCCAGACGGACGCGGCGATTAACCCCGGGAACAGCGGCGGGCCGCTCGTCAACGCGCAGGGGCAGGTGATCGGCCTCAATACCCTCGGCCTGGCGTCGCAGGGCGATCAGGGACTGAACTTCGCCATTCCGATCAATACCGCGAAGCAGGCGGCCCAGACGCTGATGAGCAAGGGCAACGGCGCGGTCGTCAGCACAAAGGCGTTCCTCGGCGTGCAGGTTGACTCGCTCAACACAGCGAAGGGCGCGGCGATCAGCAAGGTCGAAGCGGGTACCCCAGCGGAGAAGGCGGGCTTGCAGGCGGGTGACGTCATCACCGCCGTCAACGGCACGACCCTCAATGGCAGCACGACGCTCGGCAGTATCCTCGTGACGCTCAAGCCGGGCGACACGGTGACGCTCACCGTGGATCGGAACGGCCAGACGCAGACGCTCACCGCGACCCTCGCGGAGTACCCAACGAGCAGCAACACGAGCACTACGCCGTAATTGCGTACCTCTTCCCTCCTCCCGGTGGCCCGGCATTGCTGCCGGGCCACTCTCCGCATTGCCGGCCCGCACGCCTCTCACCATTTTCTCATTTTCACCCACCTCTCCTCTAAGGTGCGCACCGTATCGTGATGCTATGCCGGGGTCGCCCGGTGAACGGAAAACCAGACGGAGCCACTCACCCCCGAGAGCCACAGGCAGGCGCATCATTTCATGAAGGAAGGTCAGATGACAGATAACGATGAACGAAGACCGATTGCACCACCGTCGCGGCAGCGACCGGGGCCGGATGCGCCGGTTCCCGGTGCGGCGAAAGCGAAGAGCGGCGGTGGGAAGAATAAGAAGATGGCGAACGGCATTGTCGCGCTCGGTTCGGCGGCGATCATCTCGGTCTATGGCCTCGGGTACGCCCGCACGCAATCGGCGGCGGCGTATCTGAATGCCGACAGCCCGGCGACGATGATCGCGACCGCCGCCTACCAATCGCCGTTGCTCACACCATCCGCGAGTGCCGTTGCGCCGGGCGCGACTGCCATAGCGCCAAGTGCGACGACGATTGCGCCGAGCGCGACCGCGACCGGCGCCGCATCCCTCCCGACGACCGCTCCGTCCACCGCGACGACTGCCCCGCTGCCTGCCACCAAAGCCCCCGCCACGGCAACTGCCGCGACGACAGCGGCCTACAAGGACGGCACCTACACCGGCACGGGGACGAGCCGCCATGGCAGCATCACGGCGTCCGTCGTAGTTCAGGGCGGGAAGATCGTCTCCGCGAATATCACGCAGTGCGGCACCCGCTACCCCTGCTCGGACATTGCCACCCTACCGGGGCAGGTCGTGACGCGACAGAGCGCGACGGTGGACTTCGTCTCCGGCGCAACGGATAGCTCCCAAGCGTTTCAGGGAGCGATCAAGAACGCGCTCGGGCAAGCGAAGGCCTGAGCGTGAGAGACGATGGAAGGGATGAAAGGATAACCGTCAATGACCGCACTCACGCGCGCGCCGCGCATCGCACCGGGATTTCAGATGGCACGGCGGTTCTTCCGCACACCGAAGGGATTGCTGCTCCTTGTCCTGCCACTGCTCGCCGCCCTCGCGGCGACGCATGAGGGCCTGCATGCCGCCGTGGCCGAAGCCGTCGGCGCGGCGCTGGCCGCCGCCCTCCTCGATGTCATCCTCGGCCGGATCATCCGAAGCGCCTGGTTCTTCCCGAGCGGGGCGCTCCTCTCCGGTCTGATCGTCGCGCTGATCGTCGCGCCCACGGAACCGTTCCACATCGTCGCCGCCACGGCGATGCTCGCGGTTAACTCCAAGTACCTTCTCCGGGCGCGCGGCAGGCATATCTTCAATCCCGCCGCGCTCGCCCTCGTCGTCGGCTATTTTCTCTTGGCGGCGAACCAGCAGAGTTGGTGGGGCGCGCTATCGAATGTGCCCGCGCCGTTCACGCTCATCCTGATCGCCACCGGGATCTTCATCGCGGACCGCGTGAACAAACTGCCGATGGTCCTCGCGTTCCTCGGTTCCTACCTCGCGCTCTTCACCGTCGCGGCGCTCATTGGCGACGCCGGGCACGCCGCGGAGATCTTCCGCGCGCCGGACATCAACGCGGCGCTCTTTTTCGCCTTCTTCATGCTCACCGACCCACCGACCTCACCGGCACGCTACCGCGATCAGGTGCTGTTCGGCGTCATGGTGGCGGTGGCGTGCGCCGCGATCTTCCTGACGCTCGGCGCGCTTTACTTCCTGCCAGCCGGGTTGCTGATCGGCAATGGCTGGGAGGCGTGGCGCCGCACGCATGCGCGTCCGCGTGCCGTGAAGCCCACTCCCGGCGCGGGAACACGCCCTCCTCTGCTCCCTCCGGCACGGGCCGACCGGCAGGGAGGGATCGCCGCGACAGACCGGCGCGCCTTGACCTTGGAGCATGCCGGATCGCTGCGCCGCTGATCGCCGGAACCCTGCGATACGCCGCTCCGGTCTCACCATCTTCTCATTTTCACCGCCCCGTTCTCTCAGACGCCCGCCCTATCGTGGAGATGTGCCGGAAATGGTCCGGCAGACGATACGGCGGGAGCGAACCCCGCAAAGGAGAGCACGACCATGAAGCGATCTGTCAAAAGCGCCATCGCCGCGACCGTGATCGGTCTCGGCGTCACCGGCGGGGTTGCCCTCGCGCAGACCCCGACCACGACCCCGGCCACAGGTCCGGCGACCGGCTCTGCAACGACGACCCAACCGGCCGCCACGAATGGCAACGCGCCGCAAGCCCCCGGTGGCATGCCGGGTCAGCCCGGCATGCGAGGCCGAGGGCCGGGCGGCCCGGATGGGCCAGGGAAGGGTGGAGCGCGGACGCCGACCACCGCCTCGGTCACGACGGAGATTAGCAACCTGACGCAGGCGATCACGAGCGCCAAGGCGGATCGCGATTTCGCCAATGGCAAGATGGACCTGACAACGGTGAACAGCCTGATTGACAAGGCGAGCGCGCTGCAAGGCCAGGCACAGAGCGCCCTGACCGCCAATAACCTGACGCAGGCGAGCGGCGACGCCCGCGCGGCGTCGGAAGCTCTGCACAGCGCGGACGATCTGATCGTCGCCAGCATCGGCGAGACGGGTCTTCCGTCCGCCGCCAACCGCCCCGCGCGCCCCGCGCCGCCGACGCCCCCGACCGCCGATCAGCAGAAGGCGCGGTCGAGCAATGAACTGGCACGGGCCTATCAGGGCATCGTCAATGAGACAAACACCGTGAAGGCGAACAGCAGCGCGGCGGGTGATCTCTCCTTCTATGTCACGACGGCGCAGGGGCTGTACAAGCAGGCGTATGACCTCTACAACGCCGGGAAGTACGATCAGGCGAGCCAGACCGTCCGGGCAGCCGAGAGCGTCGCGCATATCGCCGACGAACTTCTGCACGCCGCCGGTGTGACGCCGACCGGGCCGCAGGTCGTGCCCGTCCCGGCCCCGAATTTCTAACCGCTCATCTTCCTTCAATGCTCCGCGGTCAAGGGGATCATCCTCATGTGGATGATCCCCTTGACCGTCAACACGCACCGCCTCTCATCGTTTTCTCATTTTCGGCCCCGGCTCCTCTCATATGCAACCGCTATCCTGCCGCAAAGGATCGTGATATGCGCGATCCGACGGCACAGGACACAGGAGCATTCGCGATGGCCCGGCAACCGACGCAACTCATATCGGATTATCTCACCGGCGATCCCGCCCTCCTGCGCGACGCGCGGCGACGGCTGACGCTGCGTTCGCCTTCATCCTGCTCGGCGCCCACCGGTTCGACCGGCTGCGGGCCGACCGCCGGGTCCGCGCCTTCCTCGACGGCGCCGCGCCGGCCGCGATCGGCGCGATCCTCGGCTCGACGGTGCCGCTCGCCCTGGCGCTGAGCCGGCCCTGGCAGTACGCGGTGCTGGCCGGCGCCGCCGGTCTCACGCTGGGCCTGCGCCGGGGACCCGTCCTGACGCTGTTGGCGGCCGCTGCCGCCGGCGTCGTCATCGTCGCGACCGGTCATTGATCGTTTCCCGTGTTTAGCGTCCGCAGCGCGGGTATTCCGCGCGCCATGTCCCTGACCACTCCGGACCGGGTCGCGACCCCGGTCGAGACCGACGACGTGACGATCGTCGTCGCCACCCGCAACCGGCCCGACCGGCTGGCCGAGACGCTGCGCCATCACCGGGCGCGGGTGATCGTCGTCGACAACGGTTCCGACCGGCCGAGCCGGGTGCCCGGCGCGGACGTGGTGCGGCTGGAACGCAACCTCGGCGCGGCCGCTCGCAACATCGGAGTGGAACGGGCCCGTACCCGGTACGTGGCGTTCGCCGATGACGACTCGTACTGGGAAAGCGGCTCGCT
>JAICIL010000158.1 GCA_025924435.1 Chloroflexia bacterium | reverse complement strand
CTGCTCGGCTATCTCTGGATGCTCTGGGACGGCAACAATCAGACGTGGCACGACAAGGCGGCGGGCACCTACGTCATCAAGGCGTAGCAAGGTGGCGCGGGCTGGAAAGCCCGCGCTACCGGGACGGGCGGGGGGCATCATGCCCCTGTTCGTCGTCCAGCACGATTTCCAGCCGCTTGTTGCTCTTCCCCTTGGAGCGGGTGCCGACGATGCGGATGCCGCCGACCTCCCCGGTGTGTGCGACATGGGTGCCGCCATCGGCCTGCAAGTCCAGGCCGACAATCTCCACCGTGCGCACCTCCGCGATGCCGGGCGGCAGGAGATTGATCTTCGTGCGGATCAGGTCCGGGATGGCGAACGCCTCGTCGCGCGGCAGGATGCGGACGCGCACGGGCAGATCGGCGCGGATCGCGGCGTTCGTCGCCTCCTCGATCGCCGCGACGCGCTCCGCCGAGAGGTCTTCCAGTTCGAAATCCATCCGCGAGCGGTCGAGGTCCATCTGGCCGCCCGTGACGAGCGCGCCGTAGTCGCGGAAGACGACGCCGCAGAGGCAGTGCATCGCCGTATGCGTCCGCATCAGCCGGTAGCGGCGCTGCCAATCCACACGCATCCGCACCGCCGCGCCGACGGGTGGCGGCGGGCCATCGAGCATGTAGAGAATATCCGCGCCCTGTTTCGCCGCCCGCGTGGCGGTCGCCCGCTGCCCATCCCATTCCAGCACGCCCGTATCCGCCGGTTGCCCGCCGCCACCGGGATAGAGCACCGTTTGCGCGACAATCACGGCGGGCGCCCCGCTCGCCTCGCCGTGCCCCGTCACGGTGGTCTCGATATCTTGCAGGTAACTGTCGGTCTGGTAGAGCAGTTCCGTCATCCGTCCCGCCTCTCACACGCCGCTATCGCACCCGTTACGATCTCGCCTATAATACCCCGTGCGTGGCGTTCTTTTCCCTTCTGGCAGGCGAATTGCAGTTTGTCGGATGGTGGAGAGGAGTCCTGAGAGGGGGGCAATCCGTGGACGGCGTCGCCGCGATGATCCTGGCGGGTGGGCAGGGGGAGCGATTGAGCATCCTCTCGCGGCAGCGGGCGAAACCCGCCGTGCCGTTCGCCGGGAAGTATCGGATCATTGATTTCACGCTCTCGAACTGCGTCAACTCCGGCATCACGAACGTCGCCGTGCTCACGCAGTACCGGCCGCACTCCCTCAACGACCATATCGGCATCGGCCAGCCGTGGGACCTCGACCGCTCGCGCGGCGGCGTGCAGATGCTCCAACCCTATCTCGGCCGGGCGCGATCGGACTGGTATCGCGGCACGGCGGACGCGATCTACCACAACCTCTGGTACGTGATGCCGAAGCAGTTCAACGACGTGCTGATCCTCTCCGGCGATCACATCTACAACATGGATTATCGCCCGCTGCTCGACTTCCACCGCAAACGCCGCGCCTCGGTGACGGTCTGCGTCCAGCCGGTGCCGCTGGAGGATGCGAGCCGGTTCGGCCTGCTCGTCACGGACGACGACGACCGCGTGATCGCGTTCCAGGAAAAACCGGAGAACCCGCGCAGCACCCTCGCCTCGATGGGCATCTACGTCTTCGATAAGGACCTGCTCGTCGAGACGCTGGAGATCGGCGAGACGAGCGCCGAGCGGACGATGCTCGATTTCGGCAAGGACATCATCCCCATGCTGATCGAGCGGGGCGATGTCTTCGCCTACGCCTTCGACGGCTACTGGCAGGATGTCGGCACCTTGCAGTCGTACTGGGAGACGAACCTCGCGCTGCTGGACGACCTGCCGCGACTAAACCTCTACGATCCCGACTGGGTGATCCACACGCGCTCGGAGGAGCGCCCGCCGGCGAAGATTATGGAGGGGTCGCACGTCTCGCGGTCGCTCGTCTCGAACGGCTGCATCATCATTCGCGGGCGCGTCGAGCACTCGGTGCTCTCGCCGGGTGTGGTCGTCCGCGAGGGCGCGGTCGTGCGGGACAGCATCATCATGGGCGACACAGTGATCGCGGAGGGCGCGATTGTGGAGCGGTGCATCATTGACAAGCAGGCGTTCATCGGCGCGGGCAGCCGCCTCGGCTTCGGCGAGGACATCCCGAACATGCTCGACCCGCGCCGCGTCAATACCGGCATCACGCTCGTCGGCAAGAACGCGCGCGTCCCGCCGAATGTCACGATCGGGCGCAACGTCATCATCGCCCCCGAGGTGCAGGAGCACGAGTTCCCCGGCCACCTGATCCCCAGCGGCGAGACCGTTGATTCCCGCATGCCATCCTGGGCATAAGGAGGACTGAGGACTGAGGACTGAGGACTCAGTGCCAGGCCGAAGCATCGGAGAGAGCATGCAATCACCAACCGACCAACCGAAGATGAGTGACGCGCCTCCCTCAGTCCCCAGTCCCCAGTCCTCGTCCCTCGTCTTCGTGCTGCACGGCCATTTGCCGTACGCGCGGCGGCAGGGGCAGTGGCCGCACGGCGAGGAGTGGATCCACGAGGCGGCGTCAACGACGTATATCCCCCTCCTGATCGCGCTGACGGAGATGGCGGGGCGCGGCGTACCATTCCGGCTGACGATCGGCCTGACGCCGATCCTGATGGAGCAACTCTCCGACGCGGCGGTGATCGCGAATCTGGAAACCTACCTGCTCGACCGCCTGCGCCGCGCGGAGTCCGACCGCATCCGGTTCGCGCACGAGGGGAACGCGCGGGAGGCGCGGGTGGCGGCGCTCTATGCGGAGCACTTCGACGGCGCGCTCCACGCCTTCCAGACGCGCTTCAACCGCAACATCGTCGCCGGGTTCGCCGCCTTGCAACGCTCCGGGCATGTCGAATTGATGGTCTCCGCCGCGACGCACGGCTATCTGCCGCTGCTCGGCCGGGCCTCGTCCATCGCGGCGCAGTTGCAGGTCGGCATCGCTGCGTACGAGCGGCATGTCGGCGCGAAGCCGCGCTCGATCTGGCTGCCCGAATGCGCCTACCGCCCCGCACAGGGCGGCCTGCCGGGTATCGAATCGTTCCTGGAAGCGCAGGGGTTGAATCTCTTCTTCACCGAGGCGCAGAATGTCGAGGAAGCGCCGTTCGTCGGCGGCGCGCACGACAGCCCGACGACCTTCCGCCCGTACCGGATCGCCGCGTCGCCCGTGCAGGTCGTCGCGCGCAATCAGCGCGTCGCGGAGCAGGTCTGGTCGCGCTGGCAGGGCTATCCGGGCGATCGCGACTACCGCGAGTTCCACCGGAAGGACGCCGAGAGCGGCCTCTGGTACTGGCGGATTACCGGAAGCGACGTGGACCTGGGCGAGAAGGACCTCTACGAACCCGAATGGGCGGCGGCGAAGATCGAGGCGCACGCGCATCATTTCGTCTCCGTCGTCGAGGACGAGGCGGCGACGTGGCGCGGCGCGTCCGACGCGCCGGGGCTGATCTGCGCCGCCTACGACGCCGAACTCTTCGGCCACTGGTGGTTCGAGGGCGTCCAGTGGCTGGCGCGCGTGCTGGAACTGGCCGCCGGTGACGACCACCCGACGATTGCGACCGCGACAGCGGGCGGCTACGTGGGCGAGCATCCCGCGACCGAGGCGATTGATCTGCCGCCATCGTCGTGGGGGCGCTACCGCACGGATTACACGTGGAACAACGCGCAGACGGCGTGGATGTGGCCGATCATCCACGAGCGGGAGCGGCGGATGGAATCGCTCGTCGCGCGCTATCCGCGCGCACGCGGCGCGCTCCGGGCGACGCTGGCGCAGGCGGGGCGCGAGCTGCTCCTGCTCGAATCGTCCGACTGGCCCTTCCTCGTCACGACCGGGCAGGCGGCGGAGTACGCGACGCGGCGGTTCAACGCCCATGTCAAGCGGTTCGACCGGCTGGTCGCGCTCCTCGACGCCGACACGGCGGAGACCAAAGCCGGGAAGCATCTGCGGACGCGGATCGAGCAACTGGACAACCCCTTCCCACGCCTCGATTACCACGTCTTCCAGGATCGCGGCCCGGCGAACGCCTACCTCGGCCCGATCAGCCCCGGCAGCCCGGACATGCGAACGACGAGCGCGGCATCCGACCAGCCATGGGGTGAAAAGCCCGCTGATCGCAGCTGGGGTTCGGACTATCTCTGGCACTCCGGCGCGGTGCGACGAAGCAGCGAGTAACGAACGCAACTTGGTGGTAGCAGGCTTTCCAGCCTGCCTTCCAGCGCGAGAGGCAGGCTGGAAAGCCTGCTACCACCGGAGAAAACGCGCTCGACCGTGAGCCACTATCAATGAAAGGATGACCGCCTGAAGATACTGATGTTGAGCGCGGAGGTCGCGCCGTACGCGAAGGTTGGCGGGCTGGCCGACGTGGTCGGCTCCCTGCCCCTCGCGCTGGCGGCGGCGGGGCATGAGGTCGTCGTCGCGATGCCGCGCTACGGTTCGATTGACCCGGCGCGCTACGCGCTCGATCCGCCGGCGCATGGGTTCATGGTGACGCTCGGCTGGAACACGTCGCACGGCTTCGGCTTCTTCGCGGGCCGGATGGGCACGGACGACCTGCCGGACGGCGCGCGACCCCGGATCATCTTCGCGGACAACACGCTGCTCTTCGGCGCGCCGCAGGTGTACGGATTGCCGTACGAGCACGAGCGGTTCTTCTTCTTCTGCCGCGCCGCGCTGCAATGGTGCAGCGAGAACGGCTGGCGACCTGAGATCGTCCATTGCCACGACTGGCACACCGCCGTCGCCGTCCACTGGCTGCGCTATACCCTGCGGTGGGACCGCTTCTGGGACGAGACGGCGACGGTCTTCACGATCCACAACCTCGCCTATCAGGGCGTCTTCGGCGGCGACTACCTCTTCGGCCTCGCGGACATTAATGGGACGCAGATGCTGCCGATCGAGTACGCGCGCTTCGGCGGCGCGGCGAACCCGATGGCGCGCGGCATCGTCGAATCGGATATGGTGAACACCGTCAGCCCGACATACCACGACGAAATCCGCACGCCGGAGAGCGGCGAGGGGCTGGACACGATCCTGCGCGAGCGTGGCGATGCCTTCGTCGGCATCCTCAACGGCATTGACGAGGCGGTCTGGGACCCGGCGACGGACGGCGCGCTCGCCGCGCACTACGACGCGCGGGACCATGGGCCGAAAGCGGCGAACAAGGCCGCGCTCCAGCGCGAACTCGGCCTCGACGGCGACCCGCGCGCCCCGCTGATCGGCGTCGTCTCGCGGCTGGTCGAGCAGAAGGGGTTCGACCTCGTCGCCCGGATCGCCGATCGCATCGTGGATCGCGGGGCGCAACTCGCCGTCCTCGGCACCGGCGACCCGGCGATTGAGGGCGAATTCCGCCGGGTTGCGGCGGCGCGGCCCAATCGCGTGGCGGTGCGCCTCGGCTTCGACGCGCAGCAGGCGTCGCGCATCTACGCCGGCAGCGACCTCTTCCTGATGCCGTCGCGCTTCGAGCCGTGCGGGCTGGGGCAGATGATCGCGATGCGCTATGGTACAATCCCGATAGTACGCAGAACCGGCGGCCTCGCGGATACGGTGACGGACTACGACCCACTCGCGCACGCGGGGACGGGTTTTGTTTTTGATGCGTACAATCCGGAAGCGTGTTTCGCGGCGGCCGCGCGCGCGCTGGACACGTACCGCGATCCGGCGGCATGGGATGTGCTGATCGCGAATGCGATGGCGCGCGACTTCTCGTGGACGGCATCGGCGCGCCGATATGCCGCGCTCTACGAACGGGCCGTCGCGCCGCGTCACAATCCCGGCGGCTGACCGTTGAAACGGTTGGTAATTGGGATTTAAAAGGACTTTACGCACCTGCTATACTATGGTGGGGGAGAAAAAGGAGTACGGGACGCGTATGGACGCAGTTGCTGTGGATCAGCGTGAGATTGTCGCGCTCGACGAAATTGTTGCCGCGCTATCGGCTGAGGACCGCGAGTTATTCGACCGCTTGTTTCACTTGAGCACCACCGTTGGGGAGTTGAATCCGCCGCAGACGATGCATCGGTGGATCGAGAAGTATTTCGGCTCGGTGGATGCCGTCCGCCACCAGAAGGTCGTCAAGGTGACGAATCGCTGGACGCTGGAGAGCAGCCTCTTCAACGAACTGCGGGCGCACCGACCGCTCGAAGCGCGCATCCCGTCGGCGCTCGCGGAGGAGATCGCGCGGAGCCACCCCGACCCTTTCGATGACCCCGAGGCGAACACACCGGAGGATGTCTTCGGCCGCATCCGCACGCGCCACGCGATCACCGCCTCGAACATCGCGAAGTATGATGGCTTTCACGGCGTCGTCGTCTTCGACGAGCACGATCCGCTCGCCTTCACGGAGGAGACGGTCATCGGCGCGCTCGACGCGGCGACGGAATGGTACGAGAAGGCGCACGCGACCGACCCGGAGGCGATCTATCCTTTCTTCATGTGGAACTGCCTCTGGAAGAGCGGCGCGTCCATCCCGCACGGCCACGCGCAGATGAGCCTGACGAAGGGGATGCACTACGGCAAGGTCGAGTTGCTCCGCCGGGCGGCCTTGCAATACAACACGACGTTCGATCGCGACTACTTCGCCGACTACTACCGGATGCACGAACTGCTCGGCCTCGGCATGGCGAACGGCGATGTGCGCATGATGTCGCACCTCGTGCCGCTGAAGGAGAAGGAAGTCGTCCTCTTCGGCAAACGGTTGGACGACGACCTGAAACGCTCGCTCTATTGCGCCCTCGCCTGCCTGACGGGCGACCTCGGCGTCACTTCATTCAACCTGACGATTGCCTTGCCGCCGCTCGCGGAATCGGGCGAAAACTGGGCCGATTTCCCCGTCCTCGTCCGCATGGTGGACCGGGGCGACCCGATGAACCGCACGGCGGACTTCGGCGCGATGGAACTCTACGCCTCCTCAGTCGTCTCCAGCGACCCCTTCCGCGTCGCCGCGCAACTGCGCGAGTGCGTCCAGATCGGCGAGCGCACCGGCCGATACGACTGAGGCGATTGCGAAACCGCCAAGACGCCAAGGACGCCAAGAAGGGAAAAGAGAAGAGAGACAGGAGTGCTCCTTTCCCTTCTCTTCTTTGTGTTCCTTGGCGTCCTTGGCGTCTTGGCGGTTCGATCGTCCCCTTCCCCTCCGCTCGCGCGCTCGCATAGAATGGCGGCGAGGAGAAGGAGGGGCGATGGCGGTTTCGGAGACGGCACGCGTGGCGGCGCAACGCGCGACGGGCGAGCACGCGGCGACATTCGTTCGGGATGGCATGATCGTCGGACTGGGCACGGGCAGCACGGCGGCCTTCGCGATCGCGGCCCTCGCGGCGCGCGTGGCGCAAGGGCTGCGCATCCGCGCCATCCCCACCTCGCGCGCGTCGGCGGTGCAGGCGCGCGGCGGCGGCATCCCCCTCACGACGCTCAACACCCATCCGCGCATTGACGTGACGATTGACGGCGCGGACGAAGTTGACCCGGCGATGAATGTCATCAAGGGGCGGGGCGGCGCGCTCCTGCGCGAGAAGATCGTCGCTAGCGCGACGGTACACCAGATCATCATCGTGGACGAGACGAAGATGGTGCAGCGCCTCGGCGAGCGGATGCCGCTGCCCGTCGAGATCGTGCCTTTCGGCTGGAAGCGCACGTCCGCCGCGCTCGCCGCGCTCGGCCTCGCCCCGACGCTCCGCCGCGCCGGGACCGCGCCCTTCCACACCGACAACGGCAACTACATCGCGGACTGCGCGCTGCCATCCTCCTTTGCCCTCCACGATCTCGCCGCCGCGATCAAGGCGACCGTTGGCGTCGTCGAACACGGCTTCTTCCTCGGCCTCACCCACACCGTCGTCGTCGGCACCCCCGCAGGCATCGAGGTCCGAGGGAGGCGATAGCAATTGTATCGTGATAAATTGATTTTAGGGACAACAAGGATACCGAATCGTCTCCGGACGTCTCCGCCTAGAGCGGTTCGCGTAATCGTTGGCCCTGCGTTTCTCCTTGCATAGCAAGGAATATGGCGCAGATACAGGGTCAATCATTATGAAATCCGCTCTAATTGCCACAAGTCCGCGAAAACGGCTCTTCCGCGGAGTTGGTGACCCCGCCTGGCATTCTTTCTGGCATCACGCAACCGACTGGTTCTACCTCGGAGGTTGCGTATGCCATTCCACTCCCTGTTGCCGGATCCTGACCGTCTCCATCTTCTGTCCCTCGCCGCCGACGAAGAAGGGGTTACCCTGACCGCGCGGACATGTAGCGACGTGGCCTGTTGCCCGCTGTGCGGCCGGCCGGCGTCGCGGGTCCATTCGCGCTATCGGCGCATCCTCGCCGATCTCCCCTGGCAAGGGATTCCTGCGCGTGTGCTCCTCTGGACACGGCGCTTCTTCTGCGACGCGCCCGACTGCGCGCGCCGCGTCTTCACCGAGCGCCTGCCCGGCGTCGCGATCCCCTATGCCCATCGGACCGACCGGTTGCGCGACTGGTTCACCCACGTCTCCTTCGCCCTCGGCGGCGAGCCGGGTGCCCGTCTGCTGCGGGCGCTCGGGGTGACGGTCTCCGGCGACAGCTTGCTCGCGCACATCCGTGCCGCAGCGATTCACACGCCGCCCACCCCGCGCGTGCTCAGCGTGGACGACTTCGCCCTGCGGCGCGGGCGTACCTACGGCAGCATGCTCGTCGACTTGGAAGCGCATCGCGTGGTCGACCTCTTACCGGATCGGAGCGGCCACACCTTCGCGGCGTGGCTCACGGCACATCCCGGCACGGAGATCATCAGCCGCGACCGGGGCGGCGAGTATGCGGAGGCAGCGCGGCGTGCGGCCCCCGCCGCTATCCAGGTAGCGGATCGCTTCCATCTCCTGCGCAACCTGCGCGACGTCGTGCTGCGCATCTTCAAGCGCCACGCGAAGCGGATCGCCCAGGTCCCCCTCCCCACCGCGGAACCGCAGTCGCTCATCCGACAACGTCCCGATCGCATGGCGTCGCGGGAACGGACGCGCCGGGAGATGGAGGACCGCTTCAACGCGGTCCAGCGACTCGCGGCACAAGGAATGAACCGATCGGCGATTGCCCGCGCGCTCGGGCTCCATCGCCACACGGTGCAGAAATACTACCCACTCACGGCTGCCCCCGAGCGGCGCCACACGACGCGGAAGACGAGCGCGCTCACCCCATACGAGGGGTATCTGCTCGAACGGTGGCGGGATGGTTGCCACAATGCGAAGCAACTATGGCGAGAGATCGCGGCCCGCGGCTACCCGGGCGCCTATCGCGGTGTGGCGCTCTTGGCGCGCCATCTACGCGACCGGCAACGGGCGGGACAACCGTTGTGGCGCGCATCTAGCGGCCTCACACCGACGGGTGCGACGGGCATCGCGGTGATGCGCCCGGAGAAGCGCAGCGCGCGTGAGCAATACGCGCTCGCACAGGTGGGCGAGTTGCACGTCGAGCTACAGACCACGCTCGGGCTCGTCGCATCCTTCGCGACGCTGCTGCGCGAGCCGGATGGGGGGAGGGAGCCATCGGTGCAACTGGACCAATGGATGGAAGAGGCGGCGAGCAGCGGCATCGCGGAGATCTGCGCGTTCGCCACGAAGCTGCGGCAAGATCGGTCGGCCGTGCTCGCCGCACTCACGTTGCCGCACAGCCAAGGGCAAACGGAGGGACAGGTCAACAAACTGAAGCTGGTGAAGCGGGCGATGTACGGGCGGGCCAAGTTCGATCTACTCCGGCAGCGCGCCCTCTACACGGCAAACTGAGGAAACACCGCGACCCTGCTCGGTGTTCCTGCTACTCACCAACTCTGCGGAAGAGCCGCGAAAACGGGGCAACTCCAGTGTGGCTGGGAGACTCCACAGGCAAGGAATGGCGGGGAAAAGTGAACCGCAAGTGGAGCCTATCTGTTGCCTCCGG
>JAICIL010000157.1 GCA_025924435.1 Chloroflexia bacterium | reverse complement strand
TCATCCGACGCGTAATGGCGCATCGGCGCCTCGATCACCTGGATCGGGCCGAGCATGTGCAGGTCGGTGTCGTGCCCATCGAATTTGCCAAAGAGCGGTGTCTTCATAAGGATATGCTCTCCATCGGGCTAAGAACGTTCACTCAACCGCCAAGACGCCAAGGACGCCAAAAGGAAAAAGAAAGGGATCTTGGATTTCATCTTCTTCCTCTTCTTGGCGTCCTTGGCGTCTTGGCGGTTCCTTCTTTCGTCGCCGTGCGTGCGGCGTCAGTGCGTCCCCTCCTGGCCGGTCGGCTGATTGCGGCCGGGGTGGGTGCCGCCGATGGGTCGGTAGGCATCGGAGAGCGACGTTTCCGGCGCGTCCCAATCGTACCGCCGCTCGCGGACTTCCCACGGCTCCGGCTTGCCGTTTTCGAGCCGCATGTAGCCGCGCGGATAGGCGGGGCCGCCGAAGCCGATCTCGTCCCACGCGAAGGGGTGGGCGTAGTAGGCGTCCGCGACATCGCCCATCAGCAGCACCCAGAAGCGGTCGAGCGGCACGCGCTTCCAGAACTCCTCCCCGGCGGGCGGGTTCTCGTCGTGCAATGCCCACAAAATCTGATCCTGCTCGCGCGGGCCGAGATCGGGGAACGAGCGGTCGTGCAGGTGCCGCGCCACCGCCTCGATCCCTTGCAGGCCGAGGCGGAAGGCCTCGCCATCGGGCGGCATGTCCTCGAAGCGGTAGCCGTCAATCCGGCCCGTGAAGAGCCGGTCGTCAATGATGTTGACGATGGGAATTTTGTGCGCCGCGTCGCGGTCGTCCTGCGGGAGCAGGCGGTCGCAGAGCGCGGCCATCACGCGCGCCTCGTCCGGGTTGAAAAAACGGATCGGCGGGACATGCTGGACACGGTCGAGCACGACCTTGCGCGTCGCCTCGTCCCAGAATGCCTGCTGACTGAGCGTGTTGAACTCCGGGTAATAGCCCGGCTGCGCGCGCGGCGGCATCGGCTGGCCGGTCTTCTTATCGAGAGGAAGGACTGAGGACTGAGGGCTGAGGACTGAGGTAGAATCGCTACCGGCTGCCTGCTGCCCGCTGTCTGCTGTCTGCTCATTGCTCATTGCTCATTGTCCTCCTCCCTGCGCAACATGCTGGCGAGCAGGCCGAGAAAGCCGCTGGCGGCGAAAAGCAGCGGCGCGAAGGCGGGCGGGCCGTAGATGAGGTTGTAGAGCGGCAGTTTCGCCCCGCCCGGACGCCGCAGGATGCCGCGCGCGTGGAAGAAGAAGCCGACCGAGCCGTCGAGGATCGCCGCCGCCGACGCGGCGGGCAGGAGCGTGCGGGCGATTTTGCGGCTCTGCACGGCACCGAGCCCCGCCGCCACCATCAGCGGCGTGAGGACGATCGGGCTCCATTGCAGTTTCTTGTACTGAAAGTCGTTCTCGTAGTGGGAGTAGAGCGACTCGAAGCCGCTACAGAGGGCCGCACCCGCCATCGCGACGGCCATGTGCTTCTGGAACCGCCCCTCGCGGATGTCGTGTTCCAGCGTCCGCGTCTCTTCCGTGATGCTCTTTGGCAGCACGCTCATCCATGCGGAACGGGGCGATGCTTTCGCTTGGTGTGCGCCCTGCATGCCCGCTACTTCGGGATCGTCCTCGCGGCGCAGGAAGGCGGCGATCAGGCCGAGATAGCCGCTGATCGCGAAGAGCACCGGCGCCATGATCGGCGGCCCCATGACGATATTCGCCACCGGCAGCCGCCAGCCGCCCGGCTTGCGATGGACGCCGCGCACATGGAAGACGAAGCCGACCAATCCGTCCGCGACGGTCAGCGCGGAGACGACCGGCAGGACCGACCGCGCCGCCTTGCGATTCGTCGCGCCCGCGACGGAAGCGGCGAGCAGCGCGGGGCTGAGGATGACCGGCGTGTACATGACGCGCTGGCTGTAACTGCCCCGGTAATGCTCGTACGTCACTTCCAGCCCGCTGAGGATGCTCGAAAAACCGGCGATCAGGGCGAGGCCGCGCTGGAACCGCCCCTCGCGGATGTGCTGGAGCAGCAGTTTCCCCTCGTCGGTGAGTTCGTCCGGCAGCAGCGCGCGGACTTCCGCCCGCCCGCGCTCCTCGATGGAGTGCGCGAGCGATGTGACTGAATCCATGGGCAACCTCACATCCTCACCCCCGACCCCCTCTCCATCGTCAAACGGAACTCGCGTTTTCCCTGATCGGGGGCGATGGGAGGGGAGAAGGGATTGATACGGATAATTTTATGGCTCCCCTCTCCCACGCGAGCGTGGGAGAGGGGTCGGGGGTGAGGGTGCATCATTCGACGATGTCGCGGATCTTGTCCTTCACCTTGTCCACCAAGCCCTCGTCCGCGCCGTTCGTGTGGCCGCCCGACGCGAAGAGATCGTCCACCTTATCGCGGAAGAGCGTCGTGCCGATGCGGACGCGGTTTGGCTCGCCGCGCAGGAGCGCCTCCCCCATCTTCAGCACCTGCTCGGGCTTGACTTTCGCGGGCATCGGCGGCTCGTTCGGGTCCACGACCGCCTGGATGATCGCCGGGCCGGGATGGCGCAGCGCCTCCTCCAGCGTCGCGCGGCACTGCTTCGGATCGGTGATCGTGAAGCCCTTCGCACCCGCCGCGTCGGCGATCCCGGCGAAATCGAGCGTCTGCAATTGGACGCCATACTCCGGGTTGCCGAGGAAGACCATCTGCTCCCACTTGATCTGCCCGAGCACGTCGTTCTTGAAGATGATGATCTTCACCGGCAGGTTGTATTTCACGGCGGTCGCCAGTTCGCCCATCAGCATCGTGAAGCCACCGTCGCCGACGAGCGCGACACACTGCCGATCCGGGAAAGCGACCTGCGCGGCATTGGCATACGGGAACCCGGGCGCCATCGTCGCGAGGTTGCCGGAGCAGGAGAACATCTGGCCCCGCTTGATGCGCAGGTAGCGCGCCGCCCAGGTTGTGATCGTGCCGCTATCCGTGCTGATGATCGCATCGTCCGCGAGCAGCCGGTTCAACTCCCACGCGACGACTTGCGGCTTCATCGGCGTGTCGGTGCGCTGCCCCCGTTCGTCGAGGAGCGCCCACCACTCCTTCATGCCTTTCTGGGCCATTTCGAGGAACGAGCGGTCCTGCTTGCGCGTGAGAAGCGGGATCAGCGCCTTCAGGACGGTCTTGGAGTCCCCCGCGACGCCGATCTCGACCGGGTAGCGCAGGCCAATCCGCTCCGGGTCAATGTCAATCTGGACGCCGCGCGCCGCGCCGGGTTTCGGCAGGAACTCGATGTACGGATAGGATGAGCCGACCATGAGGAGCGTGTCGCATTGCTCCATCACGTCTTCGGAGGGCGCGGTGCCGAGCAGGCCGATGCCGCCCGTGCTGTACGGGCTCTCGTCCGGCACGGCGGCTTTGCCCAACAGCGGCTTGACGATCGGCGCGGCGAGCGTTTCCGCGACCTGTTCCAGTTCGTCCGTCGCATCGAGCGCACCGCGCCCCGCGAGAATCGCCACCTTCTTGCCGCTGTTGAGGATGTCCGCCATCCGCGCCAACTCGTCGTGCGTCGGGAGCGCGTGTTCGGGCCGGTAATTCGTCGAGGTGTGCGAGGGGATGTTCGCCTTGGATCGGCCCGCGTCGTGCGCCACTTCCTGCAAATCGTTCGGGAAGGTGACGTGCGCGACGCCCCGCCGACTGAGCGCCGCCCGGCACGCCATATTCGCCAGTTCCTCCGCCTGCGACCCGCTCATCACGCGCTCATCGTAGACGGTCACATCGGAGAAAAGGGCTTCGGTATTGACATCCTGCTGGTAGAACGTGCCGATCATGTCGTGGTACGTCATGCCGGTGATCGCCAGCACGGGCTGCCCGTCCATCTTCGCGTCGTAGAGGCCGTTGAGGAGGTGGATTGCGCCGGGGCCGGAGGTGGCGATGCAGCAGCCGAGCCGGCCCGTGTATTTTGCGTACGCGCACGCCATGAAGGCGGCGGCTTCCTCGTGCCGCACCTGGATGAACCGCACCTGCTCCTGATGGACCCGGAGCGCCTCCATCAAGCCGTTGATGCCATCGCCGGGGAGGCCGAAGATCGTGTCAACGCCCCAATTGTGGATCGTTTGGATGAAGACATCGGCGGCCGTCCCCTCGACGGTCGTCGGTTGTTGCATCGCGACCGATTGCTCTGCCATGTTGCCCTGTCCCTTCGCTATGCGAATCATCTGTCGTGTGGAACGCCCGTTGAACATCGCGACGGCGAGCCGCGACACCGGCTTCTCCTCCTCCATGCGTATGCGATCACACCGCCCACCGCTCTGCATCGCGCCGCTTCAATTCCAGCCCCAATCCCGGCCGCGACGGATCGGGCCGCAGGCATCCATCCACGGGTTCCGGCACGCCATCGAAGAGCAGGTGCGCGATCCGCACATGATCGTGGAAGTACTCGGCGTGGCGGAACTCCGGCGCGGCGCAGGCGACGTGGGCGTGAATTTCGGGGGCGCAATGTGCCGAGAATGGGATGGCGAAGGCGTGCGCGATCGCCGCCGCCTGCAACCAGCCCGTCACGCCCGCGCACCGCGTCGCGTCCGCCTGCAAGACATCCACCGCGCCCGCCTCGACCATCCGGCGGAAGTAGAAGCGGTCGTAACCATACTCGCCCGCCGCGATGTCCATGCTCGGCGTCCGCTCGCGGATGAAACGCAGTTCGTCGAGATGGTCCGACGAGACGGGTTCCTCGAACCACGTCACCCCTTCCTCGGCGAACCGCCCGGCCTGCCGCAACGCCTCCTTCACGCCGTACGCGCCATTGGCGTCCACGAACAGTTCCGCGTCGTCGCCGATGGCCGTGCGGACGGCGCGCACGCGGGCGACATCCGCCGCCGGGTCGCGGCCAATTTTCATCTTGACGCGCGGGATGCCCCGCTCGACCCAGCCCGCCAGCTGCGCGACGAGTTCCCGCTCGGTGTACGAGGTGAACCCGCCGCTGCCGTAGATCGGGATGGCGTCGCGGTATGGCCCAAGCAGTGTAAAAAGTGGAAGGCCGACGGCGCGCGCCTTAAGGTCCCAGAGCGCGGTGTCCACGGCGGCAATCGCCATCGAGGCGATGCCCGGTCGCCCCAGGTTGCGGATTGCCCGCACCATCGCGCCCCACGAGCCGCCGACATCCCGCACATCCCGCCCGCAGACAACGGGCGCCAGCGTCTCCTTGACGAGTGTTGCCGTCGCCCCATCCGCGTACGAGTAGCCGAGGCCGCGCAGCCCCGTGTCGGTCTCCGGTTCGACGAGGACGAGCGTCGTGCTCGTCCAGTCGTAGGTGCCGTCCTGCTCCGGGCGGTCGGTGGGGATGCGATAGACGCTCAGGTGCAGCTGTTTGATCCGCATGGCAATAGGCCCCATCCACGCCTTCGCCCCGCCCATCCATCGGGCAATGCGCCGAAAAACGCGGTATACGGTTGTTCCATTGCAGAGCGGATGCCAGAAGATCGGGGGATTGCGCCAAAAACCAAAAAAGGGCGCATCACAGGGATGCGCCCCGACCATACCGGTAGCGTAGGCTTTCCGTCAGACTTCCATCACCATCGGCATAATCATCGGGCGGCGGCGGGTCTGCTCGTACAAATACGACCCCGCGACATCCTTGATTTTGCGCGTCAGGTAACTCCATTCCTGCGGGTGATGACCGTTGGTGGAGATCAGCGAGTCGCGCACGCGCTCCTTCGTCCCCTCGATCAGGTCCGTCGTGCGCCGCTGCGAGACGAACCCGCGCGAGACGATGTCCGGCCCGGAGACCAGTTTCCCCGTCTCCTTGTCCACCGAGACGACGACCATCAGGATGCCGTCGCGCGCCAGCATCTGCCGGTCGCGGATGACGACCTCGCCCACCTCGCCCGCGCCGACACCGTCCACGAGCATGAATCCCGCATGGACCGTCTCGACGATCCCGGCGAATTCCTCCCCGAAGGCGACGACGCTGCCGTTCTTCGCCAGCACGATGTCGTCCTCATCCCAGCCCATGCTCTCCGCGAGCCGCTTGTAGAGGATCAGGTGCCGCTGCTCGCCGTGGAGCGGCATGACGTATTTCGGGCGGGTGAGGTTAAGCATCAGTTTCAACTCTTCCCGGCTCGCGTGGCCGGAGACGTGCACCGTCGTCAGGGCGGAGTAGATGACGTCCGCGCCCAACTGGAAGAGGTTGTTGATGATCCGTCCGACGCTCGTCTCGTTGCCGGGGATCGGCGTCGCGCTGATAATCACCGTGTCGCCGGACATGATCTTCAACTGGCGATGGTCGCCGCCCGCCATCCGGCTAAGCGCCGCCATCGGCTCGCCCTGGCTGCCGGTCACGACATACGCGACGCGGTTCGGCGGCAGTTCGGACGCCCGCTTGACATCCACGAGCACCCGGTGCGGGTCGTGCAGATAATCCATGCCGAGCGCCATCTCGACATTGTTCTCCATGCTCCGCCCGATCGGGCAGACCTTGCGGCCATACCGCTGCGCCACATCCACAACCTGCTGGATGCGCGAGATGAGCGAGGCGAAGGTGGCGACGATGATCCGCCCGTCGGTCTGCGCGAAGATGCGGTCGAATGCGTCCTCGAGGACGCGCTCCGAGGCGGTGAAGCCGGGCGTCTCGACGTGGACGCAGTCCGTGACGAGCGCCAGCACGCCCCGATTGCCGAACGCGGCGATCTTGCCGAAATCGGTCGGGCGGCCGTCCACCGGCGTCATGTCGAACTTGTAGTCGCCCGTGTGGACGATCAGCCCGGCGGGCGTCGTGATGCCGAAGCCGACGGCGTCCGGGATCGAATGGCAGACGCGGAACGGCTCAATCGTGAACGCGCCCGCCTCGATGGCCTCGTCCGGCCCGATCGGGATGAGGATGGCCTTATCGAGCAGCCGCCGCTCGCGCAATTTCACGCCGATCAGGCCGAGCGTGAGCGGCGTGCCGTAGATCGGCGGGTTGCCGAGTTCGTCCAGCAGATAGGGCAGCGAGCCGATGTGATCCTCGTGGCCGTGGGTGATGAAGATGCCCCGGATGCGAGAGAGTTTGTCGTGGAGGTAGGTGATGTCCGGGATGACGAGGTCCACGCCGAACATCTCTTCTTCCGGGAAACCGACGCCGACATCCACGATGATGATGTCATTGCCGTACTCGTAGACGGTCATATTTTTGCCGACTTCGCCCATCCCACCGAGCGGGATAATGCGCACGCGCTTCTTTGTTGTCTTTGCCAAGGGGGATATGCCTCCTCATTCGTGGAACGTCCTGCGGCAACTTTTTCGTACCATTCCAGCGTCCGCAGGATGCGCGTGGATGGTATCAAGCCTAGGTGAGTAGCCAGTAGTCGGTAGTCAGCTGACAGAAGTGAGAGCAAGCAGCGCGGGTGTACTACGCATTGAGTAGCCGTGGACCTTTCCGTCCGATCTGACTACTGCCCAGTCTCTACTGACTACTTCCCTCAAAAGAGGGACAACTGCGCCGGCGGTTCCTCGTCATTCTCCGGCGCGGCCATCGCTTTCGCCTCTTCGAGGAGGGCCGGGATTTTCTTGATGTCTTCCTTGACGTGCTCCATGAACGCCGGTTGATGCAACGCGGCGGCGGGGTGGACCATCGGGAAGTAGATGCGCCCGTCCGCGCGCTTCGGCTGCCCGTGAATCTTCATGATCTTCTCGCCGGGGAAGTAGCGCGCCATCGAGAACCGCCCGATCGCCACGATCATGCGCGGGTTGATCAGCGCGATCTGACGGTCCAGATAATTGCTCGTGCAGGTGCTGATCTCATCCGGCAGCGGGTCGCGGTTGCCCGGCGGGCGGCACTTGACGAGGTTCGTGACGAAGACCTGGCTGCGTTCGATGCCGACGGAGGCGAGCAAGTCGTTCAGCAAATTGCCGGCGGCGCCGACGAAGGGATGGCCGCGCTGGTCCTCGTGGAAGCCGGGCGCTTCGCCGATGAAGAGAATCGGCGCGTCTACGGGGCCGTCGCCGGGCACCGCCTTCGTGCGCATCTTGCAGAGTTCGCACTTCGTGCAGACGCGGATCTCCTCCGCGATCTCCTCCAGTTGCGCCGCGATGTCGCCGCGTGATGCTCCGCTCGTCGCCGTTCCGTGTTCCTCCTGCATACCGCCAGTCCACTCCATCCTGATTAAACGCCACACCGCCGCGTGCTATTCCGCGACGAAACGCCATGCCCCCAGTATAGCACGCCGGATGCCCAGGACGGTCAGCGGCGACGTGTGTACGTACGAGTGCGCCCGATGCGCTGCCGCGCGGCCCCGTCGCCTCCCGCCGCGATGGACGGCAGATCGTTCTCGTCCGTAGCGGGCGGCGCGGCGAACGCGGGCAGCGGTTCACCATTGAGGATCGCCCGACCGAGCGCGATCAGCGCTTCGACGGTCTCCGGGTCGCGCGCCTCGGCGTAGATGCGCGCGAGCGGTTCCGTGCCGCTCGCGCGGACGAGGAGCCAGCGGCGATCCTCGCCGATCAGTTTGATGCCATCCAGCGTCACCGTCTTCGCGACGGGCGACCCGGCGAGGTCAATACCGCTCGTCTCCGCCGCCGCGAGCCGGGCCCGTACTTCGTCCATCGCCTCCGCCGCGAGGGGCACATCCTGCCGCCGGTAGTGCCAGGCGCCGGTGCGGATCTCGACGCCGTAGCGCAGGCCCGCGATGTCGGTGCCGCGCCGCTGCATCAGGTCGAGGATGGAGAGGGCGGCGACGAACGCGTCGCGCTCCGGCAGGTGCGTGCCGAAGGCGAAGCCGCCGCTCTCCTCGCCGCCGAGCATCGCGTGATGCTCGACCATCGCGGGCGCGATGTGGGCGTAGCCGATCGGTGTCTCGATCAGCGGCACGTTGTACCGCTCCGCGAGCAGATCGAGCCGCACCGAGCCGTTGGCGGAGCGCACAATCGCCCCGTCCGCCACGTCGTCCCGCTCGCCGAGGTACATCGCGAGCATCGCAAAGGTGTCCTGACTATTGACGAATTCACCGTTATTGTCCACGAGGGCGATGCGGTCGCCGTCGCCGTCGAAGGCGATGCCGATGTCCGCGCCGTGCGCCTTCACCGCCCGCATCAGCGGGCCGAGCGTCTCCGCCAGCGGCTCCGGCCCCTTCATCCCCGGAAAGAGCGGATTCCGCTCCGCGCGAATGCCGATAATTGGCCGCGCCCCCGTGCCGAGCAATTTCTGCAGGACGCCCGCGCCCGCGCCGTACATCGCGTCCACGACGATGCGGAGATTGGCGCGGCGGATCGCCTCGACATCCACCAGTTGCCGCACCGCCGACAGATAATCGGGGAACGGGTCAATCGGCATGTACCGCCCGTCCACATACGGCTCGTCGAACTTCAGCAGCGGAATCTCCTCGCCGCCGTGCCGCCGGGTGTCCGCATACGTCTCGATCACCGTCGTCGCCGTCCGGTCGGCGGGCGCGCCGAGCGCCGTCTTCACCTTGATGCCGTTGTAGATCGCCGGGTTGTGGCTCGCCGTGACCATCACCCCCGCCGCCGCCTGCGTGTGCGGCACCGTGAAGGAGACGACCGGCGTCGGCACCGGGCCATGGTCGCAGTACAAGACGCGCACATCCTGGCCGAGCAGCGCTTCCGCCACCGCCTCGGCGAATTGCTCGGACAGAAATCGCCGGTCGTGCCCGACGACGACGCCTCGCTGGGCCGCGCCCTCCGTCTGCTTCACCCAATCCGCGATCGCGGCGGCGCAGAGGCGCACATTGGCGAGCGTGAACTCGTCGGCGATCACCGCACGCCAGCCATCAGTTCCGAACCGTATCATCGTCGCGCGGCTCCTTCGGGACTAAGAACTGAGGACTGAGCAGGGATACCCTCTTCGGCGATAGTGTAGCGTGCCGCGCCGGGTTCGCGCGAATCATCGTCGCCGTTGCAATAGCGGTAGCGCAGGCTATCCAGCCTGCGGCCCGTTCGCAGACTGGATAG